>NZ_JASCAM010000009.1:0-537 GCF_029967835.1 Enterobacter sp. V87_3 | reverse complement strand
GTTGTTGGGTAGGGGAGCGTTCTGTAAGCCGTTGAAGGTGTGCTGTGAGGCATGCTGGAGGTATCAGAAGTGCGAATGCTGACATAAGTAACGATAAAGCGGGTGAAAAGCCCGCTCGCCGGAAGACCAAGGGTTCCTGTCCAACGTTAATCGGGGCAGGGTGAGTCGACCCCTAAGGCGAGGCCGAAAGGCGTAGTCGATGGGAAACAGGTTAATATTCCTGTACTTGGTGTTACTGCGAAGGGGGGACGGAGAAGGCTATGTTAGCCGGGCGACGGTTGTCCCGGTTTAAGCATGTAGGCGGAGGTTCCAGGTAAATCCGGTTCCTTGTTAACGCTGAGGTGTGATGACGAGGCACTACGGTGCTGAAGTAACAAATGCCCTGCTTCCAGGAAAAGCCTCTAAGCATCAGGTAACACGAAATCGTACCCCAAACCGACACAGGTGGTCAGGTAGAGAATACCAAGGCGCTTGAGAGAACTCGGGTGAAGGAACTAGGCAAAATGGTGCCGTAACTTCGGGAGAAGGCACGCTGAT
>NZ_JASCAM010000008.1:0-626 GCF_029967835.1 Enterobacter sp. V87_3 | reverse complement strand
GTCGCTGCCGCAGCTTCGGTGCATGGTTTAGCCCCGTTACATCTTCCGCGCAGGCCGACTCGACCAGTGAGCTATTACGCTTTCTTTAAATGATGGCTGCTTCTAAGCCAACATCCTGGCTGTCTGTGCCTTCCCACATCGTTTCCCACTTAACCATGACTTTGGGACCTTAGCTGGCGGTCTGGGTTGTTTCCCTCTTCACGACGGACGTTAGCACCCGCCGTGTGTCTCCCGTGATAACATTCTTCGGTATTCGTAGTTTGCATCGGGTTGGTAAGCCGGGATGGCCCCCTAGCCGAAACAGTGCTCTACCCCCGAAGATGAGTTCACGAGGCGCTACCTAAATAGCTTTCGGGGAGAACCAGCTATCTCCCGGTTTGATTGGCCTTTCACCCCCAGCCACAGGTCATCCGCTAATTTTTCAACATTAGTCGGTTCGGTCCTCCAGTTAGTGTTACCCAACCTTCAACCTGCCCATGGCTAGATCACCGGGTTTCGGGTCTATACCCTGCAACTTAACGCCCAGTTAAGACTCGGTTTCCCTTCGGCTCCCCTATACGGTTAACCTTGCTACAGAATATAAGTCGCTGACCCATTATACAAAAGGTACGCAGTCACCCCATAAA
>NZ_JASCAM010000007.1:0-641 GCF_029967835.1 Enterobacter sp. V87_3 | reverse complement strand
CTGGCTAAGACCTACGGTGGTTCTGCTCGCGCATTCGACCAGATCGATAACGCACCAGAAGAAAAAGCGCGTGGTATCACCATCAACACGTCCCACGTTGAGTATGACACCCCGACTCGCCACTACGCACACGTAGACTGCCCAGGCCACGCCGACTATGTTAAAAACATGATCACCGGTGCTGCGCAGATGGACGGCGCGATCCTGGTTGTTGCTGCGACTGACGGCCCAATGCCTCAGACCCGTGAGCACATCCTGCTGGGTCGTCAGGTAGGCGTTCCTTACATCATCGTGTTCCTGAACAAATGCGACATGGTTGATGACGAAGAGCTGCTGGAACTGGTAGAGATGGAAGTTCGTGAACTGCTGTCTCAGTACGATTTCCCGGGCGACGACACCCCAATCGTTCGTGGTTCCGCGCTGAAAGCGCTGGAAGGCGAAGCAGAGTGGGAAGCGAAGATTGTTGAGCTGGCAGGCTTCCTGGATTCTTACATCCCAGAACCAGAGCGTGCGATTGACAAGCCATTCCTGCTGCCAATCGAAGACGTATTCTCCATCTCCGGTCGTGGTACCGTTGTTACCGGTCGTGTAGAGCGCGGTATCGTTAAAGTTGGCGAAGAAGTTGAAATCGTTGGTATCAA
>NZ_JASCAM010000006.1:0-996 GCF_029967835.1 Enterobacter sp. V87_3 | reverse complement strand
GATCCCAGCCGGTATATCCCTTCACTTCGGGTACGCTGTCGGGTAAATCTTGCCAATTAGTCTTGAGTTGCTGCGTGCTGCCCTCAAGCCCCTGCTTAGTCATATAGACCATCCCCCAGGCCCAGCCAGGTGAACGGGGTTCCAGCTTGCCACTGACTTTATTTCCCATACCGTCATCCACGGTATAGGTAATACCCGGCCCGCCGGGCAGAATCCGAGGATCTTCAAAGGGTTTTGAGGACATATATAGTCGGTGCCTGGTCTGTAAAAAACCCTGATCGTTGACGACGGTGAAAGAGATAACATCATCATAATAAGGAGCGTTACTTCCGTCAGGTTCGTTACTTCCTGGCGACATAGTTGCCCCCCCTCTTTCCCATGTTTTCCCATAATCTTTGGATACTGAAAACCCACCAGTAACATTTCCCCACCATGGAATTGCGAGATAGCGTTCTGATGGATGCACGAATTTTTTGGTAAAGATTCGATAAAACTGGCTGGCTATTTGTGAACGGATACCTCGCTTTATATCGATGTACCAGATTTCCCCTTCGCAATCCCAGCCTTTGAGTTCGAGGTAGCGATGACCATCAAACCGATATACTACCTGCGTTGGCGGTTCTTTCGCCTGACAACCTGTCGCCAGCCAAACGGACGTAGCTGCAAAAACGATACAGAATCCTTTCATCAGTTATCGCCCCGCATTCATATCACAGCGCATATGATCCCAGCCGGTATAGCCCTTCACTTCGGGGACCTTATCCGGTAGACCCTGATAATTTAACTTAAATTGAGATATATCCTCTTTGAGACCCTGTCTGGTGATGTAATCCATTCCCCAAGCTGGTCCAGAAAAACCCGGTTTTAGCTTTCCATAAACTTTATTTCCCATACCATCATCCACGGTATAGGTAATCCCCGGGCCACCGGGCAGAATCCGCGGATCTTCAAAGGGTTTTGAGGACATATACAGTCGGTGCCTGGTCTGTAAAAAAC
>NZ_JASCAM010000005.1:0-1022 GCF_029967835.1 Enterobacter sp. V87_3 | reverse complement strand
TTCCGCATTTAGCTACCGGGCAGTGCCATTGGCATGACAACCCGAACACCAGTGATGCGTCCACTCCGGTCCTCTCGTACTAGGAGCAGCCCCCCTCAATTCTCCAGCGCCCACGGCAGATAGGGACCGAACTGTCTCACGACGTTCTAAACCCAGCTCGCGTACCACTTTAAATGGCGAACAGCCATACCCTTGGGACCTACTTCAGCCCCAGGATGTGATGAGCCGACATCGAGGTGCCAAACACCGCCGTCGATATGAACTCTTGGGCGGTATCAGCCTGTTATCCCCGGAGTACCTTTTATCCGTTGAGCGATGGCCCTTCCATTCAGAACCACCGGATCACTATGACCTGCTTTCGCACCTGCTCGAGCCGTCACTCTCGCAGTCAAGCTAGCTTATGCCATTGCACTAACCTCCTGATGTCCGACCAGGATTAGCTAACCTTCGTGCTCCTCCGTTACTCTTTGGGAGGAGACCGCCCCAGTCAAACTACCCACCAGACACTGTCCGCAACCCGGATTACGGGTCCACGTTAGAACACCAGCCATTAAAGGGTGGTATTTCAAGGATGGCTCCACGCAGACTGGCGTCCACGCTTCAAAGCCTCCCACCTATCCTACACATCAAGGACCAGTGTTCAGTGTCAAGCTATAGTAAAGGTTCACGGGGTCTTTCCGTCTTGCCGCGGGTACACTGCATCTTCACAGCGAGTTCAATTTCACTGAGTCTCGGGTGGAGACAGCCTGGCCATCATTACGCCATTCGTGCAGGTCGGAACTTACCCGACAAGGAATTTCGCTACCTTAGGACCGTTATAGTTACGGCCGCCGTTTACCGGGGCTTCGATCAAGAGCTTCGCGTTGCCGCTAACCCCATCAATTAACCTTCCGGCACCGGGCAGGCGTCACACCGTATACGTCCACTTTCGTGTTTGCACAGTGCTGTGTTTTTAATAAACAGTTGCAGCCAGCTGGTATCTTCGACTGATTTCAGCTCCACCCGCAGGGGCTTCACCTACA
>NZ_JASCAM010000022.1:0-376243 GCF_029967835.1 Enterobacter sp. V87_3 | reverse complement strand
GGCCTACATTCACGTCGTTGTAGGCCGGGTTCGCGAAGCCGCCACCCGGCAAAATCAACAGCTTAGTGGTGCAACATCTCTTCTACAACCTGCTCTTTGTACATCTCGTTAGGATAGTAGGTCGGCCAGTTATCCATCTCTTTCAGCAGCGCGTCGTGTGAGGTATTGCCCATAAAGATATGGAAGTGCGCAGAGGCTTTCGGCGCGATGGTGTGGTCGCTGAACTGCACGAATTTCGGTGCCTTACTGCTGGCGTCCTTACACTCGAACAGATAACGCACCCCTTTTTTGCCTGAGGTGTAGGTCAAAATTTTGTAGCCACTGTAGTCATAATGGCAACGGCTGACCTCTTTGCCCTTATGGAATTCCATCACGTTATCTTCGATGCCGATGGTGTCGACGTCGGTCGCATAGCCGGTGCGGTAGTAGGCTTTCACTTCATCAAAGGATTTGCTTTTGTCTTTTTCCGCTTTCTTTTTGAAAACCGGATCCAGCGAGCCGTCGAGTAAGAAAGGATAGACCGACTGCCAGACGCCGTCCCAGTCGGACAGTTTTCTGTCCTTAACGTCTTTGTCTTCAAAAACGCCGTTTGCCGCTTTCTGCTCCGCTTCCGTCATCTGGTGACCGTGCGAATGCGCAAACAGCTGGCCGCTGACCAGCAGGGCCCCCAGAGTCATTGCAAATTTTCCAATATGTGCAGCCACAACAAAACCCTCACTCCGTGTTATAAGAGTGAGGCATGTTATATTATAACATTTCAGATAACAACCAGACTTCGCTGGCGATTTGCGTGACCAGCCGTACTTTGTCCCACTGCTGATCTTCACTCAGGCTGTTGCCCTCTTCCGTGGAGGCAAAACCGCACTGCGGGCTGAGGCAAATTTGCGCTTTGGCGACGTACTGCGACGCCTCTTCCAGACGCGCTTTAACGCCCTCCGGGTTTTCCAGCTCGCCGTTTTTAGTGGTAATAAGCCCCAGCACCACCTGCTGTTTGCCCGGACGCACAAATCGTAATGGCGCGAAATCACCGCTGCGATCGTTATCATATTCCAGGAAGAAGGCATCGACGTTGACGGTGCCGAACAGGGTTTCTGCCACCGGTTCGTAGCCCCCTTCGGAGATCCACGTCGAGCGGAAGTTACCGCGACAGACATGCAGACCAATGGTCAGATCCTCCGGCTTGCCTTCCAGCGCCTTGTTCAGCACGCGCGCATAGATACGCGCCAGTTCGTCGGGATCATCCCCGCGCTCGCGGATCTGCCGGCGCTGGTCGTCTGAACAGAGATACGCCCAGACGGTGTCATCCAGCTGCAGATAGCGACATCCCGCCTCATAAAACGCGTGGATCGCATCGCGCCAGGTGGTCGCCAGGTCGTCAAAATAGACGTCAAGATCCGTATAAACCGTCGCATCGATATCTTTGCGACCGCCCCTGAAGTGCAGCACGCTCGGGCTTGGGATAGTCATCTTCGGCTGCGCGTTGCCGCTGATGCTTTTCAGATAACGGAAATCTTCCAGCATAGGATGGTCGCCAAAGCCGAGCTTGCCGGTCACGCGAACCCCGTGAGCTTTGGTCTGCACACCGTTAAACTGAATGCCCTGCTGCGAATCGTAGCGTTCGACGCCCTGCAAACCGTCGAAGAAATCGAAGTGCCACCAGGCCCGACGAAATTCGCCGTCGGTGACAACATGCAGGCCGCAGGCGCACTGTTGTTCGACAACATGACGGATGGCCTCATCTTCCACGGCCCGCAGCTGCCCGGCATCAATTTCACCCCGGGCGAACTGCACGCGAGCCTGCTTAATGGCATCCGGGCGTAAAAAACTGCCGACTACGTCGGCGCGGTATGGGGCGTGTTGTCGCTGCATAGCAATCTCCTTTGGCTGTCGGTAATAGTTGCCGACAGTGATAATTCAGCATTTTAATTTTAGACTTCTGGATGTCTAAATGTCCAAAAAAGATGACATACCTGCCGCCTGGCGACAACTGAGAAAATTTCACGGGTGTTGAAATAAATTCATCATCACGGCGCGACAGGGGAATGTTGCGCCGCAAATTCGAACTGTTCGTCCTCCCAGCCGGTGATGCCACCGAGCATGATTTTGACCGGCCGACCCAGGCGCGCCAGCTGCAGCGCCGCTCTGTCCGCCCCGTTACAGTGCGGGCCAGCGCAGTAAACCACGAACAGCGTTCCGGCCGGCCAGTGCGCCATGCGCTCTTCGGTCATCTGCCGCCAGGGCAAGTGCAGCGCACCGGGTATGTGACGGCGGGCAAACTGCTCATTACTGCCGACGACGTGCAGCAGCACAAAGTCCTGCTCAGGGTTGTTTAGCGCATGATGGACGTCCGCGCAGTCCGTCTCGACGCTCAGCCGGCGCAGAAAGTGCGCCGCAGCGTCCTGCGCCCCGGCAGCCGGAAATTCAGTAACATAGCTCATGATCCTTCCTCATTGTTGGCGTTTGTGTTACCACTACTTTATTGAATAATTCAGCCAGTGAATGCCCCCGTTTATGCCAGAAAACAGCCAAAAGATGACAACCTTACGTCAGCAAACCGGCCCCCGCGTCGTCGCCCTGGCCTACGACGGGTTATGCACTTTTGAGTTCGGCGTGGCGGTGGAGATTTTTGGCCTCCCGCGCCCGGAAATGGGCGAATCCTGGTATCGGTTTGCCGTTGCGGGCGTTGACGAGGGCGAACTGCGGGCCACAGGCGGGATACGGATCGTGACGGATGGCAATCTGAGCCTGCTTGATGACGCCGACCTGGTCATCATTCCCGGGTGGCGTGGCGTGGATGAGCCGGTTCCACCGGCGCTTTGTCAGGCACTGCGCGTGGCGAACGCCCGCGGCTGCCAGGTGCTTACCATCTGCTCCGGCGTCTTTGTTCTGGCGGCAACCGGCCTGCTCGACGGGCGAAAAGCCACCACCCACTGGCGCTACATCGACACGCTGAAAACGCGCTTTCCAGCGATTAACGTGGTTGAAGATGTGCTGTATCAGGATGAGGGGGATATGTTGACCTCCGCGGGCAGCGCGGCAGGTATTGATTTATGTCTGCATGTGGTGCGCCGGGATTACGGCCTCGAGGCGGCCAACCGGGTGGCGCGCCGGCTGGTCATTCCCCCGCACCGGGACGGTTCGCAGACGCAGCAGCCCAACCACCCGGTCGCCCAGCTGCGTGAGAGCAAACGCCTTGGTCAGCTGTTTGATTATCTCCACCAGCACCTGAGCTCACCGCACACGGTTGACGCGCTGGCGCAGCGGGTTGGCATGAGCCAGCGGACATTCCTGCGGCGCTTCCAGGATGCCACCGGTACGACGCCCACGCGCTGGCTGCTGAATGCGCGCCTGATGCAGGCGAAGGCGTTTCTGGAACACAGCCGCTTAAGCGTCGAGAGCATTGCAGAGCAGACGGGATTCGGCCAGGCAAGCACGCTTCGTCACCACTTCCGCCTGCAGTTTTCGCAAACACCGGCCCAGTACCGTAAAGCCTGTGCGCTAAAAGCCCGGTAAAACGGCAAAAAAAAACCGCCATAATCTGGCGGTAAATGCTTGCATGGATAGATTTGTATTTTGGTCTCTACGTCCCGACACATCAGGCCGGGCTGCGGAACATCCAAACTCTACCATCCAGTGATTCAACAGAGACTAAACAACATTTAGCCTGGCTGCGTATTAATTTGCAGATAACGCATCAGCCCCACCGTTGCACTCTGTTTTGCCTCATCATTGATAGCTTCGAGATAAAACGGACGTGAAACCCCGTACGGTGCACGGTCGGCTGGATACACGGCAAACTGGAATGTTTTACCACTAGCCTGGGTGGTGCAACCTAATTCCCAGTATTGATCGTTCTTTTTTGTACTATTGCAGGCGACCCGGCCCACGTCGCTGGTCAAATAGGAACTTACGCGTGTTTCTGCAGACTGAATATATTCGGGTTTGTCGTCCCAGGAATAGCTCACACAGGCTGTAACGCCCAGTGCAATGACAAGTAGCGCAACACCTAATACCTTACCCATTAAATCGTACCCATTCCTTAGTCAGAAGATTCTTATTATATATCAAAAACTGATAAATCTAAGTGATGATTGCACACCATAAATGGCAGTGACATTTTGCCCATTAAATGCTCTGACCAGACATAAATTGACGTTTGCTTTGCGCTTATTTGAATAATCGAATAATAACCTGAGGGAATTATCGGCATGATAGCGGCAAATGTTATTTGGTGGTGAAGATATGTTGAAGCAAGGGTTATCTATTGTAATGCTTGTGTGCGCACTGTTTTCAGGCCAGTTGATGGCTGGACATAAAGGGCATGAATATTTGTGGGTCAGGACGGTCGATCACCAGCTTCGCCATGAGGCGGACAGTGATGAGCTTAGAGCGGTTGCGGAGGAGTCAGCGGAAGGTCTGCGCGAACACCATTCCTGGCAGAAGTCGCGCAAACCGGAGACCTATTTTCGCTAATTAGCTTTTACGTTTTGGCAGGGTTTTCAGCAGCTCGTCAGGGCTGACGGAGGCCACGATGCTGCCCGGCTGCGGCATTTTGAAGATGTGATTTTTCATTTTGCCAATGACGTGCATTTCACACGGGCGGCAGTCAAATTTCAGGGTTAACACCTCGTCCCCGTTGACCAGCTGCATCGGCGTGGCTTTCCAGCTTTTGATATTGCCTTTTGCCTGTTTCGGGCAGAGGTTAAAGGCGAAGCGCAGACAATGTTTGGTGATCATCACCGGGACATCGCCTTTCTCTTCATGCGCCTCGTACGCCGCGTCGATCAACTGCACACCGTGGCGGTGGTAAAACGCCCGTGCTTTGTGGTTGTAGACGTTCGCCAGGAAGGATAATTGGGTGTCAGGGTAAACGGGCGCAGGCACGGTTTCTGCTTTACGGCTGCCGCGCGGATACTGGGCCAGGCGCGCCGCGTCCAGCATGTCTGCCGTTTCACGGCGGAACTGGTTTAACAGGCTGTTCGGGACAAACAGCGCGTCCGCCAGTTTCACGTCGATGTTGCGGGCGTAGTACAGCGTCTGCCCCAATTTCGCCACGCCATCCTTCAGGTTGTTCAGCGCTTTTTCCGGATTGGTCGCGACGTCAAACATGCCGTCGAGGGTATGCGTAACGCTAATACCGTCCTCACAGG
Source organism: Enterobacter sp. V87_3 (assembly GCF_029967835.1). Classification (NCBI taxonomy): domain Bacteria; kingdom Pseudomonadati; phylum Pseudomonadota; class Gammaproteobacteria; order Enterobacterales; family Enterobacteriaceae; genus Enterobacter; species Enterobacter sp. V87_3. The sequence goes on along the minus strand of NZ_JASCAM010000022.1, from coordinate 371,093 downwards.
TCATGGTCAGGATCAGCTGCTCTTCCCAGCCCCCCAGCTCAATATCGACCGCAATACGGCGCTCGCTGGAGGTTTTCAGCAGCGCCTGCTGCCAGTTGTGATCGAGGTTACGGTTGAGCGCAGCATGGGGACGCGCTTTGAAGAGATCGGCAGGCATTTCGTTGGGCCAGACGCGATAGCGGTTTTCCCCGGTCTTCTCCACCGTGTTGGCGCGGAATCCCACCACGTCACGTTTGATCATTACGTTCAGGCCATCGCCGTTTGCCAGCGGCTCGGTCGCTTCTACATCCAGATAGTCTTTCGCGACTTTCAGCACTTCGCCAACCTGCAGACCGACAAATTTCGGTGAATCGAACGCGCCGATATCCCCTTTACGCGCGTTCACGAAGTAGTCCGTGCTGCCGCGGTGGAAAGTTTTATCCGTGGACGGGATAAAGAAATGCTCTGTCCGCCCCGCCGACGCGCGCGCCAGATCCCCGCGATCGTCGATGATCGCATCCAGCATCTGGCGGTAATGCGCGGTGATGTTCTTCACGTAGCTCATGTCTTTGTAGCGACCTTCAATCTTGAAGGAGCGCACGCCAGCGTCGATCAGCGCGCCAAGATTGGCCGTCTGATCGTTGTCTTTCATCGACAGGAGGTGTTTTTCGAACGCGACGACGCGGCCCTGATCGTCTTTCAGGGTATACGGCAGACGGCAGGCCTGCGAGCAGTCTCCGCGGTTAGCGCTACGCCCGGTCTGGGCGTGAGAAATGTTGCACTGACCGGAGTAGGCAACGCACAGCGCGCCGTGAATGAAGAACTCAATCGTCGCATCCGTTGCCTGGTGAATATCGCGGATCTGGTTCAGGTTCAGCTCTCGCGCCAGAACGATTTGCGAAAAACCGACGTCAGAGAGGAACTTCGCCTTTTCCACGGTACGGATATCGCACTGGGTGCTGGCATGAAGCTCAATCGGTGGGATGTCCAGCTCCAGCACGCCCATGTCCTGAACAATCAGAGCATCCACGCCCGTTTCGTACAGGTCGGTGATCAGACGCTGCGCAGGCTCCAGTTCATCATCATGAAGAATGGTGTTCAGGGTCACGAACACCTTTGCGCCGTAGCGGTGGGCGAACGGAACCAGACCGGCAATATCGCTCAGGCTGTTGCTGGCGTTATGGCGGGCACCAAAGCCCGGGCCGCCAATGTAGACGGCATCGGCACCGTGAAGGATCGCTTCACGGGCGATGGCGGCGTCGCGGGCCGGGCTTAACAGTTCAAGATGATGGGAGTGCAGGCGCATACTTCGTCGTTATCCGTTATGGTCAAAATGGCGGCTATTGTAGTCAGAACTCTGCGCCAACGGAACCATTTTGCGTACCCTCAGCGGGGATAATGGATCAGCGAATGAAAATGCACGGTGCGGGTGCCGCTGTTGCGGTAGGCGTGCGGTTTGTCGCCCGCAAAACGGACCCCGGAATCGGCGACGATCGTGCGCCACACACCGTCGATGTTCATCTCCAGCTCGCCGCTTATCACCACCACATGTTCAATCACCCCGGCCTCGTGGGGCGTGGATTCGCTCAGGGCACCCGGTGCCAGGGTAATGGAGAAATGGTCAAACTTTAATGCCTCATCCCAGGGAAACAGCGGTTTCACCACCATCGCCTGCTGCTGAGGGTCGTAAACCGCCGGGGATTCAGCCTCTGGCGTAATGAATGCCGAAAACGGCACGTTCAGGCCGGTGGCAATCTTCCACAGCGTCGAGACCGTCGGGCTGGATTCGTTGCGTTCAATCTGCCCCAGCATCGCTTTTGAGACGCCGGTCTTTTCCGCCAGCATCGATAAACTCCATCCGCGCGCCTGGCGTAGCGCCTTCAACGTGGATGCAAGGTGTTGTGTCATGTCCATAGTCCCTCCGTTACCGGATAGCATACCACTTGTGCGCTATAACGCACAGTGATACCGTATATCGGACGTTATAACGCACAACGGAGTTTTTTATGCGCAGTCCCTCTCCTCTCTTCCCAGCCATGCTGGCCGGGTTCGTTGCCGTACTGGTCGGGTACGCCAGCTCGGCGGCCATCATCTGGCAGGCTGCCGCTGCTGCGGGTGCCAGCGCGCAGCAGATTGCCGGCTGGATGACTGCCCTCGGGATTGGCATGGGGATCAGCACCCTCGCGTTGTCGTGGTGGTACAAAGCGCCGGTGCTGACGGCCTGGTCAACGCCCGGCGCGGCGCTGCTGGCCACCAGCCTGCACGGCATCACGCTTTCGGAAACCATCGGCGTTTTTATCTTTGCCAATGCGCTGATCCTGTTGTGCGGCGCGACCGGGCTGTTTGCGCGCCTGATGCAGCTGATCCCCCATTCACTCGCCGCGGCGATGCTGGCCGGGGTATTACTGCATTTTGGCCTGCAGGCTTTCAGCCATCTTGACGGTCATCTTCTGCTCTGCGGCAGTATGCTGCTCGCCTGGCTGGTCGCGAAAGCCCTTGCGCCGCGCTATGCCATCGTCGCGACATTACTCACTGGCATCGCAGCGGCATGGGCCGGAGGTGACATTGTCACAAATAAGATTGTTCTCTCTTTCGTCATGCCTGAGTTTGTGGCACCGACCTTCTCTTTCAGCAGCGTAATGAGCATCGGGTTACCCTTCTTCCTCGTCACCATGGCCTCACAAAATGCCCCCGGTTTTGCCACCATGAAGGCGTCCGGGTATCCGCTGGCGGTATCACCGCTGATGATTTTTACCGGCGGGCTGGCCCTGCTGCTTTCGCCCTTCGGCGTGTTTTCGATCTGTATCGCCGCCATTACCGCGGCCATCTGCCAAAGCCCGGATGCACACCCGGACGCCGGTAAACGCTGGATAGCGGCCGCCGCCGCAGGGGTGTTTTACCTGCTGGCCGGTCTGTTTGGCGGCTCCATCACCGTGCTGATGGCTGCCCTGCCGTTGAGCTGGATCCAGACGCTGGCCGGGCTGGCGCTGCTCAGCACTATCAGCGGCAGCCTTTACCAGGCGTTGCACAACGAAACGGAGCGAGACGCAGCCATTATCACCTTTCTGGTGACCGCCAGCGGCGTAACGATGATGGGGATTGGTTCGGCGTTCTGGGGGCTTATTCTGGGCGGACTATGCTACGGCGTGTTTTCACACCTTCGTCGCGCGTAACTGTGACGGAGTGACGCCCAGCACGCTGCGAAAGCGGTTACTGAAATGGCTGGCGGAGTTAAATCCGCAGGCCATCGCGATATCGGTGAGCGGCATGGCGGTGTGCTGGATCAGCGCTTTGGCCTTTTCCATCCGCCGGTGCATGACGTACTGGTGCGGGGCTTGCCCCATCGACTGGCGGAACATCCTGGCGAAATGATATTCGCTCAGCGCCGCCTGGCTTGCCAGATCCGCCAGGGTCAGCGGCTGCGCGAGGTTTTCCTCGATAAACGCCACCACGTTGCGCAGTACAAACGGCGATAGCCCGCCGGTCACCACCGGCAGTTTCCACTGCACGTTGGCGTAATTCTGCAAAAGATGGGTCAGCAGCAGCGTTGATGCCGTGCTCAGGGTGAGCTGATTGGCTTTTTGCTGCCAGTCGCAGCCAAGCAAAAACTGCCGGTACAGGGCGGTAATTTTTGGGTCGCTGCCGAAGATTTTTTCGTCCAGCGTGAGCGACAGTGGCCGTTTGTCCCAGATCTTCTCCCCGACGTCCCGTAAATGTTCGTCGGTACAGTAGAGATGCACAAACGACAGGTCATCGCGGATATCCCAGGTCGATTCGCTCTCTTTGGGCATCAGGCAAAAACGATCGGGGCCGCCGCCGTTCTTCCAGCCGCCCGGCGTTTTTTGGTAACTCTCGTAACCGTCTGCCACGTACAGGCTCAGCGTATGGTGGTTACTTTTAACGGTGATCGTATCGTGCTTGTTGTACCACGCCGCCAGCTGAATGCCGGAGTTGAGCGCCACGGTTTCCCGAAGCACCGCGTTCTGCTGGCGTAGCGTTTCAAAGGTGTCGTAAGCGTGAGACATGGCCGTTAACAGGTGATTAATCAGAGTGTCAGTCTAAGAAGTGTTGCAGCCACTTGCCAGATCCCGGCGGATAAAAAAGCGCAAGAATTTGCAAGTCCTGCGCAAACCGTTGAAAGCCAGCCCGGGAAGAACGCGCCACACTCTCCTTTTCGCCGTGACGTAAGAGAGGAACAATGAACGCACTACTGTACGGGCTGGTGGTTATCATCTGGGGAACCACCTGGATCGCCATTTTTCTGCAACAGGGGCCGGTTGCGGCGCCCGTGTCGATTTTCTGGCGCTTCGCCGTCGCCAGCGCCACGATGATGATCGTGTTGATTGCCCTGCGTCGCTTGCGCAGGCTGGCGGTACGGGATCACCTCTTCTGCGTACTTCAGGGATGTTGCGTCTTCTGTTTCAACTTCTGGTGTTTTTACACCGCAGCGGCGCATATCAACACCGGACTGGAGTCAGTTATCTTCTCGATGGCGGTGCTGTATAACGCCATTAACAGCTTTCTCTTCTTCGGGCAGCGCCCGCCGGCACGATTCTGGACGGCAGCCGCGCTGGGCCTGACGGGAATTGTCACCCTCTTCTGGGACGATCTGCTGGCGAGCGGCTGGAGCGCCTCGCTGCTGACCGGGATTGGCCTTTCAGCGCTTGGTACCTATGGGTTCTCGCTGGGCAATATGATCAGTATGCGTCATCAGCGCAACGGGCTGGAAACCATGACGACCAACGCCTGGGCGATGCTTTACGGAACGGTAATCATGGGCGTCATTGCGTTGTTCCGCGGCGATAGCTTTGTGCCGGAGTGGACGGTGACCTACCTGGGCGCTCTGCTGTATCTTGCCCTGTTCGGATCGGTGATTGCGTTTGGCGCGTACTTTACGCTGGTGGGACGCATCGGCCCCGGCAAAGCGGCTTACAGTACGCTGCTGTTTCCACTGGTGGCGTTGACTATCTCAACGTTTTACGAGGGGTATGTCTGGCACATGAATGGGATCGTGGGGTTAGTGCTGATCCTGGGCGGGAATATGGTGATGTTTACCAAACCGGAGACCTGGTTCAGACGTCTGCGGATGGCGTGAAAAATAAGGCCTGCACATTGCAGGCCTTATCCATTATTTCGCAGTCTTATTCACATCAAACATGGTGGCGTCCGTCGCCATGTCATCAACCACCTGCTTCAGCGTCTGGAAGGTCAGCGGCGTATTTTCATTCGCCAGCTCTTTCCCTTCTCCTTTACGAACCACCTTCACCACCGGTTTGTTGGTGGCGGCATCAATCAGCTCACCTTCAAAGAACAGATGCGTGTCCATGGTGCGATGCCCGGTCGCCATCTGCGTGCCGGCCACGACCAGCGCAACAGGAACCACTTCGTAGAACTGCAGCCCCTCTTTCTGCGAGCTGACGCCGGTGATTGCGCCACGGAAGATCAGGCTGTGTTTACCCGGGGTGGTGACAATCTGTTTACGCTGGGCAACGGCCGCTTTCAGCTTGTCGTTGGTGTAATTGCGCAACTCATCAAGCGTGCGTTTACCAATCTGCGTAGTGGGTTTGGGTTCCGGATAATAGGTAATCGGCGTCCAGATAATGCTGTCGTAATTATCGGGGTTATACGACGGATCTACCCAACGCAGCGTGGGTTTCCCCGTCGCAGACGTTGTTTGTTGCAAGCCAGAGTAGTCTTTTAAAAAACCAGAAAACTGGTCAGGTGCTGCGACTTTAGAGGCACAGCCCGCCATTGCCAAAAGGCCGGAGAGCAACGCGACCTTAAACAGGGAATGAGTACGCATGATGGGATTCCAGGTTATCTGCAAGTATGCAATTGAAGTTATAGCAAAAAAGGGGGGCGTCTGTTGTGGCAAAAAATGACGATGGCAGCACAAAATGCGAAAAGATTGCCCGGCGCGCCGGGCAATTCAGATATTACTTATTCATATCCACCTGCCAGAAAAGATGTTTGCCAAACGGGTCAATTTCGTAGCCTGTCACCTCTTTTCGCACCGGCTCGAAAATGGTGGAATGCGCAATCATCACGGCGGGCATCTGGTCATGCATCATCTGCTGTGCCTCTTTATACAGCGCGACACGTTTATCGCGATCGGTTATCGATTTTGCTTCGGCGATAACCTTGTCGAACGGCTTATAGCACCACCTGGCCGAGTTCGACCCGCCATTCGCCGAGGTACAGGTAAACAGCGGCCCGAAGAAGTTGTCCGGATCCCCCGTCGCGGTGGTCCAGCCCATTAACGCCGCCTGATGTTCACCGCCCTTCACGCGCTTGAGGTATTCCCCCCACTCATACGTCACGATTTTGGTCTGCACGCCGATCTTCGCCCAGTCTGCCTGAATCATCTCTGCCATGCGTTTTGCGTTGGGGTTGTACGGACGTTGCACTGGCATCGCCCACAGGTCGATGCTCACCCCGTTGGCGAATCCGGCCTCTTTTAAGAGCGCTTTTGCCTTCTCAGGATCCCAGGCGTAATCCTTGAGCTTATCGTCCGCGCTCCAGACGCCCGGCGGCAGCAGATTTTTCGCCTCCGTACCGGTGCCGTGGAACACCGCATCAATGATCGCCGGTTTGTTGATCGCCATTGCCAGCGCCTGGCGAACTTTTACGTTATCCAGCGGCGGCTTCTGGGTGTTGAAAGCGAGAAAACCGGTGTTGAGCCCGGCCTTGCTCATCAGGTTGATGTCCTTGTTCGCCTTCATGCGCGGCAGATCTGCCGGGTTCGGGAACGGCATCACCTGACACTCGTTCTTCTCGATTTTGGCAAACCGCACCGAGGCATCCGGCGTGATGGTGAACACCAGACGATCGAGCTTTGATTTGCCCTGCCAGTATTCCGGGAACGCCGTGAACAGGATGCGGGAATCCTTCTGGTATTGCGCCAGCTTAAACGGCCCGGTGCCAATCGGATCCATGTCCACCTTCTCTGGCGTGCCCGCTTTAAGCATCGCGTCAGCATATTCCGCTGACAGGATCGAGGCGAAATACCAGGCCAGGTCAGCCACGAACGGCGCTTCCGGATGGGCCAGCGTGAAGCGCACCGTATGGTCATCGACCTTGTCGATAGCGACGATCAGGCTGCCGAACTCCAGGCTCTCGAAGTTGGAATAGCTGCCATTAGAGACGTTATGGTAAGGATGATTGACGTCTTTCTGGCGCATGAACGAAAAGATCACGTCGTCGGCGTTGAAGTCGCGCGTCGGCGTAAACGCTTTGTTGCTCTGGAATTTAACGCCTTTACGCAGGTGGAAGGTATATACCTTGCCGTCCTCGCTCACCTCCCAGCGTTCTGCGAGGCTCGGTACCAGCTCCGTGGTGCCCGGTTTAAAATCCACCAGCCGGTTATAGACCGGTACAGCGCTGGCATCCACGCTGGTGCCGGAGGTATACAGTTGAGGGTTGAAGTTTTCTGGCGATCCTTCGGAGCAATACACCAGCGTTTTTGCCGCGACGGTGGAACTGACCGTCAGCGCAGCAAGTGCCAGAGTTAACGTTGTAAGTTTGCAATTCATTGGCTGATCCTGTCTTTTTAATTCGACGGCTAATTAATTCTTTTGCCATTTCATAAATAACATTAAAGTGAGATTGCAAACACCTGATAAAACAAAAAAGAAGGAATCACTATGGCTTCCCCCCTCTCCAGACAATTAACCCAACGCTTTTTCCGCTATCTCGCCATTACCAGCCAGAGCGATCCGAAAGCGAAAACCCTGCCCTCCACGCCGGGCCAGCATGACATGGCGCGTGAGCTGGCTAACGAGTTGAAAGAGCTGGGTTTAAGCGACATAGCGATCGATGAATTCGCCACCGTCACCGCGGTAAAAAAAGGAAATGTTGAGGGCGCACCACGAATTGGATTTATCACCCATATCGATACCGTTGATGTCGGATTATCACCGGATATTCATCCACAAATATTAACCTTTCGCGGTGAAGACCTCTGTTTGAATAAAGAGAAAGACATCTGGCTTCGCGTAAAAGAGCACCCTGAAATTCTGGCTTACCCTGATGAAGAGATTATTTTTAGCGACGGAACCAGCGTATTAGGCGCAGATAATAAATCCGCCGTTACCGTGGTCATGACCCTGCTTGAAAACCTGACGGCAGAACATCGCCATGGCGAAATTGTCGTGGCGTTTGTGCCCGACGAAGAGATTGGATTGTGTGGTGCCAAAGCGCTGGACCTGGCACGTTTCGACGTGGACTTTGCCTGGACCATCGACTGCTGTGAGCTGGGCGAGATTGTGTATGAGAACTTCAACGCCGCAGCGGCGGAGATCCGTTTCACCGGCGTCACGGCGCACCCGATGTCAGCCAAAGGCGTGCTGGTAAACCCGCTGCTGATGGCCGCTGATTTCATCAGCCATTTCGATCGCCAGCAAACCCCGGAATGCACCGAGGGACGTGAAGGTTATATCTGGTTCAACGGCATTCAGGCCGGGCAAAGTGAGGCGGTGCTCAAGGCAAACATTCGTGATTTCGATACCGCAAGCTTTGCCGCACGTAAACAGCAGATCGCAAGCGTGGCAGAGAAGATAGCCGCGCAGCACCCAACGGCCAGGGTCGCATTCCACATTGAGGATACGTACAGCAACATCAGCAACGCGATTGGGGAAGACAGGCGCGCCATCGACCTGATGTTTGAGGCCATGAGGTCGCTTGGCATTGCGCCAAAACCGACGCCCATGCGCGGCGGTACGGACGGCGCAGCGCTGTCAGCCAAAGGGCTGCTGACCCCGAACTTCTTTACCGGTGCCCATAACTTCCATTCGAAGTTTGAGTTTCTCCCGCTCAGTTCGTTCGAGGCCTCTTACCACACCGCCCTTCAGCTCTGTCTGCTGGCCGCGCGTTAAGCTGGCTTGCGCGCCAGAAGCGTGGCGAAGCGCAGTTTAATGCGGTTGCCGTTCTCGTCGGTGCGGTGTAACTCACCAACCTCTTCGTTGTACTTGAGCAACTCCCAGCCTTCATAGTAGTTGCTCAGTTCGCCCGTTTTGAACGCGAACGGGAAGCCCACGGTGCAAGGATAATCCTCCGTGTCCATCGCGGCGACAATCAGGTTATACCCGCCCGGTTTGGTGCACTGCTGCATATTGGCAATCAGGCCGGGAATGGTCTTCGCTTCCAGGAACATCATCACCACGGTGGAGAGGATAAAATCGTACTCGCCGTCAAAGCTGAGGGTGTTCAGGTCTTTGATCGCCGTCTGCAGATGGCTAATCCCTTCTGCCGCTTTGATGCGCTCGATGTTATCAATGCTCATGGGATTTTTATCCCAGGCGGTCACATCATAGCCGTTGGCCGCCAGATACAGGCTGTTGCGCCCGTTACCGCAGCCCAGATCAAGGGTTTTACCCGGCTTGACGATCCCGGCGCTGTACAGCACCTCAGAGTGCGTACGGGTGAGGCCATATTTTTCGGTGAAGTAGTTCTCATCAACAGTCATTTCTTTTCCTCAGATTGCATAAGCTGTGCTTTGTCAGCGCGCACCAGAAGTTTGCCCTGCATCAGCAAGATAAACGTACGAACCAGCAGCATCGCAATGATGATGTTGGTCAAAATAAACAGCGGAATGGCGATGGCGTGAAAGAAGCCCGACGGGCTGCTATGCCCTAAGTGCAGGCCGGTGGTTGCCAGCGCGGAGACGCCGAACGAGAAACTCCAGAACGACGCGTTAAAGGGTTGAGACAGATACCACGGCATCAGGCGCAGCATAAACAGCAACTGCAATAAACCGTAGCCGAACAGCATTTTGGCAAAGGTATCGGCATCGCCCCCGTTTACGTTCAGCCAGGCGCTGCAGGCGACCAGCGCGGGCGCAAGCTGTATACCGAGCGAGGTACGAAGGGCTGACGGCAGTTCGCCAGCACTGCGCAGGCGTTGTAAAATCACCGGCTCGAGGCTAAGCCACGAAAATATCCCCGCCCCGAGAAACACCAGGCCCGCATCGTTAAACCCGAGCGCCCCGCAGGCCATCGCGCTAATAAAGTTATTGGCCACGGTAGGCAGATACAAACCGGGCGTGGTCGCCTCTTCCGGATGTTTCCCCCGCCACAGCCCTGCACTTTGCCACGCCGCATAGCCGAGCTGTATCACCACGCCAGCGACGAATAACACCAGCGACAGCGGACGATACCAGGGGACAAAACCGATCGCCACCAGCATGGTTGTGGCCGGAAAAAGGCTGACGAAGCTGCTCATCACTGGATGGCGCATCTCTGCCAGCACGCTGTGCGGAAACCGGATTGCGCGGCTGATAAACGCCAGCGTCAGTAAAAACCAGATTGCCACTGCCAGCGCGACCAGTATATCGCCGGGCCAGTGCGACACCGGCCAGAGTGTACTGGCATAGCGCCACGCAAAGCCCATCCCAATGGTTCCCAGCACCATGCCGAAATAGCCTGCGGGCAAGTTAAGAGCTTGTTGGGAAGTGTTATTTTTATGCATTTATTTGATATTTTAAAATGTATTTGAAATGCCATTTTAAGGGGTTTCCGCACGGGACGCCAGCACTTCGAAACGCGGAAAATTTGCTACGTTTAGTAAAGACGCTTTTCAGAGAAAACAGAATGAAAAAATACCGGCTTAGCGACGAGACGCGGATCTGGCACAGCCAAAACGACGAGCCCCGCTCCCCGATTATCTTACGGCAGCTTATCGCCACAATGGATTTCAACGATGTCGCCAGCGGCACCAAAGGCGGCTGGGTTGAAGACGAGAGTGCCCTCGCGCACGAAGGGCACTGCTGGATATACGATGAAAACAGCGTAGTGTTTGCCGGCGCACGCGTTTGCGACAACGCCCGGATCACCCAACCCTGCGTGATAAGCCATCGCGCGCAGGTAGGCGGCAACAGCTGGCTGGATGCGGCGCAGGTCAGCCATGGCGCGATAATAAGTGACAACGTCACCATCCAGCAGGCAATTGTGCGTGGCGAATGTCATATTTACGGTAACGCCCGCGTGCTTCACCACAGCCAGGTTATCGCAGCCAAAGGGTTAACCCCTGACCACGAGCAGATCCTGAAGATTTACGGCAATGCGACGGTGAGCGAATCGCGCATCGTTCATCAGGCGCAAATATACGGTGAAGCAATGGTGAGCAATGCCTTTGTTGAACACCGTGCGGAGGTGTTCGACCACGCCATTCTTGAGGGTAACGAACTTAATAACGTCTGGGTTTGCGACTGCGCAAAGGTCTACGGTCACGCCCGACTGATAGCGGGAAAAGAAGAGGACGCCATACCGACCCTGCGCTACAGCTCGCAGGTTGCAGAGAACGCCGTGGTCGAGGGGAACTGCGTGATCAAACATCATGTGCTGATCGGCGGTCAGGCGTGGTTACGCGGCGGGCCGATTCTGATAGACGACCGCGTGGTGATCCAGGGCCGGGCGCGCATCACCGGCGATGTGCTGATCGAGCATCGTATTGAGATAACAGACGATGCCGTTATAGAGGCGTTTGCAGGCGAGAGCATTCACCTGCGCGGCGAGAAGGTTATCAACGGCAGGCAGCGGATCACCCGCACGCCCCTGCTGGGTGCGCTATAGCGCGACGATTTTCGCGTACAGGTTAACGTCGTCAAAACGACCATTAAGGAACTCGGCCTGGCGCAGACAGCCTTCGAGCGTAAAACCGTTACGCTGTGCGACGCGGTTACTGTTGTGGTTAGCAACCCGACATTTGATGACGAAGCGACGAATTTCGCCGCGCCCGGCGTAGTAACGTATAAAGGCCTGCAGCGCCTGAGACACAATCCCCTGCCCCTGATGCCCTTCATCCAGCCAGTAGCCGATGTATCCCGTTTTGTTTGCCGGTTCGATTGCGTTAAATGACAACACGCCCGTTAACTGATCATCGAGAAAAATCAGGAACATTTTGGCGTAACCACGCTGATGCAGCATCTGATTGCTCTGCACGTTACGCCGGGTGTCGTCTTCACTGCCGACGTGTTGCGCCCAGTCGAAGGCGGTTTGTAGCCAGGCTTTGTTTTTGACAACTAAATGATGCAGGTCGGAGGTATAGCGTTCGTCGACGGCGCGAAGTTCAATATTCGGGGTGACGGGTATGATTTCTGAAGACATGTTCCCTCTCAATGGCCAGGTGGCGGACGCTGAAGGCACTGTCAGTGCCGGGTAAGCGTTAGCACCACCCGGCACTATGCCATAAGGACTAACGCATTACCCTGTCGTCAACGTAGTTGCGTTTATCAGGCGCGGGCGGGAAATACTGATACAGCCAGGTTTCGCTGATGGCGTCGCCCTGACAGCGCAGGAACATCCGCATATCCACCGGCTCCGTGGAATCCGAGGTGGGGTACCAGTCAAACAGAATGCGATACCCGTCGAACGGCTCAACGTAGAGGATCTCAACCTGTCTGGCTTCACCGCTGGAGAGTGTAATTACCGGCTCAATACCTTTTGGTGCAGCGGCTTTCAGATCGCCCCCAACAAAATCAATGGCGAAGCGACGCGCCCACACTTTCGGGTAGTGTTCGCCCGGTGCCCAGCCTTCCGGGAAGCCGCCCATGCCGGTGCGGGTGGCGTAGACGTTTGCCAGCGGAGAACGTACCGGCGGCTGTGCGCTCCAGTAGAGGCGATATTTGAAATCCAGCTCGTCCCCCGCCTTAATCGCTTTCTCCGGCTGCCAGAAGCAGACCACGTTATCCAGCGTTTCGCCCGTGGTAGGGATCTCCATCAGCCCGACCGCCCCCTTGCCCCAGTTATTACGCGGCTCAACCCACAGGCTCGGGCGTTTGTTGTACCAGCCCATGATGTCCTGATAGTGGGAAAAATCACGGTCAAGCTGTAGCAGACCAAAGCCCTTCGGGTTTTTGTCCATGTAAGCGTTGAACTGCAGTTTCTGCGGATTGTTCAGCGGGCGGCAGATCCACTCGCCGTTGCCGCGCCACATGGCCAGACGGTCAGAGTCGTGAATTTGCGGGTGAATGGTGTCGCACATGCGGCGTTCGTTATTGCCACAGCTAAACATACTGGTCATCGGTGCGATACCGAGCTGTTTGATGTCTTTACGCGCGTAGAGGTGGTTTTCTACGTCCATGATCACCTGGCTCTTTTCACAGTGGATCACGAACTTGTAGGCACCGGTGATGCTTGGGCTGTCCAGAAGCGTGTAGACGGTAAAGGTGGTATCACCAGGTTTAACGGTTTCAAACCAGAATGCGGTGAAGTCCGGGAACTCTTCCGGCGTATCGGTAAAGGTATCGATAGCCAGCCCGCGCGCCGACAGGCCGTACTGGTAGGTGTCATCCACCGCGCGGAAGTAGCTTGCGCCGAGGAATGAGACGATATCGCGACGCGCCAGCTCCGGTGCTTTAAAGGCGCGGAAGCCCGCAAAGCCCAGGTCGCTTTGCCCTTCCAGCTGTCTGGTGTCGACCCCCGTGTCGCCGTAGCTAAACAGCTCCGGACGGAAATGGATCTCACGCGCCTGGGAGGTGGTTTGATCCAGGGAGAACATCCGTACGCGACGGCGGAAGCCCATGCCCATATGGAAGAATTGCACGTCCAGCTGGCGGCCTTCGATGTTATTCCACAGCGACTGCTTCTCATCATAGCGAATAGCGTTGTAGGCCTGCGGGGTCATGGTCGCCAGCGTTTCCGGCAGCGGACGCGGTGCACCACCCCACGGGGTTTTCGCCAGGTCGTGCGCCATAGATTGCAGAACAGAGAAGTCGAAACGACGGCTCTGGCCGTCAGCTATGTCAGAGTCTGCAGCATATGCTGCCTGAGAAAACAGGGAAGCCAGGCCAGAGGTGCCGCTCAGGGCGGCCATAGCCAGTGAGCCTTTTAAAAAACGTCTGCGATTCATGCCTGAGAAAACGTCCTTATGGTCGTGTGAATGTATTTCGCACAGGGCGAAACGACGGCAAGAAAGAACGCACAGCCTAAACAAAAACGGTTAGAAATCCAATTGTTGGCCGGTGATTATCTGAACAAAGTATGAAATATTTTCTGTCGACCAGAACGGCCTGAAAGTGGTGTAAAGAACGGTATAGCGTCATGTAAAAAAGTACCCGGCTGGACATCGACAGCCGGGACAAAGCGAGGCGGTTATTTCACGCTGACATCGATACCCGGGAAGTACTTATCAGCGAGTTTAGCGATCGTGCCATCGGCACGTACTTTATCGATAGCGGCATCAAGCTGCTTTTTGGTGGCCTCATCCCCCTTACGCAGCCCAAAGCCGATCCCACTGCCGAGGATGGTGTCGTCCGACACCGGTTTGCCAATAAATCCAAACCCTTTACCCTGCGGCTTGCTCAGGAAGCCTGCCTGCCCGGCCGCGGACATCACCAGCGAGGCGTCGATGCGGCCATTCAGCAAATCTCCCCACGCCATATTCTGATCTTTATAAGACACCACGGTGACACCCTGCTTTTCCCAGTGCTCTTTAGCGTAGGTTTCCTGAATAGAGCCTTGCAGAACGCCGATGGTTTTACCCTTCAGTCCTTCTGGCGTCGCGTCTATCGCACTGCCGGCTTTGCCGACCAGTTGCGACGGAATACGGTAAATCGGCTGGGTGAAATCGATGCTTTTCTCGCGCTGCGCGGTGATGTTCATCGCTGAGTTAATCGCGTCAAATTTCTTCGCCACCAGCCCCGGAATGAGCGCATCAAATGAGGTTTCTACCCAGCTGCATTTCAGCGCCGCCGCTTTGCAGATGGCATTACCCAATTCCACGTCGAACCCTTCGAGTTCACCCGAGGCATTGCGACTTTCAAACGGCGGATATTCTGCTTCCAGCCCGTAACGCAGCTCGGTGGCCGCAAACGACGAGAACGAACACAGCAGTCCCATGCCGACAACTAACGCGCGTAATTTCATCTCAAACTCCTTAGCGTGGTTTAACCCGACACAGGGCCTGGGCACCTGCCCGTAACGTCGCCTCGTCTTTAGCAAAAGAGAGGCGGATCAACTTATTGTCCGTGCCGTCGGCATAAAACGCCGACAGCGGAATGGTGGCAACGCCGCACTCGGTGATCAGCCGTTTCACCAGTTCGCTGTCGCGCTCATCACTGAACGAACGGTAGTCTGCCAGCAGGAAGAACGATCCCGCACTCGGCAGCAGCCTGAACGGTGACTCTGCCAACAAACTTTGCAGCAGGTCGCGCTTACGCTGATAAAACGCCGCCAGCGACAGCCAGGTTTGCGGATCGGTCATGTGCTCGGCAAAGGCGTGCTGCATAGGGGTATCGGCAGAAAACATCAAAAATTGATGGACCTTGCAGATCTCCTCCATCAGCTCCGCGGGCGCAACGCAGTACCCCACTCGCCAGCCGGTGACGTGATAGGTTTTCCCAAACGAGGAGACAATCACGCTGCGCTCAGCGAGCTGCGGGTGCGTCGCCATGCCGTGGTGCGGCTGGCCGTCGAACACCACATGTTCGTACACTTCATCAGACAAAATAATGATGTCGGTATTGCGCGTGAGGGCTAAAAGCTGCTGCAGGTCGTCTGTCGAGAAGACCTGCCCGCTCGGGTTATGCGGCGTGTTGACGATGATCATCCGGGTTTTCGGGGTGATGGCCGCGCGAACCTCGTCCCAGTCGACGGCAAAATCTGGCACGGTCAGCTTGATGGCGACGGGCGTGGCACCCTGCAAACGCACAATCGGGGCGTAGCTGTCGAACGAGGGTTCGAAGTAAATCACCTCATCGCCCGGATGCACCAGGCCGCCAATCGCCGAGTAAAGGCCTTCGCTGGCGCTGGCGGTCACCAGCACCTCCGTGCCGGGATCGTATTGCGTGCCGTACAGCGTACCGATTTTCTCTGCGATCCGCTCCTTCAACAACTGCAGGCCGGTCATCGAGGCGTACTGGTTATGCCCGGCTTCCATGGCGCGGGTCACGCCAGCGACCAGGCCAGGATCGCAGGAAAAATTCGGTGCGCCCTGAGACAGGTTGATGGCGTTATGCTGAGCGGACAACTGGCCGATAACGGTAAAAATGGTGGTCCCCACGTCAGGCAATTTTGAGCGAGTTTGCACCGGGGTTCGTATAGTCATCCTCTGTCCTTCTCATGGTGAGTGCATAACTATTCAAACAACATCTGAGCTGTTGGAACAACCGAATTGTTGTCATAATAGCCATGAGAAAAATGCATAGCTGAGGAGTTTTTATGTCGCGCCGCTCGTTCCCGCTCAACGCCGCTGATGCATTTCTGGTCACCGCGCGGCATCTTAATCTAACCCACGCCGCCAAAGAACTCTGTCTGACGCAGGGCGCGGTAAGCCGTAAAATAGCGGCGCTGGAGACGTGGTTCGGCTTTCCGCTGTTTGAACGCCACGCCCGCGGGCTGCGGCTCTCATCCCAGGGAAGCGCCCTGCTTCCGGAATTGCAATCTGCCTTTGAGCATCTGCTGACGGTGGCCGATCGCGCGCGAACGCACCAGACCGTGATCCGCCTGAAAGCGCCCACCTGCGCCATGCGCTGGCTGGTGCCGCGTCTGCTTCAGGTTGAACGTGAACAGCCGGATCTGCAGATCGCGCTCACCACCACGACCGATCATAACGTCAATTTCAAAACCGAGTCCTACGATGCGGCAATCGTCTTTGGCACCCACATGAGCGCGGGCGATCTGCTGTTTGAAGAGGCCTTAACCCCGGTAGTAAGCCCGCAGCGCGCGGACGTCGCGCCTGAGTCCTTAACCTTTCTGCACCCGACCCGCGACAGAACGGACTGGTCATTATGGCTGGCACATCAGGCGCAGCCGGTCGCAGCCATGCTCAAAAATCAACACTTCGATACAATGGATCTCGCCATTACCGCGGCGATTCAGGGGCTGGGGATGGCGATTGCCGACGAAACGCTGGTGGAGGAGGATATCCGCGCCGGACGGCTGACGCGGCCTTATGACACCAGTATTAAAACCGGGGCGAGTTACCGCCTGGTATGGCGCGACTCGCCCGGTCAGGAAGACGGACTGGCTGCGTTTCGCGCCTGCCTGCTCAGTCGAGGCTGACGTGGTGTTTCATCACCCGTTTGAAGAGGCTCATGCGCGCGCGCATAAAGCGGTTTTCCAGCCTGAAACCTGCATGTTTATTCACCCCAATACGTAGCAGCACATCCCGACCTTTTCGGCATGCGGGCCAGCGGACTGGCCCCGGCAGACTTTCGCGGGTGCCTGCATCACGGGCGAAGCTGACCCAGTAATCCGCCACCTGGGCTGCAAAATGGAGGTCGCGCTCATTCACATAGTGACGAGACGGCTCAACCTGCCCGAGCGTATCAAACACGTAAGGAACTTCATTGCCGTGCCAGGCACCGTTGACGTAGGTGGCATGTTCCGCTTCTGCCACATAATCAAACCAGTAGCGCCAGCAGAGCGCTCCGGCGCGCTGCTGCGCCTGCATCACCACGTATCCCATGGTGGTAAATGCCATGTCGCGGCACACCTGCCTGCCCAGCTCTTCATCCCCCTTCACGCCGGGATAGAGCAGCTTGATCAGCCCCAGCCCAAAACGTCTTTCGCGCCGCAGCTTCTGGATCTGCCCGGCGAGATCGATACCAAAGACCGCCATGACGCTGGCCTCGTCGCTGTTCGAGCCAATCATGATCGGCATCGGATGTTGACGGGCGGCAAAGAAGACATCCAGCATCGCTTCCGGCAACACGCAATCACCAACGATGGGCGCAGGGGCGATATTCAGCGGAGCCGTTAGCGGCCAGAAAGCCTCAGGCGGAATGGCGCGCAGCTCATCGGCCGTGGCGTTCTCAAGGCCAAAGTGGTGGGCCAGCGCTTGCCCTTTCTTCAAAGCCTGTTCGCGCGGCGTGTCCGGCAAGGTGTAGCCACTTTGCACAATTGCCTTATGGAAAAGCCCTTTCGCCAGCGGAGACGCCAGCAGCGACAGCACGCTGCGTGCACCGGCGGATTCACCAAACAGGGTGATGGCGTTCGGGTCGCCGCCAAAGGCAGCAATGTTATCGCGTACCCAGTTCAGGGCGGCGATTTGGTCGAGCAGCGCAAAGTTATGCACCACGCGCTCCTCCTCCCCCTCCAGCGCGGGATGCGCGAAAAAGCCAAGATGACCAAGCCGATAGTTGAGGGTTACGACTACCACGTCGCGCCGGGCCAGCGCTTTCCCCTGATAGGGAGGCAACCCACCCGCACCGAGAGTAAAGCCCCCGCCGTGAAGCCATACCATCACCGGGCGCGGCGAGGTGCGCGCAGCCGGTGACCACACGTTGAGGTAGAGGCAATCTTCCGAAAACATGCCGGGATCGCCGCCGCCGAGCTGCTGACAATATTCGCTGCTTTGCCAGCTCGACGGGGAAAACGCCGTGGCCTGACGAACGCCCTCCCAGCGCTCAGGCGCGCGCGGTGAGCGCCAGCGCCAGGCACCGACAGGCGGTGCGGCATAAGGGATACCGCACCAGACGTGAACATCCTCATCTGTAAAACCAAGCAGCGCGCCCTGGCGCGTTTCAACCACAGGGGCGGAGGGATTATGCATACTCACCTTCTTTTTCCATCACACCCTTGCAGAGTAACGATTTTAGAGCAAACCGCAACGCTGTTTACTGCGCGCTTCCGCCTCCTCGTACAGCGTAAACTCGTCCAGCACCGGGCAGCCCAGCGCCTGCTCGAACGCCTCCCGGCTGGCATGACCGTGGCTACGCGCCTGCGTTTCATTACCAAGGTTGGACTGGAAAATACCGGCAGCGCTCACGGGCAGAAAATCTTCATAGGTGATCGGCTGCGCCACCACCCAGCCACGCTCGATAAGCGGCTGCGGATCGTCGCCGGGGCGAAACGCATGGCGATGCGCCTCGCCTGAAGGCGTCAGGCGGTAGCGGAAATAGGCCAGACCCTGACGGCGCAGGAACATTTCGCTGTCCGGGAAGGCGCTGAACGTCTCGCGCAAATGCAGCTGGTGCGTCAGGTTGTCTTTGCCCGTCCCCGCCTGGCTCAGCAGGCTGTCATACAGCGCGCGTCCTTTCGGGGTGAGCGCCACGCCACGCTGTTCTATTTCACCAAAGCGGGCGGTATGCGTTCCTTTATCTTCTCCGGCAAATAGCACCGGCTCCTCAAGCGCTTTAAAGCTGGTCTGGCGCAGCAGGATCGGCACCTCGCGGCGCGGCGGCCCCTCCACCAGAACTTTGGGTTCAATACCGTATTTCGGCATCAGCTCTTGTACGCGGTCGATATCCAGCGTGCGCGGCGTGAGATGGTTGATATGGCATCCGGGGAAGCAGACGACGTCGGCAATCAGGCGATGCGCATTGCTCAGCGCCAGGTAAGTTTCCCGGTCTACCGTCGCGTGGCGGTGCCAGCGGAACGTCTCCAGCGCTTCCTGAACAAACTCGCTCGCCTGTACGTCGGTAAAGCCCCCTTCTGACTCATACAGGTCAAGAAGTGCCATACAGCGCGGCGTAAAGATGTTCCGCCGCGAGAGGATCTCAGCCGCGCGTTTGCGCAGCGCGGCGTCTTCAATCAGTTCCAGACGCAGCAGCGAGGTAAAAATACGAAACGGATTGCGGCACAGTGCCGCATCGTCAACCGGACGAAACGCCGTGGAGTGAACGGGTACCCCCGCCTGTGAGAGATCGTAATAGCTGACCGGAAACATGCCCATAATGGCGAAGATCCGGCGCAGGGTAGAGAGTTCTCGCGCGGTCCCCACGCGAATCGCGCCGTGACGCTCAACGTTAAGGCGCGCCAGTTCATCTGCATTCGCAAGCTGTTCATGTAATAAAGGATTATTTTCCAGAACCCCAAGGTTCACATCTGCCACCAGCTCAAGCAATGTGCCGTACTGCGGAACTTCCTGCTGGTACATCGCCGACATAGCCTGCGAAAAGTGCTCCCGAATCTCATCAGCCGTGATGGTGTTCGCCATGATGTCTTGCCTCCAGTGAATATTACCTGGAGTGTAGAAAAGGCCGTTCCTTCCGGGGGGAAGAATTTACAAATTGTGATCTTAAGACGCGTGTGGTCAACACGTGCGCTGACGCACCTTGTAACAAATGAGGCCTAAAATAGTCTCCTGTAATTATTTTCTACCGCTATGTCTCGCTATGATGAAATATCACCAGGAATAATCTGCAAACGGCGTTTGCCCGCATTTTTTGGCTCATCTTTTCTGGCGTGAAAATATAATTTAGCGCTGCCGATAGCTGATTATGTGCAACAAACACAGGAGGTTACACGCGTCCACTTCAGAATATATTTTCAGTAAGCGAAGCGTTAATTGCCACATTATTTTGCGCTAAGTCAAAAAGGGATATTAATTAAATTTGACGCACATCCAGCAGCGACTACAGTTATTAATCGAACGACGAGGGATACGGAATATTTTCGTATCTTACTGACATGACCAATATATGAAATATGAGGTTTAATATGGCAGAGCATCGTGGTGGTTCCGGTAATTTCGCTGAAGATCGTGATAAAGCATCTGACGCCGGACGTAAAGGTGGACAGCAGAGCGGTGGGAATTTCAAAAACGACCCGCAACGCGCCTCTGAAGCAGGTAAGAAAGGGGGGCAGAATAGTCATGGCGGAGGCCGTGGTTCTGACAAATCCTGATCTTAATTACGTCTCTTTAAATACCTAAAGAGCTTGCTGCGGGCCAGACGGCTCGCAGTACCCTTCACATATTTAATCGGAACGTAAATATGAATATGAAAAGCATCGAAGACGTCTTTATTCACCTTCTCTCCGACACCTACAGCGCGGAAAAGCAGCTGACCCGTGCGCTGAGCAAACTTGCCCGCGCCGCCTCCAGTGAACAGCTTCGCGCAGCCTTCACTGCTCACCTTGAGGAAACACAGGGTCAGATCGAGCGTATCGATCAAATCATTGAGCAGGAAGACGGTCTCAAGATTAAGCGTATGAAGTGTGTTGCAATGGAAGGCTTGATTGAAGAGGCAAATGAAGTCATTGAGAGTACTGAAAAAAATGAAGTCCGTGATGCCGCATTAATTGCCGCTGCGCAAAAAGTAGAGCATTACGAAATTGCCAGTTACGGTACCCTGGCGACCTTAGCGGAACAGTTAGGCTATACTAAAGCCGTTAAGTTACTGGCGGAAACGCTTGAAGAAGAAAAAGAAACCGATCTCAAGCTCACCGACCTGGCCGTAGGTAATATCAACCAAAAAGCGAAGAAATAACGATTTAACACAGATTATTTTAAATAAGCATCTGTCTGGCGATCGTTATAGGATGCTTTTTTAGCAGCAGCACTGCTGTGGTTAATTCTCGTTATTCCTTCTGTTTTTATAATGAATGAGTAGTGTACTGCAGGTGCAGTTCGAATTGCAGAGAGTAACAATAAATTGACCATCTAATAATTGAGGACACGATTATGAATCACGTAGAACACTATCATGACTGGCTACGCGATGCCCATGCGATGGAAAAGCAAGCGGAATCAATGCTGGAATCCATGGCCAGCCGTATCGATAATTACCCTGACATCCGCTCCCGAATTGAACAACATATTAGCGAGACAAAACGTCAAATCAGTTTGCTGGAAGAGATCCTCGACCGCAATGATATTTCTCGTTCCGTCCTCAAAGACTCCATGAGCAAGATGGCCGCGCTCGGCCAGTCCATTGGCGGTATGTTCCCGTCCGATGAAATCGTGAAAGGCTCCATCAGCGGTTATGTTTTCGAGCAGTTTGAGATTGCCTGCTATACCTCCCTGCTGGCGGCAGCCAAACGCGCAGGCGATACCGCCTCCGTGCCGGCCATTGAATCTATCCTTGCCGAAGAAAAAGCGATGGCTGAGTGGCTGATTACCCATATTCCGCAGACGACGGAACAGTTCTTACAACGCTCAGAGACCTCCGGGGTCGAAGCGAAAAAATAGTCAGAAGCATGCCAGGCAGCTGAACGCTGTCTGGCAGCGCCGGTGCACCATCCGTTCCAGAGGCCATCCGTTCCAGAGGTAGGAACCATGTTCGAACTCGACGCCTTTCATCTGGCCAGGATTCAGTTCGCGTTTACCGTCTCCTTTCATATTCTCTTTCCGGCGATCACCATTGGGCTTGCCAGCTATCTCGTGGTACTTGAAGGCATGTGGCTGCGTACCAAAAACGACGTGTGGCGATCGCTGTACCATTTCTGGCTCAAAATATTCGCGGTTAACTTCGGCATGGGCGTCGTCTCCGGGCTGGTCATGGCGTACCAGTTCGGCACCAACTGGAGCGGCTTCTCGCAGTTCGCCGGGAGTATCACCGGTCCGTTACTGACCTACGAAGTGCTAACCGCCTTCTTCCTGGAGGCCGGTTTCCTTGGCGTGATGCTGTTTGGGTGGAACAAAGTCGGCCCCGGCCTGCACTTCTTTGCGACCTGCATGGTAGCGCTGGGTACACTGATGTCCACTTTCTGGATCCTTGCGTCTAACAGCTGGATGCACACCCCTCAGGGGTTCACCATCGAAGATGGCCAGGTGATCCCGCAGGACTGGCTGGCTATCATTTTTAACCCCTCCTTCCCCTACCGTCTTATCCACATGTCGATTGCCGCGTTCTTGTGCAGCGCATTGTTTGTCGGCGCTTCCGGGGCCTGGCATCTGCTGCGCGGAAACGATACGCCCGCCATACGCAAAATGTTCTCCATGGCGATGTGGATGGCGCTGCTGGTTGCGCCCATTCAGGCCGTGGTCGGGGATATGCATGGTCTGAACACGCTGGAACATCAGCCCGCGAAAATTGCCGCTATCGAAGGTCACTGGGAGAACCGCCCGGGAGAAGCAACCCCGCTGCTGCTGTTCGGCGTGCCGGATATGGATGAGGAGCGCACCAAATACGGGCTGGAAATTCCTGCCCTGGGCAGTTTGATCCTGACGCACAGCCTCGATAAACAGGTTCCCGCCCTGAAAGAGTTCCCCAAAGACGAGCGTCCAAACTCGCTTATCGTCTTCTGGTCATTCCGCATTATGGTTGGCATGGGGCTGCTGATGATTGCGCTTGGGGCGATCAGCGTCTGGCTACGCTATCGCAACCGGCTTTACCACTCCCGTCTGTTTCACTGGTTCGCCCTCTGTATGGGGCCTGCCGGGCTGGTCGCGCTGCTCGCGGGCTGGGTCACCACCGAGGTGGGCCGCCAACCGTGGGTGGTCTATGGCTATCTGCGCACCATTGACGCGGTATCGCTGCATAGCACGCTGCAAATGAGCATCAGCCTGCTGGCCTTTATCCTGGTCTACTGTTCGGTCTTTGGCGTGGGCTATGTCTATCTCGTCAGGCTGATCAAGAAAGGCCCGCAACCTGTCAGCACGCTGACATCGAATACCTCGGGCACCCCTGCCCGTCCGCTGTCTGCCGCCGAGTCGGTTTCTGAACAGGAGAGACCCTGATGGGCGTTGATATCTCTGTCATCTGGATCGCGATCATCGTTTTTGCCACGCTGATGTACATCATCATGGACGGTTTCGATCTGGGCATTGGCCTGCTGTTTAATTTCGTTGGCGACGCGAAAGAACGCGATGTGATGGTCAACAGCGTAGCCCCGGTGTGGGATGGCAATGAAACCTGGCTGGTGCTGGGCGGCGCGGGGCTGTTTGGCGCCTTTCCGCTGGCCTATGCGGTCATCATCGATGCCCTGACCATTCCCCTGACCGCTATGCTGATTGGCCTGATTTTTCGCGGGGTGGCGTTCGAATTTCGCTTTAAGGCCACGCCGTCGCACCGCAAATTCTGGGACTATGCCTTTGCTGGCGGCTCGCTGCTTGCCACCTTCAGCCAGGGGATTGTCGTGGGGGCGATGATCAACGGCTTCGACGTTGAAGGCCGACGTTTCGCTGGCTCCGCGCTCGACTGGTTCACCCCATTCAACCTGTTCTGCGGCCTGGGCCTTATGGTCGCTTATACCCTGCTCGCCACCACCTGGCTTATAATGAAAAGCGAAGGTGAACTGCAGATCCGCATGCGCTATCTTACCCGCCGTGTATTGCTGGCGCTGATTGCGGTGATTGCCGTGGTAAGTATCTGGACGCCGCTTGGCTGGCAGTACGTTGCCGAGCGCTGGTTCACGCTGCCAAACTTTTTCTGGTTCCTCCCGGTTCCGCTGCTGGTTGGCGTGCTGAGCCTGTGGATCTGGCAGATGACTCACAACCCGCACAGCCACGCCCGCCCGTTCCTGCTGACCCTCGGGCTTATCTTCCTCGGGTTCAGCGGGCTGGGCATCAGCCTGTGGCCGCATATCATTCCCCCGCGCATTACCCTGTGGGAAGCCGCAGCCCCGCCTTCGAGTCAGCTGTTTATGCTGGTCGGCACGCTGTTAATCATCCCAGTGATCCTTGTGTACACCGCCTGGAGCTACTACGTTTTCCGCGGCAAAGTGTCTGATACTGAAGGTTACCACTGATAAATCCAGGGTCAGGGCGGCGCGCCAGCCCGCCCGGACCAAAAAGCGCTTGTAACTCAAACAGATCGAATGTTAATAATATTTTGCTATGAAGTTATCAAAATTAAACAACATCGCTTGTCAGCGGCATCGCTCTGTTTTAAACATCGCCTATGGAAAAAAATGGTCTGTTCAGTCAGCGCATACGCTTGCGCCATTTACATACATTTGTGGCCGTCGCTCAACAGGGAACGCTGGGGCGTGCGGCTGAAACCCTTAATCTCAGTCAACCTGCACTCTCAAAAACGCTGAACGAACTCGAGCAGCTCACCGGAACGCGCCTGTTCGATCGCGGCCGCCTCGGGGCGCAATTGACCATCGTGGGCGAGCAATTTCTTACACACGCCGTTAAGGTGCTTGACGCCCTTAACACCGCAGGTCAGGCCTTAAACCGTAAAGATGAACCCGTCTGCGAAGTGGTACGCATAGGCGCGCTGCCTACTGCGGCGCTGGGGATCTTGCCGCCGGTTATCGGGCAGTTTCACCGGCAGCAACGGCACACCACGCTTCAGGTCGCCACCATGAACAACAACATGCTGCTCGCGGGGCTGAAATCCGGCGAACTGGATCTGGGTATCGGCAGAATGTCCGACCCCGAGCTGATGAGCGGCCTGAACTATGAGCTGCTGTTTCTCGAATCCCTCAAGCTGGTGGTGCGGCCAAATCATCCACTCTTGCAGGACACCGTCACCCTGAGCCGGGTTATGGAGTGGCCAGTGGTGGTGTCGCCGCAGGGCACCGTCCCGCGACAGAACGCCGAAACCATGCTGCAGATGCAGGGCTGCTCGCTGCCCTCGGGTTGCATCGAAACGCTGTCGGCCTCCCTTTCGCGCCAGCTTACCGTCGATTACGACTATGTCTGGTTTGTCCCGTCAGGGGCGGTCAAAGACGATTTACGCCGCGGCACGCTGATTGCGCTGCCGGTCACCTCTCCCGGCGCGGGCGAACCTATCGGCATTCTGACCCGCGTGGACACTCCGCTCTCTGCGGGCGCGCAAACCCTGCTGAGCGCGATCCGTAAGTCCATGCCGGTGTAATTACTCCTTTTTCTCCCGCCTGCTTAACCCGTCGTGATGACGGGTTGCTTCTCTTTGCTAATCAATAAATGCGAAATTATTCATTAACAATTGCGTAAAACAATTTAACAGATTTATCATAGCCACGAATTCACCAAATGGTTCACAAATCATTTACAATAGGTGAATTTAGCCGCTTACAGCCCTGCTTTAAGCGTTAAACCCTGCTTAACCTCAATATTAATTACCCATTTGGTACAGACACCACGCAGGCCTGACAGGACGGGTGTATTTAAGGAGACAGAAATGGCATTTGGCAACGCGCCACGCGGAGTACCTCGTATTCTGCAGTGGCTTCTTGCCGGACTGATGGTGCTCATCGGTCTGGCTGTCGGCGGGCTGGGCTTAAAGCTCGCCACCGTGGGCGGAAGCTGGTACTTCCTGATCATGGGCATCGTGATGGTGATTGCTGCCATCCTGATTTTCACCAATCGCACCATCGGGATCGTGCTCTACGCCCTGGCGTTTATCGCCTCGCTGTTCTGGGCAGTGAGCGATGCAGGCTGGGATTTCTGGCCGCTATTCTCACGCCTGTTCACCTTTACGGTGCTGGCGTTTCTGTGTGCCATCGTCTGGCCTTATCTGCGCGCGGCGCAGCACGGCACGCCGGTGAACAAAGCGCCGGCGTTTGGCGTTGCGGCAGTGCTGGCTGTTGTTATGCTGGTGAGCCTCGGCTGGATGTTCAAACCGCAAACGCTGGTCGCGGCCAACGAACCGGTGCCAGTAAAACCGGTGGCACCCGGCGAACAGCAGAAGAACTGGGAACACTGGGGAAACACCACCCACGGTGACCGCTTTGCCGCACTCGATCAGATTAATAAGCAAAACATCAACGAGCTGAAAGTGGCCTGGGTGGCCCATACCGGCGACATCCCTCAAAGCAACGGCTCGGGTGCAGAAGATCAGAACACCCCGCTGCAGGTAGGCGACACGCTGTACGTGTGTACGCCGTACAGCAAAGTGCTGGCGCTGGATGTTGACTCCGGCAAAGAGAAATGGCGTTACGACTCAAAAGCAACGGCCCCGAACTGGCAGCGCTGCCGCGGGCTGGGCTACTTTGAAGATCGCTCGAGCGTGACAATGTCACAAGCAGAAACTCAGCCTGCGGCCTGCCCGCGTCGGCTGTTTCTGCCTACCACCGATGCCCGTCTGATTGCCATCAACGCGGACAACGGCA
Source organism: Enterobacter sp. V87_3 (assembly GCF_029967835.1). Classification (NCBI taxonomy): domain Bacteria; kingdom Pseudomonadati; phylum Pseudomonadota; class Gammaproteobacteria; order Enterobacterales; family Enterobacteriaceae; genus Enterobacter; species Enterobacter sp. V87_3. The sequence goes on along the minus strand of NZ_JASCAM010000022.1, from coordinate 344,472 downwards.
AGGTTTGTGACGACTTTGGCGACCATGGCACTGTCGACCTGAGCGTCGGCATGGGTGAAATTAAACCCGGCTATTACCAGCAAACCTCGACGCCTTTGGTCGCGGGTAACGTGGTCGTGGTCGGCGGACGCGTGGCGGATAACTTCTCCACGGGTGAACCGCCGGGCGTGGTACGTGCCTACGACGTTCATACCGGTAAACTGGCGTGGGCCTGGGATCCGGGCAACCCTGCATTGACCGGTGAGCCGCCAGAAGGCCAGACCTACACGCGCGGTACCCCGAACGTCTGGTCTGCCATGTCCTACGACGCCAGACTGAACCTGATTTATCTGCCGACGGGTAACGCAACGCCAGATTTCTGGGCGGGTGAACGTACCGCGCTGGATGACAAGTACAGTTCGTCGATTGTCGCCGTGGACGCCACCACCGGCCAGGTTCGCTGGCATTTCCAGACCACGCACCACGACCTGTGGGATTTCGACCTGCCTTCCCAGCCGCTGCTGTACGACCTGCCGGACGGTAAAGGCGGTACCACGCCGGTGCTGGTGCAGACCAGCAAGCAGGGCATGATCTTTATGCTCAACCGCGAAACCGGCAAGCCGGTGGCGAAAGTTGAAGAACGCCCTGTGCCTGCGGGTAACGTTGAGGGTGAACGCTATTCGCCTACTCAGCCCTATTCCGTTGGCATGCCGATGATCGGCAACCAGACGCTGACCGAATCCGACATGTGGGGCGCAACGCCGGTTGACCTGCTGCTGTGCCGTATTCAGTTTAAAGAGATGCGTCATCAGGGCGTCTTTACTCCGCCGGGTCTGGACCGCTCTCTGCAATTCCCTGGCTCTCTTGGCGGGATGAACTGGGGCAGCGTGTCGGTTGACCCGAACAATGGCCTGATGTTCGTTAACGACATGCGTCTGGGGCTGGCGAACTACATGGTTCCTCGCGCTAACGTGGCGAAAGACGCCAGCGGTATCGAAATGGGGATTGTCCCGATGGACGGCACGCCGTTCGGCGCAATGCGCGAACGTTTCCTGTCGCCGCTGGGCATTCCGTGTCAGAAACCGCCGTTTGGCACCATGTCAGCCGTTGACCTGAAATCCGGCAAGCTGGTGTGGCAGGTTCCGGTCGGTACGGTCGAAGACACCGGTCCGCTGGGGATCCGCATGCATATGCCTATCCCGATCGGTATGCCTACGCTTGGGGCATCACTCTCCACGCAGTCCGGCCTGCTGTTCTTTGCCGGTACCCAGGACTTCTACCTGCGCGCGTTTGATACCGCAACCGGGAAAGAGATCTGGAAAGACCGTCTGCCGGTGGGCAGTCAGTCCGGCCCGATGACCTACGTTTCGCCCAAAACCGGTAAACAGTACATCATCATCAACGCAGGCGGCGCGCGCCAGTCACCGGATCGCGGTGATTACGTTATCGCCTATGCGTTACCGGATAAGAAGTAAACAATGAAAAAGGGACCGAAAGGTCCCTTTTTTTGTAGGTCAGATGTTGTAGGTAAGCGAAGCGCCACCCGACACACTCCGCGACTCAGAACGTCTCCCAGTTATCCCCGGAAATCGTTGCCGCCTGGCGCAACGGTACGTTCTGCGCCACCGGTGCAGCCGTCACCGCGCGGCCCTGCTTCGCGCCGCTCAAACGAAATGCCCCTACTGCCTCGGTCAGACGCGCGCCCTGTTCTTCCAGAGATGCCGCCGCCGCTGAGGCTTCTTCCACCAGCGAGGCGTTCTGCTGGGTCACTTTGTCCATTTCAGAGATAGCCTGGCTTACCTGAACGATACCGCGACTCTGTTCATCCGACGCGGCAGCAATTTCAAGCATGATATCGGTGACGCGTTTCACCGCTTCAACAATCTCATTCATGGTGTTACCCGCTGCTACCACCTCGCCAGAGCCCTGGTCAATCAGTGAAACGGACTCGTTGATCAGGCTTTCAATCTCTTTCGCGGCGTTGGCACTGCGGCTCGCCAGGGTACGTACTTCGCTTGCCACCACTGCAAATCCACGCCCTTGTTCCCCGGCACGCGCCGCCTCTACTGCGGCGTTGAGCGCAAGGATATTGGTCTGGAATGCAATGCTGTTGATGACGGCAGTGATTTCAGAAATTTTCTTCGAACTGGTGGAGATGTTGCCCATCGTTTTCACCACCCCGGAGACCATCTGTCCACCCCGGCTGGCTTTACCGGACGCATCCTCCGCCAGCTTGCTGGCATGGTGAGCGTTATCGGCGTTTTGCTTCACGGTTGCCGTCAGCTGCTCCATGCTGGCCGCGGTCTGCTCAATGGCGGCGGCCTGCTGTTCGGTACGCGATGACAGATCGGTATTACCGGCGGAAATCTCACTCGTGCCGCGGTAGATCTCCTCCGCTCCCTGGCGCACGGTCCCTACCGTGGTCACCAGCGAATGTTGCATTGTCTGCAGGTCCCGCGTCAGACGGCCAATCTCGCTGCGGCCCGTCGCCTCGTCCGGCATCGTCAAATCGCCCTTCGCGATATTCTCGATGCGCGTAGCCGCGCGCTGGAGCGGGTTGATCACGGTACGGCGCAGCACCACAAAAGTCATCACCGTGAGCACCAGGGCTAATGCAAAAGCCCCGACCATAAACATCAGCCCCAGCTGGGTGCGGGTATGCGCCTGCGTGGAGAGGGCGTTAGCGCGATCGGTACGGATCTTGATCGCCTTTAACAGCACGTCGTTATAGGCATCATCCAGCGGACGGGCACTCTCATTTTCGTGATTGATGATGGCTTCAAACATGCCGTTTTTGGCATATTTGAGCATCGGCTGAAGACCAGCGATATAGGCATCGAAGCGGGTTTTCAGATCGCTGTCCAGGGCTTCATCCGCAGGGGTACGGACCGGACGGTTCATATAGGCGGTGAACCCCTCCTGCGACTGCTTAATGCGTTTTTCCGCCTCGGCGATGTTCTCTTTCATCGCGTCCATTTCCGCGATACGGCTCGCCGCACCGGCGTGGATCATATTGATACGGGCGGTACGCAGATGGTTCGAGCTGTTCGACAGCCCCATACGTACCTGAATTTCGGATGTAACATCCTGCTGATCGGTATCGGCTTTTAGCAGGAAATACCCTGCCAGCCCTGCGCTCAGGGCGAACAGAAGAATAATGCCACCGAGAATGGAGGAAAACAGCGGAACCAGCCGGATATGATGCAAGAAGCCCAGCCGTTGCTGCGCCTGCATCGATGTTGTGTTGTCCATGACCGTCGACTCTCTTATAGGTAAGATGCGTATAAACACGCCTGTAAAATAGTCATCGGCACGGCGGGGAATTTGCTTATGGCTAAAAGCGCCAGCCAGGTCACACTTTAGAGAAGAATATGCAGGAAAGGCCAGCGGCAAAAACCGCTGGCAGAATAATTAGTTGTCGCCGAAATGTATGACGGTACGAATGGACTTACCCTGATGCATCAGATCGAACGCTTCGTTGATCTGATCCAGCGGTAAACGGTGGGTAATGAACGGATCGAGCTGGATTTTGCCAGCCATCGCATCTTCTACCATGCCCGGCAGCTGAGTACGGCCTTTCACACCACCGAACGCCGATCCGCGCCATACGCGGCCCGTGACCAGCTGGAACGGACGGGTTTTGATCTCCTGCCCCGCACCCGCGACGCCGATGATGATACTTTCGCCCCAGCCTTTGTGGCAGCATTCAAGCGCAGCACGCATCACGTTGACGTTGCCGATACACTCGAAGCTGAAGTCAACGCCACCGTCGGTCAGCTCAACAATCACCTCCTGAACCGGCCTTGCGTCATCATTCGGGTTCACGAAATCAGTCGCGCCCATCTCGCCCGCGAGTTTGAATTTCTCCGGGTTGGTGTCTACCGCGATGATACGCCCGGCTTTCGCCTGAACCGCGCCCTGGATAACCGCAAGGCCAATTCCGCCCAGACCGAATACCGCAACGGTATCGCCCTCTTTCACTTTCGCAGTGTTGTGTACCGCGCCGATACCGGTCGTCACGCCGCAGCCCAGCAGACACACTTTATCCAGCGGTGCCTGCGGGTTAACCTTCGCCAGCGAGATCTCCACGCACACGGTGTATTCGCTGAAGGTGCTGGTGCCCATGTAGTGGTAGATAGGCTCGCCGTTGTACGAGAAGCGGGTGGTGCCGTCCGGCATCAGGCCTTTGCCCTGGGTCGCACGAACGGCCTGGCACAGGTTGGTTTTGCCGGATTTACAGAACTTACACTCGCCGCACTCGGCGGTGTACAGCGGAATAACGTGGTCGCCGGGTTTCAGGCTGGTTACGCCCTCGCCTACTTCAACCACCACGCCGCCGCCTTCGTGGCCGAGCACCGCCGGGAACACGCCCTCCGGATCCTCACCCGACAGGGTAAAGGCGTCGGTATGACACACGCCGGTGTGGGTAATTTTGATCAGCACTTCGCCTTTTTTCGGCGGCGCGACATCAATTTCAACGATTTTCAACGGCTGGCCTGGACCGAATGCAACAGCTGCGCGAGATTTCATAGTGTCTCTTCCCTTGTAGTGAGGTCTGTGGGTTTATTTTAGATAAGAGCGCAGCAAATGGCCGACTTCGGCCATCCGAACTGCCCGCTGGTCCGGGGTTGTCTCACCCGTGACCAGCTCATCTTTGAGGTGAATTTCGACCATTTCGCCCATCAGGCCATTCGCCGCACCGCGCACGGCGGCAATTTGCTGCAGAATGGCCAGACAGGGTTCGCCGGACTCAAGCGCACGCTCGAGGGCATCGACCTGGCCCCGGATGCGGCGTACGCGAGTAAGGATACGTTTTTTGTCAGCAGGTGAATGCGGCATACGCCCTCCTATATACTATAGGGGGGTATAGTAACTCGCTTATGGACTTCATGTAAACATCCCTGTTTTGAGGCTTTTGGGGCAACTGTCATGAGGTCCTTCAAAAAAGTCATTCGCCACAACCCTAATAACATTCTTATTTATCAATATTTTACATGACATTTTTTGTCTAACTGCATTGGGGAAAGAGGTATTTATTAGATATCCGAAATGTCTACTTAAAAGGAGTTTAGCAATGGCAATACCAGCATACCTGTGGTTGAAGGACGACGGTGGCGCGGATATTAAAGGCTCGGTAGATGTAAGGTACCGAGAAGGTTCTATCGAGGTTGTAGGGTTTGGTCATGGTATGCACCTGCCAACCGATAGCATGACGGGAAAAATCACGGGTACTCGCGTGCATAGCGCACTGGTATTCGAAAAGGAGTTCGACAGCGCCAGCCCATACTTGTACAAAGCGGTAGCCACCGGGCAGACGCTAAAATCTGCGGAATTTAAGTGGTACAAGATCAACGATGCAGGCCAGGAGGTGGAATACTTCAATATGCTGCTTGAGAACGTCAAAGTCGTCTCGATATGCCCGCTGATGCATGACGTTAAAAATCCGGCAATGGAAAAGCATAACCATCTTGAAAGCATCGCGCTGCGCTACGAGAAGATCACCTGGAAACATTGCGACGGCAACATCATTTTTTCTGACGAGTGGAAAGACAGATGATTCGCTGCACTTTTCATCTGAATGGCGGCCAGTTATCGAATCTGAGCTGCCCAGGTATAGGGTTTTTCCCGGCTTATTCAGGCAATGCAGGACAACACAGGAATAATCCAGATTCAGTCGCTGTGAAGAACATCGGGCCGGTACCACCAGGTAAATATTACATTGTGGACAGACCGCGAAGCATTGGTACCCACGTTAAAGATTATTTCGCCACAAAATATACGTTGTCAGATCATTCCACCTGGTTCGCGCTGTACCGCGACGATAAGAGTATTGATGACGTCACATTTATTGATGAGGTTGCGAGGGGGAACTTTCGGCTTCACCCAGCAGGTTGGGCCGGAATCAGCAACGGTTGTATTACTCTACCATCGCCCGCACACTTTCACATCCTAAGAGACGCGCTATTGAGTATGCCCAAAATGCTCGTAACTGCTTCTTTGTTTGCCTATGGCACGATACAGGTGTACTGATGATGACGCCCGCGAAACAGGCAGGATTATGGCTGATTCAGTTCATATCGTTTCTGACTATCTTCTCTGTAATTTACATCGCCTTCCCCTTTGAATATTTGTTTGATGTCTACAGCGACAAAGTGGGGTTCATAACGGAAACGAACTGGAGTGACATAGTGCTGTTCGGTATTCTCGCTGTGTCAGTGCTGATAAACACTTTGCTGATATTTTTCGTAGCTTCTGCTAAGAGGAAATATTGACATCTCCACAACCCGCCTCGGCGGGTTTTTTGTCAGAATTAAGATCGTTAGCGTTAATCGCTACCTGAAACAGGATCAGAGAACTCGGTAACAGTCCCGTAGAAACCTGATAGCGCATTACTGAAAATATCTTTCCCCCATTCCGTGTTATCAGATGCACATACTGTAAATGGTCGCCACCTACCCCCCATGAAAACCTCACAGTCAATCATGGATTCGTCTGGTGCTGAATAGGTGCAGTTTCTGACCCCCGTTCTCAAGCCTCTAAGCTTCTTGACAGGCTGCGGCGGGAGTGTATCTACACGTTGAAATGGCATTACTGCTTTCCCTACTGACTGGCCCTGATAGCCCGCAAAGCCCAGACAACGCCACGTACCGCCTGCATGATGAGTTGATGACTGAATCATAAACGCGGCGGGATCATTGATAGCGCTATATGAAAGTTGGCTCGCTGCAACTTCATCGCCAGGGTTAAATCGAATTGAAGATGAATTTGTATAGACAGAAAAAAATCCGATAAAACCGGGCGCCTCAAATTCAGGGATCAATGATGCCGCTGCAGCTTTTTTTGTCTCTTCGAGTATTACTTCCATCTCCTCCATGATGCCAGGTTGAGCCTGATCAGTTTTAAATGCCGTTAGATATACACTCTTGTTTTGAGGCTGTCGGGGCAGCAGTCATGAGGTCCTTCAAAAAAATCATTCGCCACAACTCTAACAACATACTTATTTATCAATATCTTAAATGACATTTTTTGTCTAACTGCATTGGGGAAAGAGGTATTTATTAGATATTCGAAATGTCTACTTAAAAGGAGTTTAGCAATGGCAATACCAGCATACCGAATCACGCTCACTATATGCTTCTAATGCATGCATTACTTTCTTCAGGAGCAATGATGGTCACACCACAATTAAAAGCTCTGGGCACGATACAGGTATACTGATGAGCGCAAAAAAACATGCCCTGAGGTGGATTGCCGAAACAATGATGTTGTTCGTGATATATACACTTCTTTGCTACTTCCTTCCTGACGTGCTTCTTTATCACCTGTACACCAGAAATTTCGGCTTTGTCACAGAGCTGGACTGGAACGACAATTACACCACTATTTTATTCATTTTATCCTTTTTCATCAATGCGTTACTGATTTACCTCCGTGCATTATATAAACAAAAATAATTTAACAGTTGTCAGCCGCACCCAGGCTACCCAACAGGGAGACATATCCTAAAAAGGCCTCCAAACGCATCACTTTTAAGGTTAAAGCACATAAATTCTGAAACTGGGTCTATCCTTAAACTATCTACAAAAGGAGGGAAACAATGTCTGATTTTAATGCTGATAAGAATGCCGACTACGCGGGTGACAAAGCGAAAAACAAACTTGATGAACTGGCAGGCTCTGCGCAGGAGCAGTTTGGCGATTTCGTTGATTCACCAAAGCACCAGGTCAAAGGTGCTGCGAAGAAGTATGCTGCACAGGCCAGCGATGCCGTTTCGGATGTGACGGAAGCGGTCAGAAATAACCCACTGTCAGGCTTAATCGCCGCGGGTGCAGTAGGTGTGGTGCTTGGCCTTCTGCTGGGCCGTAAATAATATCAGGCCCCACGGGGCCTTTTCTTTTGCTGCGTTAGCGTTCAATAAATATCTGCTCCTGGCCCCCCAAGAAGTTCTGACAAAACAACGGCCTCCGCCGAAGAACACACTTCTATATCCTCTCCCATTAAGTGCCAGACGCCCCTCGTCTGCTCGCCCTTCTCCACATCCGTGGCAGGAATGTCAGAGTAGCGGGCTTTCTGCACGATGCCCCTGAACTTTATCCAGTAGTAACCGTCTTGCATGGAATACCCTCCTTTTTGGTATGGAAAAAGTATTGCAGAGAATCTGAAAATATGTGCTTAAGCAGGAGAATATATTCTTCGCAAAAATGAAAAAGTTGTACATTTTCTCTGTACAGATTTATCAGGATGGTATAGATTCAATCACATCGATGTTACGAAAATGTTTGATAACGGTGGAAAATGATGCGTCGCAACTCAGTGCCTTCGACAACAGAACACGCTATCACGTTGTATTTTAACAAAAACAACATACCAACCAAGCAGGAGACGCTCGGGTTGATCGTCAGTGAAATTATCAAAGAAAACGTACAACTGAGCAGAATGACAATTTGTACAAAGCTTCTGCGACGCATTGAAGAGTCATCCTGTGAGCACGAAAAGGCACATTACAACGGTCTCATCGCCCTCTTCTTTGAGCGCTAACCTGAATTTTGATTGTGAAGTGACTACGTTGGTTACGCTGAGACAGAGATTGTATTTATCAGTACGCGATAACTAACCCAATGTTACGGCGTCAAGGCCGTAGCAGAGTGAGATAGACGTTATGCATAGAACTAAATTTGAACGACTTAAAGATGATTTAATTGGCGAGGCCGTGTTAACCATCCTCAAGGAAAACGGGCCTATCACCTTTGCATCTCTCGCTAATCGGCTCCTTGCGATGGCGAATGTTGAGTCAAATGATGAACGCAAAAATGCATTGATTGCCGCTGAAGATGAAGTGCGTCAGCGCATAACTGGCGTTTCGAAAGATCGTGGAAGAGTGATCGGGGATTATGACGTTGGTCGAATTCGTTCACTTTTTAAAAAAGACACGCTTCTTGCGCCCGACAAAAAACACTAATTTACGACCAACACGGTGACTACCATGAGCAAAGCAATTATACAGCAAGCCTATAATTTCGAAGCACTGCATGATAAAGGACTGGCCGAGCATTTTCTTAACGCGGGAAAGCATCTTTCTGATGAGGCTGAAGTGTTAGGATCGGCCATTCGGTGCATTATGCTTTGCGGGGATAACCTTTCAAATAAAGAGATTATCTTACAGCTGGTTCACGCCCTGGAAATTACGAAAGAGCCTGAAGCCTGCGATGTAATCCGTAATACGCTGGAAATTGTGGTAGGTTTCACGCGAGACGATATTTAACGCCTGATGTAAAAACTCTGAATTTGTGCGGGTGGGCAGCGAGGGAAAATTGCGCCCTGCTGCCCGCCAGCCACTTTTGCCTTAGCTAAATAATCTCACCATACGATCTAATTCATCCTCTTTCACCGCCCGCGAGAGATAATATCCCTGGAAGCTTTTCAGTCCTAACGCGACAAGTTTTTCAAATTTCTCCTCGCTGTCCACGCCTTCTGCAACACATTCGCTTCCGGTTATATCGCTGTAAAACTGAATGGTTTTGATCAGATTATAGTCATTATCATTGGCGACAAACTGCTCGACGATATCGCGATCCAGTTTCAACCCGTCAAAATGCACCTGGCGAACCGGAAACATCACATGGTGATCCGAAAAACAATCGTCGAGGAATAATCTGCAGCCGGTATTGCGTATACGCTGCATGGTTTCCGGGATTGCTTTATCTTTTGTGACATCAATGGTTTCAGCAAACTCAAACACGAGTTTTGACGCCCACTGCGGTTGTAACAGCATTCCCGTCGCTTTTTTTGCCATGCCCGGCAAGGCATTACCTGAAGCCAGTTGCGGCGGAATATTCACCGAAAAATAGAATTTACCATTGTATTTATTGATACCGGAGACAGCCGCGTGGATCACCAGCGCGGTGATTTTTAGCCATATTTCCACGCTGGAAATGTCTGTCATAAACTCGGTTGGCTTTAAGACTTTACCGTTATTGTTCCAGCGTAACAAAATTTCAAAGCCCACCCCTTTTTTAAAGCGATCGGTGATAATTTGATACACCGGGAATATTTCCCGTCTCAGTAACGCATTGAAGATTTCCACTTCGCGCGATGAAAGCCCCTCTCCCTGCATATCCTTGTGGGTACTCTCTTCCATTCTGAACAAATTACGGTCGCTTAACCAGGGTTTTATCAGGTGTAATTTCCTTACCCCTTCCTTTCGGTGAGTGTAAAGCGTTTTGTTCGACAGCCCCAAATTCTCACACTGGACTTTTATGGAAATTCCGCGGTAGAAATTCAGTAACACGTCAAGCTCGCGCCGGGTTAATCCTTTCATTGTGCCTTTATATTCACAGTAAAACGATTTTTTACTTAATAATTGCGAACGCGTCTGGCGCAGGCCATCACTTGTTTTAACAGAGTTGATCACATCAATGAGCGTAGCCACGCGCACCATAGAGAGCGTATTTTTATTATCAACCATATTTTCCAGTGTCCGATACAGCCAGCTATCGGGTATCTGGCCGTAGAGCGTCACCGTGCGGATCACCGGCAGCGAATTGAGGAGCGTGGCCAATTTCTTGAGCGTATCCAGTAAGTTAACCACATCATGATCAAGAAAGACCGATATCTCAGCACACTGATTTATAACGATATTCTTAATATCACTCTGGGCAATTGTTTCCCCATTAAATCGTATTTGCGAAGCCATAATCCCCTGCTCTTTTAGAAACAGGCTATATCCTTGATAGGTGAAACTGCAGGCTGAGATAACGAATTTTTGCTCAAGGCTGGCAGAAACGTCGAACGTATTTTGATGGGCCATGGTTGCTCCTGAAGACAAAAAGGCGATCCTTTCTGACAGAAGACGATTCTGAGAGAAATACGGAACTGAGGATAGAAAATAACAACAATGATTTAACCTGGTGCATATATTTATCTTACAGCACGCGCGATGGTTAATATACTGTTATCCTGCGATCTGGCCTGAACATCTTTGGGTTAATCATCTTCCGTATCCATAAGCGCAATAAATATATCTTTCTTTTCAAATAACGACGGTAAATATTCTTATGTCGGGGTATAATAAAATTCCGAAAAGAAGACTGGATCCTTCATTTAATCGGTTCGTTCAAATAAAGAGAAAATGCTATGGATAATCATATCTCATCCAGGGCCTTGCTACATCGAAGGGATGTCATCAAGAATAACCCCCGATTTAGCGAGGCAATACGCGAGCACTACACCATCAACGATGCCATCTATAAAAAGCAACCCTTGTTTTACAAAACCATGCTTCAGGAATCCCGATTCAATATTATTCTCTCGATGTGTTGTTTCATCTTTGGCAATCAGGCCGAGTCGGTTTCAGAGATAAAAGAGTTATGTTCCCGTTATAAAATTGCCAGTCCTAACAGCGTTATTGCGATAATCACTCTGCTTCGAACGACCGGGCGAATCAAAACCTGGCGCTGCACCGAAGATCGACGCAAAACCAATATTGCCCCCACGCAAAAAGGACTGGAGGAACTCAAACGTTATATGTCCGGCGCATTTGTGCCCGTCAGTATTCTGTACCCAGCGTTTAACATTGATGTCAACTTACTGGATCATGACGTTTCGCGGAATAATTTCTTCCGCCGGGCGGCGGAATATCTTTTTCGGGGTTTAACCTTCAGGAAGATCTTGCCTGAAGTCGGACTGTTTATTGATAAAGACGGCGGACGCATGATTATGCTGTATCTGTATTTACAGGCCGTCAAAAACAAAACCGCACACGGCGCAATCATTGAGTATTCACCTGCAACGCTTGCAAAAGAGTTTTTTGTATCACGTATTCATGTGACCCGCATTATCAAGGCAGCGCAAGAAATGGGATATTTGAAAGATCGGGGTGACGGGCGGATGGCGATATACCCGGCATTTATTGAACTGGTCGAAAATTATGCCGCGTTATATTTTGCCTATGTCACACACTACATTAATATTGTCCCAAAAGAACGACGTACTGCACACATCATAACAACAACCGTATAAACTGACTGGCGTCCGGTCTCCCGAACGCCAGCATTTTTATCTTTCCCGCAACGCCTCTTTCGCTTTGTTCAACGGTTTCAGCAGATAATCCATAATCGTTTTGCTTCCCGTTTTGATATCGACGGTGGCGATCATGCCGGGGAAAACCGGAAATGCCTTGCCCTGTTTGTTGGTCAGATGATTACTGTCGGTGCGGATATAAACGCGGTAGTAATACACATCCCTTTTCACTTCATCCTGCAGCGTGTCCGGCGAAATCATCGTCACCTCACCTTCCAGCCCGCCATAGATGGAGTAGTCATAGGCGGTAATTTTTACCAGCGCCTTCTGTCCCGGATGGATAAACGCCACGTCGCGCGGAGAGATTTTCGCCTCAATCACCATCTGGTCGTCAAGCGGCACCAGGCTCATCAGTTTACCGTTGGGTGGAATGACGCCGCCCACCGTGGTCACGTCGATATCTTTAACAATCCCCCGGACCGGCGCGTTAAAGGTCAGGCGCGTCAGAGAATCCTCGCGCCCTTTCATCACCGAACGTTGCGCTTCTATTTCCGCGTTAGCCTTTGAAAGCTCCTCGCGGGCGCGGACGTAATACTGGTTTTTCATCTCGGTGATTTTGCTCTCAAGCTCATTCTTCTGACGCTCAAGACGCAACACTTCTACCTTACTGGCTGCGCCCTGGGTCACCAGCGGGCGGGTTAAGGCCAGTTCGCGCTGCACAAGCTCAGCCCCCTGACGCAGGCCGGCTAACCCTTTATCCAGGCTCTCTCGGCGCGACTGATACAGTGCCGTTTCCTGTTTTACCAGTTCAACGTCATCGTCCAGCTCATCCGGGAACACCAGCGCCGTGTTGTTTACCTCGGCATTAAGACGCGCGGCGGTGGCCAGCGCGGCATTCAGCCGGGATTCACTTTCCAGCACGCTGGATTCGGTTTTGGTGCGGTCCAGCTGCGCCAGCTGCTGACCGCGCTCGACGATATCACCCTCGCGCACCAGCAGGCTATGGATAATCCCCCCCTCGAGCGACTGAATCACCTGCTCGTGGGAGGACGGGATCACTTTGCCGCTACCGGTGGTCACTTCATCCAGCTGGAACAGACTCGCCCAGATGATGAACGCCGTCAGCAGCGCAAACAGCGACCATGCCACCAGCGTTGAGCGCGGCAGGCGCGGCTCTTTCAGACGGCTGTTATAACGCGTTAAATCATTCATGCTACGCCCTCCTCAGCCACCGGTGCGGGTTTCAGGGCGACGGTACGCTGCGGCGTTTTTTGCGCCGCCATTCCATGCTGACGCAGGATGGCATCGCGAGGGCCGTCCATCACAATCTTGCCGTTTTCCAGCACGATAATACGGTCCACCAGCTCCAGAATCGGCAGTCGGTGGGTAGCCACCACCAGCGTACGACGTTTGCCCAGCCACTGATGAAGATGCTGGATAACGTGCTTCTCGCTCATCTCATCCAGCCAGGCGGTAGGTTCATCCAGCAGCAAAATATTCGGCGAGGTAATGAGCGCGCGCGCCAGCAGCAGTGCCTGACGCTGACCGCCCGATAAGCCAGCGCCCCCCTCGTTGATGATGTAGTTCAGCCCCATCTTCTGCTTGCGGACAAACTCCAGCGCGCCGCTGTTCACCAGCGCCTGATGGATCTCATCATCGGTCGCCAGCGGGTTGCCCATCACAATGTTGTCGCGTATGGAGCCAAAGAACAGCCGCGCCTGCTGGCTCAGCAGCTGCATATCCCGGCGCACGTCGGCCGGATCAAGGTGGTTTAGCGCAATGTCATCCAGCAGGATGCTGCCCTGCTGAGGCTCCTGCATCCCCGCCAGCACCTGCAGCAGCGTGCTCTTGCCCGAACCGTTACGCCCCAGCACCGCGATGCGCTCCCCGGCGCGGATCGTCAATTTGCTGATGCTCAGCACCGTAAGTTTCTCTTCGTCGTCGTACCAGAACCCGACATCGTTGAGCGCATAGTCGCCGCGCAGATGCGCCTTGTGCACCTTTTTGCCCTGCTGCGGGTCGTCAATCGGGCGCTGCATCAGTTCATCCAGCCCCTTGCGCGCCACTTTTGCCGACTGCCAGCGTGACAGCACACCTGAGATCTGCGATAACGGCGCAATGGTGCGCGAGGCCAGAATAGAGGTCCCCACCAGCGCACCGGTGGTCATGTCGCCCGCGATCACCAGATAACAGCCCACCAGCAGAACCACGGCATAGACGATGGACTGCACTTCCTGGGTCCAGGTCAGCAGTAGGCCCGTCAGCCAGCGCTGCTTCATGCCGACGCTTGCCGCGACGTCGTTGGTGTTATTCCACTGATTCTGGAAACGCTGTTCCGCCCGCATCAGCTTGATGTCTTCGATGCCCTGCACCGCTTCAACCAGCGTTGCGTTGCGGATAGCGGATTCACGCATCCCCTCGCTGGAGAGTTTCCCCAGCGGACGCTGTACCAGCAGGCCGGGGATCAGCAGCAGCGGCACGGCGAGCAGCACCACCAGCACCAGCGGGCCGCCAATCATCCACAGAATGAAAACAAACAGCAGGAAGAACGGCAGATCGGAGATCGCCGCAATGGTGGTTGAGGTAATCAGCTCACGCACCGACTCCAGCTCGCGGATCTGCGCGATAAACGAGCCGGTGGATTTTGAGCGCGCGCCGTTTTTGATCCGCAACGCATGGGCAAACACGCGCTCGGAGATGCGCAGGTCGGCGCGCTTACCGATGACATCGGAAATGTGGACCCGCAGCATGCGCATGATGAACTCGAACAGAATGGCCACCATCACGCCGCCAAACAGCACCCACAGCGTCGCTTCCGACTGCGACGGCACCACGCGGTCATACACCTGCATCGAGAAAATCATCCCGGACAGCGCCAGCACGTTAGCCACCAGCGCGACCAGCATGATATCGCTGTAGCGCCGCCAGTCTTTCAGCGCCAGCTGCCAGAACCAGTTTTTCTCGTAGGGTTTAATGTAATCATCGACGCGGGCATCCGGGGTGGACTCCAGTGGGCGCAACACCAGGAGCGCTTTTAAACGCGTTCCCAGCGCGTCACGCGTCAGCGTGGTCTCCAGACCACCGTCGCCGCTAAACTGCAGGCTCACGTTCCCTTCGCTGTCCATACGGTTAATGACCGCAATCTGTCCGCCTGTGAACTCGGCCAGCATCGGCAGACGCCACGGATCGAGTGACGCCGTCTCTGCCGCCACTATACGCATCCCCAGCCCGAGCTGACGCGCCATCTCTTCCAGCACCAGTTGGCGTGGAGAGTGGCTCTCATGGTTAATCGTGACCCGAACATGCTCCGCCGAGAAATCAAGCCGATAGTGTTTCGCGATGATAAGCATGCCCTGCAACCAGGGTTCGTACTGCGGATGAGTCTTCATAATGCTACGTCCTGTCCAGTGCGGTGATTTCGCACCGAAATGATACCTTTACGGAATGATTAAAATTCGAACACTTGTTAAACGAGCCGGCAAAATAATCGGTTTAACTGCACGCAACGCGCGGCGGGGATCGCTCCCCGCCGCATCGTTTAGGCAATTAACAGCTGATGGTTCGCCAGCAATGTCGCCAGGTCGGTTTGCACCCCGTTCAACGTCACAAGCGTTGTGGGCGAGAAATTGCCGCCGCTACCGTCCAGGTCAACCTGGATCTCGGTATTGCTGCCGTTTTGCACCACACGGATGTAGTCGGTGATGTTGCCCGCGCTGCTGTCCAGCGTCGCCACGCCGTTCACATAGCTCGCCGAGCCGGTGCCGGTATAGCCGCTACCGGAAAGCAGATCGCGCAGATCGATACGATCCGTGTCCGCTGTCCCCTCCCAGGTCCCTACGGTGAAGCCGTTCACCACGTCGCTGCCGTTACCGCCCGTGGCGTCCGACGCGTTGATCAGCTTGTAGAGCAAGGTGTCGTGGCCGCCGCTACCGATGTTGAAGGTGTCGTTGCCGCCGCGTCCTTCGAACTGGTTATCACCGCTGTTACCGGTGAACACGTCGTCGTGGTTCGAGCCTGCAACCCCTTCAATATTCACCAGCGTCGCGGTGTTGAAGCCGGTGTTTTGCGCCGTCGTCAGCCCCAGATTCACGTTTACTCCCGTGCTGGCGTTGATGTAATCCACCACGTCCATACCGCCGGTGCTGCTCCAGGTATCATGATCGGACGTCGTCGACCAGCCGCCGGAGCCGTTGTAGGTATAGGTACCCGCTTCGGCAACGAAGGTGTCGTTATAGCCCGTCCCGACAATCGTCCCGCTGTGACCTCCGGTGGCGGCTTCTGCGGTCAGCACGTAGCCTTCCTTACCGTTGCCCGCTTCCAGCCCGTCCCAGGTGACGTTACTGGAGACGCCGTTGGTCGCTCGCACCAGCACCGCGTGGTAGGTCTCATTGGCGTCCAGGCCGTAGAAGCTGATCAACGACGAGGAGTCGTTAATCCCCATCCCCGACTGCGCGTTGAGGATCTGGCTGGCTACCAACTGGCCCGCAGAGTTGTAAAGCTGAACGGTGTTGCCAAAGAAGGCGTTGATCCCTTCGCTGTCGACAATCTTCAGATGCATGGCCGTACCCGGCGCAACGGTGTTGGTGTTGCGCTCCAGGATCACGCCTCCGTTCTGGCGGAAGATCAGCAGATCCTGCGCGCCGTCCCAGTCGTAGTCGAGCCGCGCCGCGCCGGACACCTGCGTGGAGGTGGCAGTGCTGAACTTCGACGCCGTGAAGCTTGCCGAACCCGCGATGCCATCGTTGGTGTAAAGCCATGACTGCCCGCTGTTGGCCAGCTTGATGATGTCCATCTTGCCGTCCATGTTCCAGTCCACCGCCACGCTGACGTTACCGACGAATTTGTCCGTGGTCGCGGTGCCTACCGCGGTGCCCGCCAGCAGGTTGCCGGTGCCGTCGTTCAGCATCAGCACGCCGCCAGTGTTGGTACCGCTGGAGGTGCGGTACATGCTCATGTACAGATCCATGTAACCGTCACCGTTGAAGTCGCCCCAGGTCATGCTGACGGCGTTGGTCGCCGCGCCGGAGCCGGTAGCGCTGTACATGGTGTTGATGAAGTTCTGCCCCCAGGTAAACGAGCCATCCCCCTGGTTGAACATCGTCGACAGCGCATAGTTGTTACTGCCGTTAGTGGTGTGCTGGGCAATATCCACCTTACCGTCGTTGTCTAAGTCGACGCCGGAGACTTCAATCAGGCTGTTGTAGTTACCCACCTTCGAGCCGGACACAAAGGTGCCGTAGGTCCCGGCCTTCGAGCTACCGACCAGCGTCCCATTGTTGTTCAGCATAAAGGTGCTGGAGTCCGGGCCACCCGCATCGCCGACCACAAAGTCCGTGTAACCGTCACCCTGAATATCAATCGCCACCACCGCGCCATACCAGACCAGCGCCCCAAAGCCGCTGAGCGAAGTCGAGGTGTAGGTGCCGTCGCCATTGTTAATCAGCTGCTGCATGTAGCTGTAGTTGGTGCTTTCGGCCAGGATGTCATTCAGACCGTCACGGTTGATATCCGCGTACGTACCGGAGGTGTAGGTTCCGGTCATCGTAAAGTTGCTTCCCACCGTCCACGAGTTGCGGCTGTCGGCATTCGCCGACGCGATTTGCTGGTTCGCCGTAACCGTCCACAGCCCGTCCGAATCCAGCATGTAGCTCGCAGCGTTCGACGAGCCTGAGCTGGTCGTCGTGAAGCCCAGCGTGATCGCCTCATCATTACCAATCACGAGGCTTCCCGTGGTGGTGCCGGTTGAGTTGCCGTTGCCCGCGCTGCTCTTCACCTGCGCCGTCACGTCATAGCTCTTCACGGTCAGCGCATCGCTGTCCGGGATTTGCAGATACCAGGTGCTATTGTCCGGGTCGACCACCACCGCGCCGCCCGCTTCGGAGGTGTAGGTTTTACCGTTGACGGTAACGACCAGATATTCCCCGTTGGTCAGCGCCGCCGACACGGTACCGTTCAGAATCGGCGTCGTGTCCGGCGTCGTCTGGGCGGCAATGGTTGCCGTGGTGGTCGGAATGCTGGTATCGACCTTCAGCACAAAATCATTCGAGTCGGTGTAGTTCCCCGCCACGTCGGTAATACGCAGAACGTAGTTATGGTTACCGTCTCGCAGGCCACTGTCCTGGAAGTACCAGCTGGTCGCGCCGTTCATGGTGACCTGGCCCAACAGGACCCCGTCGCGATACAGTTGCGCAATTTCACCGGCCGCCAGCCCCTGGTTCAGGGTACCGCTGATGAGCGGCGTGGTGTCATCCGTCGAGACGTTTTCACCAAAGACCCCGGTACGCTCGCCGTCGGTATCGGTATAGCTGACGATCGTGCCCTTCGTCACCGGCGGCGTGGTGTCTACCGTCACCACCTGCTGTGCGGTTGAGCCGACGTTTCCGGCCTGGTCAATGATGCGCACCTGATAGGTGTAATCATTGTCGGTCAGCGTGCGGGTATCGGTGTAGCTCCACTGGGTATGGTTCACCGTAACGTCGATCCAGGTTGCCCCGCCGTCCAGGCTGATCTGCACCCGTTCATCGCTGCGCAGCTCGCTGCCAAGCGTGCCGCTCACCGTCAGCGAGGTATCGTTGGTGATGAAATCGCTGCCGGACTGCCCGGTATCGTCGCTGATGGCATCAATGGTGATGCCGTACTGCGGCGCTTTGGTGTCCACGGTCACCACCTGCGAGGTGGTTGCTCCGACGTTGCCCGCCTGATCCACCACGCGAACCTGATAGTCGTGATCGCCATCGGCGAGGGTGCGCGTATCGGTATAGCTCCAGCTTGTGCCGTTAACCTTCGCGTAAACCCAGGTCGTGCCGCCGTCGAGGCTAACCTGTACGTACTCATTGTTGCCCAGCGCCGCGCCGAGCGTGCCGTTCAGGGTGTACGACGTTTGGCTGGTCAGGAAGTCGTTATCATCAAAACCGGTATCGACGGTGATGTTATCCACGGTCACGGTGATCGCCGCGTCTGGCGCAATGGTATCCACCGTCACCTGCTGGTGCGCAGACTCGCCCACGTTTCCGGCCGCATCAATCACGCGTACCCAGTAGTCATAGGTCTGGTTACCCAGCGTGCGGCCATCGACATAGTACCAGGTCTTGCCGACCACGATGACGTTCTGCCAGGTGTTGCCGCCGTCGAGGCTGATCTGCACGCCTTCACCGTCGGCCAGCGTCGCGCCGAGCGAGCCGTGCAGCGTCAGCGAGGTGTCATTGGTCACGAAGTCGCTGTTGCTCAGGCCCGTATCATCACTGATGCTGTCGATAGAGACGGTTTTGCTGGCGTCCGGCGCCACGGTATCAATGGTCACCACCTGACTGGTGGTGGCGCTGATATTGCCCGCGTCGTCGATCACCCGCAGCTGGTAGTTGTAGTCGCCGTCGGCCAGGGTGCGACCATCGACGTAGGTCCAGGTCAGCCCGCTGACGTTCACATCAATCCATGTCGTTCCGCCGTCAATGCTGATCTGCGCGTGCTCGCCGCGGCCCAGCGCCGCACCGAGCGTCCCGTTCAGCGTGATTTGATTATCGCTGGTGATAAAGTCGCTGTCGGACAACCCGGTATCCTGCGTCACGGCATCCACGGTGATGGTGGTTGCCGCCGGCGCGGTGAGATCGACCACCACATCCTGGCTGTCGGTTGCGCCGACGTTGCCCGCGTTATCGATAACCCGTACCTGATACTGATAAGTGCCGTCGGTCAGGTTGCGGCCATCGGCGTAGCGCCAGGTCGTGCCGGTGACGGTCAGGTCTATCCAGGTGACGCCGCCGTCGAGGCTGATCTGCGCCTTCTCGTTGTTGCCGAGTTGCGCGGTCAGCGAGCCGTTAACCACCACGTTTTTGTCGTTGGTGATGAAATCACTCGCGCTCAGGCCAGTGTCGTTTTGCAGCGAGTCGATGCTGATGCCCATCGACGGCGGGGTCAAATCGATCGTGACCGTGTGGTCCGCGCTCGCGCCGTTGCCGATCGCGTTGCTGACCTGAGCGTTAATCACGTAAGCGCCGCCGTCCGCCAGCGCCGTCACGTCCGCGCTGCCAACCGTGTAGCTCCAGCTGCCGTCGCTCTGTACGGTCGTGGTGTAGGTTTTGCCGTTCAGCGTAATGGTCACCGTCTGGCCCGCTGGCGCGCTGGTCGTACCGCTGACGACCAGCGGCGTGCCGTGCTCCGCGGCATTCACGATGTCGTCCTGCGCAAAGGTATTGATAGCAATCGTCGGCACGTCGCCGCTCAGCGTGACGTCGTGCGTCGCGCTGCCCGGGTTGCCTGCCTTATCGGTTACCGATGCGGTAAGGGTGTATTTACCGTCGGCGAGGCCCACCAAATCGTGCCCTTCCACGAAGACCGACCACGTGCCGTCCGCGCCAACGGTGGCCTGGTAGCTGTGGCCGTTAAAGGTCACGGTCACCGTTTGCCCCTGCTCGGCGGTAGTGGTCCCGCTGACGGTTTGTCCCGCCTGCTGTTCCGCGTTGTTGACGATATTGTCGTCCGCCACCGTATTGATGGTGACGGTTGGCGCGACGGTATCTACCGTCAGGGTATGCGAAGCATCGCCGCTGTTGCCTGCCTTATCGTTGACCGAGGCGGTCACGGTGAGCGCGCCCTGGCTCAGGGAGGCAAGATCGGCCGCCGGAACGTCCAGCGTCCAGGTGCCGTCGGCCTTCACCAGCGCGGTGTAGGTTTTGCCGCCGAGGGTGACGGTGACCGTCTGCCCGGCCTCCGCGCTGCTCGAGCCGTGAACGGTCAGCGGCTGCTGCGCTTCCGCCGCGTTGAGCATATCGTCGCCGGAGATCGCCGCGATGCTCACTACCGGCGGGGTGATGTCCACGCTCACGCCGTGCGTCGCCGACGCGCTATTACCCGCGCTATCCTGCGCCGATGCGGTGACCTGATAGCTCGAACCGTCCGCCAGGGCGCCCACGTCCGCTGCCGGAACCGTCGTGCTCCAGGAACCGTCGCTCTGTACCGTCGCCGTGTAGGACTTGCCGTTCAGCATCACCGTCACCTTCGTTCCACTGGCGAACTGGGCGCTGGAACCGCTGATGACCAGCGAGCTGCCCGCTTCGGCGGCGTTAATCACGTCGTCACCGCTAATAGTGTTGACGGTCAGCGCAACCGCGGCGGTATTGACCATCACGTCGTGGGTCTGGGTGCTGCTGTTGCCCGCGCCGTCGGTGATGGTCGCGCTGATGGTCACTTTACCATCCGCCAGGGCCGAGATGACGCTGGCCGGAACGCCCACGCTCCAGCTGCCGTTGGCGTCAACGGTGGTGGTGTACTGCTTGCCGTCAATCGTAACGACCAGCTTATCGCCCGTGGACGCGCCGGTGGCGGTGCCGCTCACGATCTGCGCCTGCCCGTGCTCAACGCCGTTGATCACGTCGTCGCCCGCTACGGCGTTGAAGCTGATGGTCGGCGGCGTGGTGTCGAGGGTAATCGCCTTACTGGCGCTGCCCGGGTTGCCCGCCGCGTCGCTGACGCTCACCTGCACGGTGTAGCCGCTGTCCGCAAGCGCCGCCAGGTCGTCCGCCGGGACGTTCACGCTCCACGCGCCGCCCTGCCCGACCTGCACGGTGTACGATTTGCCGCCCAGCGTCACGGTGACCGTCTGGCCCACTTCCGCGGTAGTGGTGCCGGTAATCGCTACGCCCGCCGCAGCTTCGCTGCCGTTGATCACGTTGTCGGCCGCAACCGTGTCAATCGTGACCGTTGGTGCAGTCGCATCCACGCTGTATTCGCGGCCCGCCGAGGCGCCGTTGCCGTTCACGTTGCTCACGCTTACCTGCACGCTGGCGTCGCCGTCCTTCAGGCCCGCCAGATCCGTCGACGGCACGGTAGTGGTCCACTTGCCGTCCGCATCCACCTTCGCGGTGTAGGTTTTCCCGCCGAAGGTGATGGTCACGGTCTGGTTTGCTTCCACGTTGGTGGTCAGACCGGACAGCACCAGGTCCGCGCCTTTCTCCGCGGCGTTGATCACGTCGTCGGTGGCGATGGCATTAATGCTGATGGCAACTGCCGCCAGATCCACCGTCACGTCGTGGCTGATGGTGACCGGGTTGCCCGCGGTGCTCTGGCCCGCCACGGTAATCGTCACGCTGCCCGCCGCCAGCGCGCCCACGTCCGCAGACGGAACCGCCGCGCTCCAGGTGCCGTCCGCCAGCAGGGTCGCCGGGTAGGTTTTGCCGTTGACGGTGACGGTCAGCGCCGTGCCCGCCGTCAGGCCGTCGCTGCTGCCGGTAATGATCAGGTTCTGGCCGTGCTCGATGCTGTTGATCACGTCGTCGCCTGCCACCGTGTCTACGCGCAGGCCCGGCAGGTTAGCGTCGATGGTGATGTCGCGCTCGCCGCTGCCGGTGTTGCCGTGGCCGTTAGTCACGCTCGCGGTCACGGTCAGATCGCCGTTGCCGAGCGCCTTCAGCACGTCAGCCGGGACGTTCACGGTCCAGGTCAGATCGCTCTGCACAACGGCGGTGTAGGTGTTTCCGCCGATCTTCACGGTCACGGTGTTGCCCGCTTCCGCGTGGGCAACCTTACCGCTGATGCTCTGATCCACCGCCACCTCGGCAGCGTTGATGATGTTATCCGTGGCGATGGCATTGATCGTCACGGTCGGCAGGGCGGTGTCCACCTGCAGGTTCGCGGTATTGCTGATGCCGTTGCCGACGCCGTTGGTCGCCGCCGCGCTCAGGGTGTAGTTCGCCTCGCCCAGCGCCGCCAGATCCGCCGCCGGCACCGTCAGGCTCCAGCTGCCGTCTGCCGCCGTAGTCGCTGTGTACTGCTTGCCGTTCAGGGTCACGGTGACCGTGGTGCCCGCGCTCAGGTTGGCGCTGGTGCCGCTCACGCTCAGATCCTGGCCTTTTTCCACCGCGTTCAGCACGTTATCGCCGGAAATCGCGTCGAAGTTCAGCGACGGCAGGCCGGTCTCCACGGTTACGTCGTGGGTGCCGCTGCCGGTGTTGCCCGCCGCGTCGGTCACGCTGACGCTGACCGTCACCTTGCCGTCGGAGAGCGCGGAAATCACGCTCGCCGGCACGCCGACGCTCCAGTTCCCCGCCGCGTCCAGCACGGTGGTGTAGTCCTTGCCGCCGATGCTGACGGTGACCTTATCACCCGCTGCCGCGCCGGTCGCCGAGCCGCTGATAATCTGCGCCTGGCCGTGCTCGGTGGCGTTGATCACGTCGTCGCCCGCGATGGTGTTGATGGTCACCACCGGAACGGTCGCGTCCACCGTGACGTTATGGTTAACCGAGGCCGGGTTGCCCGCCTTGTCAGAAACGGAGGCGGTGATCGTCGCCGTGCCGTCCGCCAGCGCGCCGACGTCCGCCGCCGGAACGTCCAGCGTCCAGCTGCCGTCCGCACCCACGTTCGCGGTATAGGTTTTGCCGTTCAGGCTGACGGTCACCGTCTGGCCCGCTTCGGCCGTGCTGGTGCCGCTGACGGTCAGCGCGGATTTCGCTTCCGCCGCGTTGAGCACGTCGTCCCCGGCGATCGTGTTAATGGTGACCGACGGCGCGGTCGCGTCCACGCTGTACTCGCGTCCTGCGGAGGCGCCGTTGCCGTTCACGTTGCTCACGCTTACCTGCACGCTGGCGTCGCCGTCCTTCAGCCCCGCCAGATCCGCCGACGGCACGGTGGTGGTCCACTTGCCGTCCGCATCCACCTTCGTGGTGTAAAGCTTGCCGCCGATGCTCACGGTCACGGTCTGGCCCGCCTCGACGTTAAGCGTCGTGCCGGACAGCACCAGGTCCGCACCCTTCTCCGCCGCGTTGATCACGTCGTCGGAAGCGATGGCATCGATGCTGATGGCGACCGTTGCCAGATCCACCGTCACGTCGTGGCTGATGGAAATCGGGTTACCCGCCGCGCTGTCGCCGGAGACGGTGATTTTTACCGTGCCTTCAGCCCAGGCGCCCACGTCCGCAGACGGAACCGCTGCGCTCCAGGTGCCGTCCGCCAGCACGGTCGCCGGGTAGGTTTTGCCGTTGACGGTGACGGTCAGCGCCGTGCCCGCCGTCAGGCCGTCGCTGCTGCCGGTAATGATCAGGTTCTGGCCGTGCTCGATGCTGTTGATCACGTCGTCGCCTGCCACCGTGTCCACGCGCAGGCCCGGCAGGTTGGCGTCGATGGTGATGTCGCGCTCGCCGCTGCCGGTGTTGCCGTGGCCGTTGGTGACCGTCGCGACGATCGACAGGCTGCCGTTGCCCAGTGCCTTAAGATCGTCCGCAGAGACGTCAACCTTCCAGGTCAGATCGCTCTGCACGGTGGTGGTGTAGGTGTTGCCGCCGATCTTCACGGTCACGGTGTTGCCCGCTTCCGCGTGGACGACCTTGCCGCTGATGCTCTGATCCACCGCCACCTCGGCGGCGTTGATCACGTTGTCGCCCGCCACGGTGCTGATGGTCACGGTCGGCAGGGCGGTGTCCACCTGCAGGTTTGCGGTGTTGCTGATGCCGTTGCCGACGCCGTTGGTCGCCGCCGCGCTCAGGGTGTAGTTCGCCTCGCCCAGCGCCGCCAGATCCGCCGCAGGCACCGTCAGGCTCCAGCTGCCGTCCGCCGCCGTGGTGGCGGTGTACTGCTTGCCGTTCAGGGTCACGGTGACCGTGGTGCCCGCGCTCAGGTTGGCGCTGGTGCCGCTCACGCTCAGATCCTGGCCTTTTTCCACCGCGTTCAGCACGTTATCGCCGGAAATCGCGTCGAAGTTCAGCGACGGCAGGCCGGTCTCCACGGTTACGTCGTGGGTGCCGCTGCCGGTGTTGCCCGCCGCGTCGGTCACGCTGACGCTTACCGTCACCTTGCCGTCGGAGAGCGCGGAAATCACGCTCGCCGGCACGCCGACGCTCCAGTTGCCCGCCGCGTCCAGCACGGTGGTGTAGTCCTTGCCGCCGATGCTCACGGTGACCTTATCACCCGCCGCCGCGCCGGTCGCCGAGCCGCTGATAATCTGCGCCTGGCCGTGCTCGGTGGCGTTGATCACGTCGTCGCCCGCGATGGTGTTGATGGTCACGACCGGAACGGTCGCGTCCACCGTGACGTTATGGTTAGCCGAGGCCGGGTTGCCCGCCTTGTCAGAAACGGAGGCGGTGATCGTCGCCGTGCCGTCCGCCAGCGCGCCGACGTCCGCCGCCGGAACGTCCAGCGTCCAGCCGCCGTCCGCGCCCACGTTCGCGGTATAGGTTTTGCCGTTCAGGGTCAAGGTCACCGTCTGGCCCGCTTCGGCCGTGCTGGTGCCGCTGATGGTCAGATCCGCTTTCGCTTCCGTCGCGTTGAGCACGTCATCTCCGGCAATCGTGCCGATGGTGACGGACGGCGCGGTGGCATCCACGCTGTACTCGCGGCCCGCGGAGGCGCTGTTGCCGTTCACGTTGCTCACGCTTACCTGCACGCTGGCGTCGCCGTCCTTCAGGCCTGCCAGATCTGCCGACGGTACGGTGACCGTCCACTTATCGTTCGCGTCGACCTTCGCGGTGTAGGTTTTCCCGCCAAAGACGATCGTGACGGTCTGGTTCTCTTCCACCTGCGCGGTGGTGCCGGAGAGCACCAGATCGGTTCCTTTCTCCGCGGCGTTGATCACGTCGTCAGAGGTGATGGCGTCGATGCTGATGGCGACCGCCGCCAGATCCACGGTGACGTTATGGCTGATGGTGACCGGGTTGCCCGCGGTGCTCTGGCCCGCCACGGTAATCGTCACGCTGCCCGCTGCCAGCGCGCCCACGTCCGCAGACGGAACCGCCGCGCTCCAGGTGCCGTCCGCCAGCACGGTCGCCGGGTAGGTTTTGCCGTTGACGGTGACGGTCAGGGCGGTGCCCACCGTCAGGCCGTCGCTGCTGCCGGTGATAATCAGGTTCTGCCCGTGCTCGATGCTGTTGATCACGTCGTCGCCCGCGACGGTATCCACGCGCAGGCCCGGCAGGTTGGCGTCAATGGTGATATCACGATCCGCCGAGCCGGTGTTGTTCACGCTGTTGGTGACACTCGCGGTGACGGTCAGATCGCCGTTGCCCAGCGCCTTGAGGTCGTCCGCGGAGACGTCCACTTTCCAGGTCAGATCGCTCTGCACCGTGGTGGTGTAAGTTTTGCCGCCCACGGTCACCGTTACGGTGTTGCCCGCTTCGGCGTTGATGACTTTCCCGCTGATGGACTGACCCGCGTTGACTTCGCCCGCGTTGATCACATCATCCGTTGCGATGGCATTGATGCTCACGCCAGGCAGCACGGACTCAACGGTCACGGTATGCGACGCGCTGCCGCTGTTGCCCACAGCGTCCGTCGCCGACGCGGTAACGGTGTACAGGGCTTCACCCAGCGCACCGACCTGTTCAGCCGGAACGGTGGTTGACCACTTGCCGTTCGCGTCTACCGTCGCGCTGTAGGCTTTGCCGTTCAGCATCACCGTGACGACGGCGCCCGACGCAAGGCCGGTCGCGGTGCCGCTAATCACCAGATCCTGCGTCTTCTCAACGCTGTTGATCACGTTGTCGTCGGAGACGGTGTCGATGGTCAGCACCGGGGCGGTCAGGTTCACCTTAACGTTGTGCGTTTCGCTGTCGCTGTTCCCCGCCCTGTCGGTGACGGAGGCGGTAATGGTGTAATCCCCGGCGACCAGCGCGCCAACGTCGGCAGCCGGGACCCCGATGGTCCACTTGCCCGCCGCGTCCAGCGTCGCGGTGTAGGATTTATTGTTGATGGTCACGGTCACCACGTCGCCCGCCGCCGCGCCGGTGGCGCTGCCGCTCACGGTCAGCGCCTGGCCGTGCTCCACGCTGTTGATCACGTCATCGCCGGAGACGGCGTTGATGGTGAGTTGCGGCACGGTGGTATCCACCAGCACGTCGCGCGTGGTGGAGGCCGGGTTGCCCGCCTTGTCTGCCACCGAGGCCCCGATGGTGTAGTTGCCGTCAGCCAGCGCGCCGACATCCGCCGCTGGGACATCCAGCGTCCAGGTGCCGTCCGCGCCCACGGTGGTGGTCCAGGACTTGCCGCCAAGGGTAACGGTCACCGTCTGGCCCGCTTCGGCATTGCTGGTGCCGTGAACGGTCAGGGCAGACTGCGCCTCTGCCGCATTGATGATGTTGTTATCGCTGACGATATCAATCGCCACCGACGGCGCGGTGGCGTCCACGCTGTACTCGCGGCCCGCCGTCGCGCTGTTGCCGTTTACGTTCGTTACGCTCACCTGCACGCTGGCGTCGCCGTCCTTCAGGCCGGTCAGATCCGCCGACGGCACGGTGGTGGTCCACTTGCCGTCCGCATCCACCTTCGCGGTGTAGGTTTTACCGCCGAAGGTGATGGTGACGGTCTGGTTTTCTTCCACGTTGGTGGTGAGGCCGGACAGCACCAGGTCCGCGCCCTTCTCCGCGGCGTTGATCACGTCGTCGGTGGCGATGGCGTTCACGCTGATGGCAACGTCGGCCAAATCGACGGTGACGCCGTGGCCGATAGAGACCGGATTTCCGGCGCTGCTCTGGCCTTCAACGGTGATGGTCAGCTTGCCCGCCGCCAGCGCGCTCACGTCCGCAGAAGGAACCGCCGCGCTCCAGGTGCCGTCCGCCAGCACCACGGCCGGGTAGGTTTTGCCATTGACGGTGACGGTAAGCGCCGTGCCCGCCGTCAGGCCGTCGCTGCTGCCGGTGATAATCAGGTTCTGGCCGTGCTCAATGCTGTTAATTACGTCGTCGCCTGCCACCGTGTCCACCCGCAGGCCCGGCAGGTTAGCGTCGATGGTGATATCGCGATCGCCGCTGCCGGCGTTGCCGTGGCCGTTGGTGACGCTCGCGGTGACGGTCAGATCGCCGTTACCCAGCGCTTTCAGGTCGTCCGCGGTGACGTCTACTTTCCAGGTCAGATCGCTCTGCACCGTGGTGGTGTAGGTGTTGCCGCCAATGGTGACCGTCACGGTGTTGCCCGCTTCGGCGTTTGCTACCTTGCCGCTGATGGTCTGGCCTGCCGCCAGCTCCTGGGCGTTAATCACGTCGTCGGTAGCAATGGCGTTGATGGTGACGACCGGCAGGGCGCTGTCCACCTGCACGCTATGGGCGGCGCTGGTGGCGTTGCCTGCGGCGTCGGTCACGGAGGCGCTTACCGTGTAATTTGCTTCGCCGAGGCCGCTGACGGCGGAGGCCGGCACGGTGACCTTCCAGCTGCCGTCCGCCGCCGTGGTAGCGGTGTAGTTAATGCCGTTCAGGGTTACCGTCACGGTGGTGCCCTGCGGCTGGTTGCTGGTGCCGGAAAGCACCAGGTCGGCCCCTTTTTCCAGGGCGTTAATTACGTCATCACCGGCGATGGTGTTGATGGCAAGCGTCGGCGCGGTCAGGGCGACGCCGAGATCGTGCTGTGCGCTGCCGCTGTTGCCCGCCTTGTCCGTCACCGTCGCGGTCAGGGTGTAGTCGGTGTTGGCCAGCGCCCCGACGTCTGCAGCCGGAACGCCCACGCTCCAGCTGCCCGCCGCGTCGAGAATGGCGGTATAGTCTTTACCGTTCAGGTTGACGGTCACGACGTCGCCCGCCTGCGCGCCCGTCACCTTCCCGGAGACGATCAGCGCCTGGCCGTGCTCGGCAAGGTTAATCACGTCGTCGTCCGCGAGGGTGTCGAAGGTGATTTTCGGCACGGTAGTGTCCACCAGCACCGAGGTATTGGCGCTGGCCGGGTTGCCCGCCTTGTCGGAAACGGAGGCGGTAATGGCCGCATTGCCGTCGGCGATGCCCGCCATATCCGCCGCCGGAACGTTCAGCGACCAGGTGCCATCCGCCTGTACCTGCGCGGTGTACTGCTTGCCGTTAAAGGCAACGGTGACGGTTTGTCCCGCCTGCGCGCTGGAGGTGCCGCTCAGGGTCAGATCGGCCCCGGCCTCCGCGGCGTTCAGCATGTTGTCGCCGCTGACGGTATCAATGGTAACCGTTGGCGCGGTCGCGTCCACGCTGTACTCACGGCCCGCCGTAGCGCCGTTGCCGTTCACGTTGGTGACGCTCACCTGCACGCTGGCGTCGCCGTCCTTCAGCCCCGCCAGATCCGCCGACGGCACGGTGGTGCTCCACTTGCCGTCCGCGTCCACCTTCGCGGTGTAGGTTTTCCCGCCGAAGGTGATGGTCACGGTCTGGTTTTCATCCACGTTCGCCGTGGTGCCGGACAGCACCAGATTCTGGCCTTTTTCCGCCGCGTTGATCACGTCGTCGGTGGCGATGGCGTCAATGCTAATCGCGACCGGCGCCAGATCGACGTCGACGATCGTACCGATGTTCACCGGGTTCTGTGCGCTGTCCTGCGCGCTGGCGGTAATCGTCAGTTGGCCGTCGGCCCACTGGCCCACGTCCGCCGCCGGAATTGCCGCCTGCCAGGTGCCGTCCGCCAGCACGGTGGCCGGGTAGTCTTTGCCGTTCACGTTGACGGTGACGATGCTGCCCGCCGCCAGATCGGTGCTGGAGCCGGAGATAATCAGGTTCTGGCCGTGCTCGATGATGTTGATCACGTCATCGCCCGCCACGGTGTCGAAGCGCAGGCCCGGCAGCTGGGCGTCGATGGTGATATCCAGCGTGGAAGAGCCGGTGTTGCCGTGGGCGTTGGTGACGCTCGCCGTCACGGTCAGGTCGCCGTTGCCGAGCGCGGTAAGCTGCGCGTCGGTCAGCGGCAGGCTCCAGGTGAGATCGTCCTGCACCACAGCGGTGTAGGTTTTGCCGCCGAGCGTCACGGTGACCGTATCGCCCGCCGCCGCGTTGCTAACCTTCCCGGTCAGCGACTGGCCCGCGGCCACTTCCGCCGCATTGACCACGTTGTCGCCCGCCAGGGTGTTAATGGTCACTACCGGCAGGGAGCTGTCCACCAGCACGTCGTGGCTGGCAGAGGCGGTATTGCCGACGCTGTCCGTGACGCTGGCGGTAACGGTATAGTTCGCTTCGCCCAGCGCGCCCACGGCGGAGGCCGGCACGTTGACGCTCCAGCTGCCGTCCGCCGCCGTCGTGGCGGTGTAGTGGATGCCGTTCAGGGTGAGCGTAATGGTCGTGCCCTGCGGCTGGTTGCTGGTGCCGGAGAGGCGCAGGTCGGCCCCTTTTTCGCTGGCGTTAATCACGTCATCCGCGGCCAGCGTGTCGATAGCAATGACTGGCGTAGAGGTGTTCACCACCACGTCCAGCGAGCCGCTGCCGGTGTTGCCCGATTTATCGGTCACGGTGACGCTGACCGGCCAGGTGCCGTCCGCCAGCCCCTGCACGACGGACGCAGGCAGGCCCAGGCTCCAGCGGCCCGCCGCGTCGACCACCGTGGTGTAGTCCACGTTATTGATGGTAATCGTGACGCGATCGCCCGCGTCCGCGCCGGTGACGGAGCCGCTCAGGATCTGCGCCTGCGAATGGGCGGTGTGGTTGATGGTGTTG
Organism: Enterobacter sp. V87_3; assembly: GCF_029967835.1. Classification (NCBI taxonomy): domain Bacteria; kingdom Pseudomonadati; phylum Pseudomonadota; class Gammaproteobacteria; order Enterobacterales; family Enterobacteriaceae; genus Enterobacter; species Enterobacter sp. V87_3. The sequence goes on along the minus strand of NZ_JASCAM010000022.1, from coordinate 314,125 downwards.
GTGCTGGTGACGAAATCATCGATCGTCACCTGCGGCACGGTGGCGTCCACCAGCCCGATGCGGTCGACGCTGCTGCCGTTGCCCGCCACGTCGCTGACGCTGGCGGTCACGGTCACCTTGCCATCGGCCAGCGCGCCCACGTCGGCCGCCGGCACGTCCAGCTGCCAGGTTCCGCCGCTTTGCACCGTCGTCGTGTACTGCTTGCCGTTGAGGGTCACGGTGACGGTCTGGCCCACTTCGGCTGTGGTGGTTCCGCTCACGGTGAGCGATTGCTGCGCTTCGGCGGCGTTAATGATGTTGTCGGACGTCAGGTTGTCGAGGGTAATGGCCGGCGGCTGGGTATCTACCACAACCACGCGCGAGGCGTCGGCGCTGTTGCCGCTGACGTTGGTGACGCTCACGCTAATCTGCGCGCGGCCATCGCTCAGGCCGTCCATCGCGGTTGCGGGAACGGTCAGGCTCCAGCTTCCGTCCTGCTGGACCTGCGCGGTGAAGGTCTGATCGGCGAATTTCACCACCACGGTCTGGCCCGCTTCCACGCCCTGCGTTTTGCCGGAGAGCGTCAGGTCGGCCCCCTTCTCGGCGGCATTGATCATGTCGTCCGCGCTGACCGTGTCCACGGTCACCGCAACGGCGTTGAGATCCAGCGCGATGTGGTGGTCAGCAGAGGCTTCGTTGCCCCACGTGTCTTTGGCGTAAATTTTTACGTCGATATCGCCCGCCGCCCAGTTCTGCAGATCCGCTGCCGGAACGCCGATCTGCCAGCTGCCGTTGGCCGTAATCACCGCCGGGTAGTCAATGCCGTTGATGGTGACGGTGACCTGCGCGCCTGCGGCCAAATGGCTGCTGGTGCCGGTGACGGTTAAATCCTGCTGCTGTTCGATGGCGTTGATCACGTCATCGCCGGAAATGGTGTTCACCCGCAGGCCCGGCTGGTTGGCGTTGATGTTGATATCGCGCTCGCCGCTGCCGGTGTTGCCGTGGCCGTTGGTGACCGAGGCCGTGAAGGTGAGATCGCCGTCGCCGAACTGGGTCAGATCCGCGGACGGAACGGTGACGCTCCACGTCAGATCGCTGCCGACCTTCGCGGAGTAGGTTTTCCCGCCCGCGCTGATGGTGACGGTATCGCCCGCCGCCGCGCCGGTCACGCGCCCGCTCAGGACCTGGTCGACGTTCACTTCGCTGGTGTTGACCAGGTTATCGCCCGCGAAGGTGTTAATAATCACCTGGGGGAGCGCGGTATCGACCAGCAGGTTCGCCTCAGCGGAGCCGGTATTGCCGACGCTGTCGGTGCCGCTGACGCTCACGGTGTACAGGGTATTCGCCAGGTTCAGCACGTCCGTCACCGGGACCTGCACCGACCAGACGCCGTTAGTCACGCTGGTCTGATAGTCAACGCCGTTAAGCGTTACGGTGATGGCGCTGCCGTTCGGCAGATTGCTGGTGCCACTCAGGCTCAGCGGCTGCATCGCCTCCTGGGCATTCAGCACATTGTCCTGGCTGATGGCATCAAGGGTGAATTCTGGCGGGTTGCCGCTCAGCGTAATGCCGTGCGTCGCGCTGCCGGTATTGCCTGCGGCATCGGTAACGGAAACCGACACGCTGTGTTTCCCTTCACCAAGCGCACCGATAACCGATGCCGGTACGCCCACGCTCCAGCTGCCGTCGGCCTGAACCACGCCGGTAAAGGTCTGGCCGCCTACGGTTACCGTGACGACGTCGCCCGCCGCCGCGCCGTTTGCATGGCCGGAGACGATCTGTGCCTGTGCCTGCTCGCTGGTATTCAGAACGTCGTCGCCCGCCACGGTATTGATTGTCACCACGGGAGCTGCGGTATCCACGCTGAAATCAGCGGTGGTGGAGGTGCCGTTCCCGGCTTTATCGCTGACGTTGACCGTCAGGGTGTGGTCACCATTGCCAAGCGCCTTAACGTCACTGGCAGGCAGGGTAACGGACCATGTGCCGTCGCTTCCTACCGTAGCGGTATGGTTTTTGCCGTTTAGCGTGACCGTCACAATCTGGCCCGCTTCCGCACTGGTTTTTCCGGTCAGCGTCAGCGCCTGATTGTGCTCAGCCGCATTGATGATGTTGTCATGCGCGAGGGTATCGACGGAAAGCGTCGGCGCGGCAGTATCTACGCCAATCGTCTGGCTGCCGGTCACGGTATTCCCCGCCGCGTCTTTGCCGCTGACGCTCACCGTCCAGGTGCCGTCGCCCAGCGCCTTTGCGTCTGCCGCAGGCACTTTTACGCTCCATGCGCCATTGGCTCCAACCTCGGTGGAATAAGTTTTGCCGTTCAGTGTCACCGTCAGGCTGGTGCCCTGCGCCAGATTTTTGCTGGCACCGGACAGGGTAAAGCCCGCCGCCTGTTCACTGGCGTTGATCACGTTATCACCCGCCGTGGTCGCCAGGGTCAGGCTCGCGTCTGCGGTGGAGACGGTCACGGTGATGCTGCCCGCAGAGGTCGTTTTACTGCCATCGATCTGCACGACGGACCAGGTGTGTTCCCCGTCGGTCTGCGCAGGCAGTTTTACCGTCCAGGTACCGTCTTTCGCCACCATCGCGCTGGCAATGGTGCTTCCGCTACTGTCTTTGATCTGAATGGTTGCGCCAGGCTGGCCGGTGCCGCTGAAGGTTGGGGTGTTATCATCCGTGACCTCTTTTGCACTCAGCACACCCTGCTTGTCACCCGCTTTGTCCGTCACCATAAAGGTCGGCGTTGCGCTCTCCACCTCTTTGGTGTTGTCGATGACGCGGGTTTTGGTTTCACCGTCCCCGCCATGCGCCAGCAGGGCACCTAATGCCCCCCCGCCGAGCGCCGCGCCCGCAATCCAGCCCCACGGCGCATCGCCGAGCACGCCGCCCTGCTCCATGAAAGGTTCAATGCTGCTAATCGGTGCCGCCTGCGCGGTCAGCTCGGCTGTCGCGACGCCGGTCACTTCTCCGGTGTCGGCAAAAGAAATATGGGTTAATTCCTGATTATCGTTAAACACCAGTTCAGAATGGTGGTGCGTCTCAGGATCTTCAGCGAAATAGTTATTGCAGCGGATCACGCTGCCATCTTTCATATAAATGAGCAGGTCTTTACCCTGGCGAACATAGCGCGCCACGTCCTGTGCAGAGCCCTGAATTTCAATCACGGCGGGCGATGAGATCGAGACCGACATATTTCCCTCGCCGGTTAATTTCGCCTTCTCCGCCGTTTTACGAATGATGACATCAACAACTTTTACGCTACTCATATTCTTCTCCTTGCAGGTGTACGGTGTCCTGTGAAAATGTCCACCCGATAGCTGTAACTCGCCCTGGGGATTACGCCCCATTCTTTTTTGACTTATTCCACGCTGAAAATCGCGTCTTCCGTTAACTCAAATCCGGTAATTTCGCCGCGGTATTTGTCTCTATTCCGACCAGCGGCATGAGATTATCCACCGCAGAGGCGTAATTAATTGCGGCGCTCCAGCCATCATATTCCGCCATTATTTTCGCGGAAATGGCTTGCCAGACATCCTGTTCTACGCTGAGCAAATCGTTAATGCTGCGCTTGCTCAGGGTGTATTCATTTTTGTAGACATCCCGGGCGCGGAGCGCGCTCTCAAGCTGCCGTTTGCCCGCCTCTCTTCTGCCGAGCGCGCCGGTCCAGTCCGCCTGCGCCACAGAGGCTTTTTGCAGCACGTCAAAACGCGCCTGATCTACCTGCGAAGCGGCCATTGAGCGTGCGCCTTCCGCCTGGCGTACCCGGGCCGATACCGCGCCGCCCTGATAAAGCGGGGCATCAACATTCAGCTGGATCTGATCGTCCCAGTATGAGCGGTTATCTGACTCATAGCGCGTGCGGCCTGCTTTCAGGCTCAGCGTTGGCCAGTGCTGCGACTTTGCGGTTTCGATCCCGTACTGCGCGGCCTTTTCCATGTTCTGCGCGGCCATGACCGCCGGGATCGAGGCGTAATCAATGCGGTTAACGGAATCCTGTTCAATGGCCAGTATGGGGGGAACCGGTGAGTACCGTTCGGCCTGCATCCCCGTCAGTACCGCAAGCCTGGCGCGGGCGCTGTTTAACGCAGCGGTGTACTGCTCGACGGTGGCCTGCATCCCGGCAATACGCGTGCGGGTCTGAAGTTCATCCGAGGTCGAACTCACCCCCGCATCCGCACGCAGGGTTGCCAGTTTCTCAACGTTTTTAAGCGCCTGGACGTTTTCTCTGGCGGCCTGCAGGAGGTCGGCATAGCGTTTCACTTCGACATAGCTCAGCGCCGTTTTTTCGGCCACATCAGATAACGTTCTCATCAACTGAAAGCGATAGCTGTCCCGCTGGGATGAGGCCTGGCTGATGCTGTTATTCGTTTTGCCGAAATCGTAGATCAGCTGCGTCAGGCTTAATCCCCAGGCGGCAGAATTGCGCAGCGATCCGCTGGAGTCGGTGGTTTGGCTATGGCCGGTGCTGCCATTCAGGGATATTTGCGGCATCCAGCCGCTACGCGCTTCATCTATTTGCGCCTGACCAATGCCCAGCTGCGCGGCCTGCTGGCTAACGGACGGATCGCGGTCGATAGCAAAAAGGATACTTTCTTTTAAGGTAGTTGCCGCGACGGGAGCAAATGCTGCCTGGCCGTTATTCGCCACTGCCGGATTAATCGCCAGCGAAATTAACGCCAGTCCGGCGGATATTTTAAATAATAAGTTTGTTGGCAATATAGACATGTTATCTCCTGTCGCTGAATGTCGCGTAATTAGATACCCAATAAGAGGTAAAAATAATTTGGCGATTATTCATCATCCTCCTCAAGAATTTTCGGCAAAGGGAACCCATACCCATCCACGCTGGAGATAAGGCCTGACCAAGGACTAATTTAAATTAGGAATTTACTTATTTCTTTAACGTGGCGGCAGCATAACAAAATGTCTTATATCCCACTACAGCCACAATGTTAATGTGGTGTTACAAATAAGAAAAATCTTCACGTTTCTGGACAAATCTCATTAAAGGACCTTTCAGATGAAACATATAAACTTGTTGTTTCTTAAGTAAAATTTCCAAACGCGACGCTGTACATTTTTGCGTTTATTTCAGATCGGGTCAGACACAAAGATTTTCAAAGAAGTGTCAATTTGAGTAACCTTTCACATCTTAAAATTATCAAACACTCAAACAATTAATTTTTATAGAATATAAGACCAGATTAAAACACAAAAGCAGAATTTTACGTTGATGATTATCTATCTATTAGTTCCTTTAACCAATTTAACCGCAAAACATTGTTTTAACACCTATCAAACATTTCTAAAAATGATTAACCACACTTAATCAATGGGTTGTTAATGATTACCCACGTGAACAATTTTTTCGCAACACCCTGCCCTGAATAATGCGCCCTGACGGATTACGGCAGGAAGGCGCATTCCCTTTCCGCAAAAATGCTGTAATATGCAATTTATTGCGATATTTTGCAGGATTCGGAAAAACATGCATAAAACGGCCAGACAAAAGTATCTGCTTGATATCCTGAGCGAACAGGGCCAGGCCAGTATCGTCGAACTTGCTGAAAAGCTGCAGGTTTCTGCCGACACGGTTCGCCGCGATCTGACGGACCTCGAAAAACAGGGGCTGGCGCAGAAGAACCACGGCGGTGCTATTGCGCTTAATCTGTCAGCCATGAATCGTCAGGGCCGGAATACCTTGCTGCCGCAAATCAAGCAGCAGTTGGGTAAACGGGTCGCGCAAAGTGTGCCGACGGGGTCGACGCTATTCCTGGATGCCGGCAGCACGATGCTGGCGGTGGCGAACGTCCTTAAGGGGCCGCTCACGGTTATCACCCCTTCTCTTGATATCGCCCTGTGTTTTAGCGAGCGGGAGGATATCGAGCTTATCCTGCTCGGCGGAAAATGGGATCACCAGCAGCGCCTGTTTGCCGGTAGCGCCACCCTCGCTCTGCTGTCGCGCTACCGGGCAGACATTGCCATCCTCGGTGCCTGCGCCATTCATGCGCAGCTTGGCTTAAGCGCCAGCACGGAGGCTGATGCCGAGGTCAAACGCGCCATGCTGGCTGCGAGCCATGAGCACTGGATCGTGGCGGACCATATGAAGCTCAACCGCTGCGAACCCTATCTGGTTTCCGGGCTATCCGGCATTCATCAACTGTTTTTAGATCGTCCCTGGCCCGAGCTTGGGGACGGTGGCGCCATGCAAGTGACCCTTGCAGAGGCACAATAACGTGGAGAACACATGAATAAGGTTAACGGTAAGACAATCAACATTGCGCTGATCGGGTATGGCTTTGTCGGCAAAACCTTCCATGCGCCGCTGATCCAGTCCATCGACGGGCTGAAGCTGGCGGTCGTCTCCTCCCGGGATGCCGAAAAGGTGAAACGCGATATTGCAGACATCATCGTGGTGGCGACGCCTGAAGAGGCCATTCAGCACCCCGATGTCGACCTGGTAGTAATCGCCTCTCCGAATGCGACGCATGCCCCGCTGGCAACGCTGGCCCTGAATGCAGGCAAACATGTTGTGGTCGATAAACCCTTTACCCTCGACATGCAGGAAGCCCGCGATCTGATTGCGCTGGCGGAAGAAAAACAGCGCCTGCTCTCCGTTTTCCACAATCGCCGCTGGGACAGCGACTTCCTCGGCATCAAGCAGGTCATTGAGCAAGGCAGCCTGGGCAACGTGAAGCACTTCGAGTCGCACATCGACCGCTTCCGCCCGGAGGTTCGCGCACGCTGGAGAGAGCAAAATGTCCCCGGCAGCGGGCTGTGGTTCGATCTGGGGCCACATCTGATCGACCAGACGCTGCAGCTTTTCGGCCTTCCGCAGTCCGTGCAGGGCAACATCGCCACGCTGCGTGACGGGGCGGAGATTAACGACTGGGCGCATGTGGTGCTCAACTACCCGTCGCATAAGGTTATTTTGCATTGCAGCATGCTGGTCGCTGGCGGCGCGACGCGCTTTGCCGTTCACGGTGACAAGGCCAGCGTGCTGAAAGCCAGAATCGATCAGCAGGAAGCCCAGTTGCTGGCAGGTATTGTGCCGGGCAGCGCGACGTGGGGCGAAGACGATGATGATATGGTGCTGTTTGATGCCAGCGGTGAGCCGCACCCGGTAAAAACCCCGAAAGGCGATCAGCGCCAGTATTACATTAACGTGCGTGATGCGTTGTTCGGCAAAATGGATAATCCGGTACACCCCGTTGAGGCGCTGGCGGTGATGGCCGTGCTGGAAGCGGCAGTGAAATCATCTGAGACAGGGTCAACCGAGACGCTGGAGCTGACGGCAGATGAAGTTGCCCGTCTGAACTAAAAAGAAGGGCCTGCATTGCGCGGGCCCTTTTTCGATGTTACTGACGCTTTTTCGGCATCATGCGCAGGAGCGTGTTGTCCTTCCAGTAGTAGTGGTGCAGCAGCGCCGCAAAGGCGTGCAGGCCAATAACGAAATAGCCCAGATTTGCGAGCGTGACGTGCCACGATTTCAGCATGTCCACGACGTCAAAATTGCCCTCTGCCGCATGCGGCATAACAAGGCCAAATGCAAACCAGTCATTGCCGCGGTTATACATCATGACAATGCCAATCAACGGCAGCGCGATAAACAGCAGATAAATAATCAGATGCCCAAGATGCGACAGGCCGGTGACCATCGCTTTCGGCTTCGGCTGAATGGGCGGTGCCGGGAATCTGAGGCGGATTAGCAGGCGCGCCACCATCAGCACCAGAATGGAGATGCCACAGGAGACGTGGATCATGTTGATCAGCGGGCGATCGCTGCGCGGGAAATAGCCCCGAAACTCCATGGCGCAATAGGCCACGATAACCAACAAAAACACCAGCCAGTGAATACCTATTTGCAGGCCCGTATATTTAGTGCGCATGTCTTTTCCCGATAAAGAACTGATATTGCGTCAACATAACCAGCTTTCCTTAAAAATTCATTAACTTTTCTGTATGGTTTTTCAATTACTTCGCAGGCAATGAAACATCTTCAATTGCCGCCCTGCCCGTCATGGTCTAAGCCTGGATAAGTTCAAACTGTCGTACCGACACGTTTTCCAGGAGATAACCATGAGTAAAATTGGCATTAACGGATTTGGACGCATTGGACGCCTTGTACTTCGTCGCCTTCTTGAAACCCAGGACAGCAACACCGTGGTCGCCATCAACGACCTGACCTCACCGAAAGTGCTGGCCTACCTGCTCAAGCACGACTCCAACTACGGCGGCTTCCCGTGGAGCGTCGATTTCACCGAAGATTCGCTGATCGTCGATGGCAAAACCATTTCGGTTTACGCCGAAAAAGAGGCGAAGCATATTCCGTGGAAAGCCGCAGGCGTTGATATCGTGGTCGAATGCACCGGTTTTTACACCTCGGAAGAGAAATCCCGTGCGCACCTGGATGCAGGGGCTAAAAAAGTGCTGATCTCCGCCCCGGCGGGCGACATGAAAACCATCGTGTTTAACGTTAACGACGACACCCTCGACGCGAACGACACGATTGTTTCCGTGGCCTCGTGCACCACCAACTGTCTGGCCCCGCTGGCGAAAGCGCTTCACGACGCCTTTGGTATTAAGGTGGGCACCATGACCACCATTCACGCCTATACCGGGACGCAGGCGCTGGTGGATGGCCCACGCGGGAAAGATCTGCGGGCCTCCCGCGCGGCGGCGGAAAATATCATTCCGCACACCACCGGTGCGGCGAAAGCCATCGGGCTGGTAATCCCGGCGCTGAGCGGAAAACTGAAAGGCCACGCGCAGCGTGTCCCGGTTAAAACCGGTTCCGTGACCGAACTGGTGGCGATCCTCGAGAAAAAGGTGACGGTGGAGGATATTCATGCCGCGCTGAAAAAAGCGACGCAGGGCAACAAATCATTCGGTTATACCGATGAAGAGATTGTCTCCTCGGATGTGATTGGCTCGCACTTTGGCTCGGTGTTTGACGCCACCCAGACGGAAGTCAGCGAGGCGGGCGACGTTCAGCTGGTGAAAGCCGTTGCCTGGTATGACAACGAATACGGGTTTGTTACGCAGCTGGTGCGTACCCTGGACAAATTCGCTTCACTGTAAAACTCTGCCCCCTCCGCAACCGGAGGGGGAATCACGGTTACGACTGCAAATAGACCACCTGGGTCTGGAGGTATTCGTTCAGCCCGTGTTTTCCATCCGCCCCGCCAATACCGGACTTACGCCACCCCGCATGGAACCCCTGCATCGCTTCAAAGTTTTCGCGGTTAATATAGGTCTCGCCAAACTTCAGCCCCTTGATGGCTTTCATCGCGACGTTCAAATCACGGGTATAGATCGACGAGGTTAATCCGTAGTCGCTGTCGTTCGCCATGGCCAGCGCCTCCTCCAGCGTGTCGAAAGCCACTACGGGGAGCACCGGGCCAAAGGTCTCTTCATGCATAATCGCCATGTCCTGACGCACGTCCAACAGCAGGGTTGGCGGATAAAAGTACCCTTTGCCCTCGACGGTTTTACCGCCAAGCACCACCTTCGCCCCCTCCTGCACCGCGCGCGCCACCTTCTGCTCGACACGCTCACGCGCGGCCGCGTTGATCAGCGGCCCCATCGCAATGTCCGTGCGCTCTGCCGGATTGCCAAACTGGACTGCCTTCATCGCTTCACCCAGACGGTTCACAAAGCGGTCGTAAATGCCTTTTTGCACGTACACGCGCTCAGCGCAGTTGCACACCTGCCCGGTGTTGATGACGCGGGAGTCAACGATGGCTTTCACCGCCAGCTCCAGATCCGCATCGTCCATCACGATGGCCGGCGCTTTGCCGCCGAGTTCCAGTCCGACTTTGGTAATGTTTTTTGCCGCCGCGGCCATGATTTTCTCGCCCGCGCCGACGCTTCCGGTCATGCTGACCATCGCCACTTTCGGATTGCCTGCCAGCTCCTGACCGACGGTTTCGCCACGGCCCAGCACCAGGTTAAAGACCCCTTTTGGCAGGCCGATATCATCGACAATTTTGGCAAAGGCAATGGCGTTGTTGGGGGTAAACTCGCTCGGTTTAATGACGATGGTGTTGCCGGTCAACAGCGCGGGCGCGAGCTTGCGTGCAATCAGGAAGAACGGGAAGTTCCACGGCAAGATCCCGGTGGTCACCCCCAGGGCGCGTTTGAAGACGAGGATGTTCTCGCCCGGACGGTCGCTCTGAATGATTTCTCCTTCGTAGCGGCGCGCCCATTCGGCCATATAGTCGATGTAGTCCGCCGTGAAGTTGACTTCCACTTCCGCCAGCTGCTGGATCTTTCCCCCTTCGGCGACAATCAGGGCGCTGATTTCGCTGACGCGCTCGCGGATCCCGGCGGAAATTTTGCGCAGCCAGTTTGCACGCTCAATCGCAGGCAGCGCCTCCCAGCCCGCCTGCGCGCGTTCGGCGGCGTCAATGGCTTTTCGGGCATCGTCGGCGCTGCCATCGGGAATACGGGAAATGACCTCTTCGGTTGCCGGGTTGATGACGTCAATCCAGGCGTCACCCTGCCAGGCCACAAACTGTCCATCGATATACATAGGATGTTGTACGGGTACTGTCATAACCTGCTCCTGTAATTACACTGTTTTTAACAAGTAAATTTATTGTTAAAAATTACAATCACAGGGGCACTTGCCTACTCTATCAGGCTGTTTTTGTGAGGTATCTCATAGAAGAATCGGGTCAGCAGAACATTCAAATTACAAAGTCGCAACACAAAATGCCCGTTTGCGAAAAAGACGCCGCAAACGGGCAGAAGATTAGATAAGGGAACGGCTTTCAAGCGCCTCGGTAAGGATCGCATCCTCACGCAGGATACGCCATGCGGCTTGAACCTCGGCAGGAAAATCCACATGGACGATAAAGCCACGCCCCGCCGGTCCATAGCCGTTGATGTCGTCCCACAAGCGCGGAAGCTCGCCCAGCAGCAGCGAAACATAGCGTTCGACCGGCCAAAGCCCCTCGTGTCCGCCGCTGAACGTCAGGCCGTTATCGCTGTTTTGCAGAACGGGCGTCAGGCCGGGGTGGCTGATGAATAGCGGGGCCGCCGGTTCGTCCCGACATACGTGGGCAAAGGTCGCCATGGTTCGGCGCTGCATGGTGGGGTCCTGTACCACCAGCACACGTTCAGGCGTCAGCCCCGTCTGTTTGATCCGCTCCCAGCTGAAGCGGGCATTCTCTCCGCAATTGGTAGACTGGTCTTCCACCAGGATGCGCTCGGGCGGTATGGACCAGACCTCCCGGGCGATGTCAGCCAGGATTGCCGCCTCCGCGCGCCCGGTGGTGGGAATGCGGTTATAGCGCGGGTGGCGCGCAATGGCAGCATATAAAAAGGTGGTGGAGTGTCCGATACCACCGCTTATCAGCAGCGGGATACCCTGTTCCGACGCCACCCTGCACGCCGCATCGATAGTCGGGATCACCGCGTTGCCCGCGAGAATAACCAAATCGACGGGCGCATTGGGTTGCACCTCATCCTGCGCCAGCCAGCGTCCTGCGACGTTAGCGGCATTCAGGGTTGCCTCGGGTAAACAAGGAAAAAGTGCCAGTGTCATTGTTACCTCCTCACAGCAGTTAGGTTCAGCGTACCGTACTCGTCAGTCCTGAAAAGGAGATCACTCCGAATCCCGGCGTGTCCGTACCCTTTCATTTTGTCACCTTTCAACCCAACCTAAAATGTCTGATAATCATATTCACTTGAATTATGATTTACGGCAGACGTAGAATCATTAGCCCACTAACTATTCAACAATTTCAAAGGTAAACGACGCTATGCGCCTGCCCCAGCGCGACCCTTATGCTCCTCGCGAGTGGCAGCCACACGAAAAACCCGCCCTGCTGGGTTCCCCTTCAACGCCGGAACACAGCACACCGAAACGGATCGCCTATGGCGTGGTGGGGTTGCTGGTCTGCCTGACGGGCGCACTCGGCAACGCGGTCGTTACCGCCAACCTGCAAAATTTACAGGGCACGTTTGGCGCCTGGTCAACCGAAATTGCCTGGCTGCCTGCCGTGTACGTCATGACCAACGTCTCCATTAACCTGCTGCTGGTGAAATTCCGTCAGCAGTACGGTTTGCGGGCCTTCACCGAAGGGTTTCTGGTGCTGTATGTGCTGGTGACCTTTTTCCACCTCTTCGTTAACGATCTTAGCTCCGCGCTGATGGTCCGCGCCGCGCACGGGATGGTGGCAGCGGCGCTGAGTTCGCTCGGCATCTATTACCAGATCCAGGCCTGGCCCGCGAAGCATCGCCTGAAAGCACTCACCATCGGCATCACCGGATCGTCACTGGCCATTCCCCTAGCGCGGTTGTTTTCCACCGAACTGTTGCAGCTTGATGAGTGGCGCGGGCTGTACTTTTTCGAGCTTGGCCTGGCGCTGATCTCGCTGGCCTGCGTGATGGCGCTGAAACTCCCGCCGGGAGATCGGCGCAAGGTGTTTGAAAAGAAAGATTTCCTCACCTTCTTTCTGCTGGCTCCGGGCATGGCGTTGCTGTGCGCGGTGCTCTCGCTGGGCCGCCTGTACTGGTGGTTTGAAGCGCCGTGGATTGGCTGGTCGCTGGCGTTATCGCTGGTGCTGGTGGTCTCGGCAATCGTATTTGAGCATAACCGCAGCAACCCTCTGCTCAACACCCGCTGGCTCTCGAGCGGCAGTATTTTACGCCTTGGGCTGATCATGCTGCTGATCCGCATCGTGCTGGCGGAGCAGAACACCGGCGTCATCGGCTGGCTGCAGTACGTCGGGTTACAGAACGAACAGATGACTCACCTGGCGTGGGCCATTTTTGCCGGTATCGTCTGCGGCATCGTCACCAGCTGCCTGACGATTAAACCCACGAAGCTGGCCTGGCCGATCGTCACGTCGCTGGTGTTAATGATTATCGCCTCGCTGCTGGACAGCCAGTCGAACAACCTGACCCGACCGGATCAACTGATGTTCAGCCAGTTCCTGCTGGGTTTTGGCAGCGCCTTCTTCCTTGCCCCGGCCATGCTGGCGGGCATCGGCGGGGTTATCGCCGACCCGCGCAACCTGGTGAGCTTCTCGGTGCTGTTTGGTATGAGCCAGAACGTCGGGGGCCTGCTGGGTTCAGCCATACTCGGCACCTTCCAGACCTGGCGCGAAAAGTATCACTCCAGCCTGCTGGCCGATCAGCTCACCACCCTCAATCCGCTGGTCAACGAGCGCATTCAGGCCTATACCCAACTGTATAAAAGCCTGATCGGTGACAGCGCGCTGCTGAGCACGCAGGCCATTACCCAGCTCCAGACGGTGACCACGCTTGAGGCGAATATTCTGGCTTACAATGATACCTACCTGCTGACGGCAAGCATCGCGGCCGCCACGCTGGTGTGGATTTTATGGCGCTTGCTGCGTCTGCGCATCACTGCCCAAATGGCGTTAAAAAATGCCACCGGCAACAAATAATGGATACGAGTCAATGACGTTTTGGGAGTTGTTATGAGTCAGCAGGATGCCGCTAAAGAGCAGGCCAATACCCGCAAAAATGTGCGCATAGTGTCTGTTTTCACCGCTGCGGCAATCGGTATTGTCGGGGTGCTGGTGATCCTTTATGCGTGGCAGCTTCCGCCGTTTACGCGCCACGCCCAGTTTACCGACAACGCCTACGTCCGGGGGCAGACCACCTTTATCAGTCCGCAGGTCAATGGCTATATCACGGACGTGAGAGTTAAAGATTTCGATAAGGTCAAAAAGGGTGACCTGCTGCTGCAAATCGATGACCGTATCTATCGCCAGCGCGTCCATCAGGCCGAAGCGCAGCTGGCAATGAAGATAGCCGCGCTGAACAACAACCTGCAACAGCGCAAAAGCGCGGAAGCGGTAATCGTCAAAAACGATGCGGCCCTGAAAAATGCCCGCGCGCAGAACCTGAAAAATCAGGCGGATTTAAAACGCGTAAAAGATCTGACGGCAGACGGGTCGCTCTCTGTGCGCGAGCGCGACGCGGCGCTGGCGAGTGCTGCTCAGGGCAGCGCTGACATCGAACAGGCGAAAGCCACGCTTGAGATGTCGCGTCAGGATCTGCAGACGGTCATCGTGAATCGCGGCTCGCTGGAAGCCGATGTCGAGAACGCTAAAGCCGCGCTGGAACTGGCGCAGATTGACCTGCAAAACACCCGTATCGTGGCCCCGCGCGATGGCCAGCTCGGCCAGATCGCCGTCCGTCTGGGGGCTTATGTCACCGCAGGCACCCACCTCACCACGCTGGTCCCGCCGCAGCACTGGGTTATCGCGAATATAAAAGAGACGCAGTTGGCCAATCTGCGCGTCGGACAGCCAGTCACGTTCACCGTGGATGCGCTGAACGATAAGGCCTATCAGGGCCGCGTTGAGAGTATCTCTCCGGCGACGGGGGTGGAGTTCAGCGCCATCACGCCGGACAACGCCACGGGTAACTTCGTCAAAATCGCCCAGCGTATTCCGGTGCGCATTGAGGTGCTGGGTGACCCGGAAGCGTCTGCGCTACTGCGCCCCGGCATGTCGGTGCAGGTCACGATTGATACCCGGGAGGCGAAGCCATGATCCTTCGCCCGCTGGTCGGTTTACTCATAGCCGCCCTGCTTGGCGGCTGCCAGTCCGTCGACGTTAAGCCCGCGCAATCGACGCTGCACATTCCTGCGCAATGGCGCGCGGCGACCGGCCCGGGCAGTGCGGCAGAACAGCTGTGGTGGCGAAATTTTCACGACAACTACCTGAACCGCTACGTCGATCTGGCGCTGGAAAATAATAGCGACGTGCTGATTGCCCGCGAGCGGATTAACGAATATCAGGCGCGGGTGTATGCCGCCGACGGTAGCCTGTTTCCCTCCCTGGATGCGAGCGTGACGGGCACCCGCGCACGCTCCCAGTCTGCTGCTACCGGGCTTCCGGTATACGGCTCCCTGTACAAAGGCAGCCTGACCGCCAGCTACGATGTGGATATCTGGGGAGTGAACCGCAGCACCGCCAACGCCGCAGAGGCATCGCTGGAGGCGCAAAAAGCCGCCGCCGCCGCCGCAGACCTGAGCGTCGCCTCATCGGTGGCCTCCGGCTATGTCACCCTGCTCTCTCTGGATTCACAGCTTCAGGTGACGCAGTCGACGCTTAAATCCCGCGAAGAGGCATTCAACCTCGCCCGGCGTCAGTTTGAAACCGGCTACAGTTCGCGGCTGGAGCTGATGCAATCCGATTCCGAACTGCGCGCCACGCGCGCGCAGGTGCCGTTGATTAAGCACCAGATTGCACAGCAGGAGAACGCGTTGAGCGTGCTGCTCGGCACGCAGCCCGGCGAGGTGGCGCGCAGCGAGAGTTTCGATGTCCTTACGCCACTGAAGTTGCCATCACAGCTCCCTTCCACGCTCCTCAACCGTCGCCCGGATATCGTCCAGGCAGAGCGGGCGCTGGTTGCTTCAGATGCCACGCTCGCGGCCTCCCGCGCCAGCCTGCTGCCGTCGTTCAACCTGACGGCAACCGGATCGGTACAGGATCGCACGCTGTCGGGGCTGCTGGACAATCCGCTCCAGCTCTGGAGCGCTGGCGGGAGCATTCTTGCGCCGCTGCTGAACCGCCAGGCGCTGAATGCGCAGGTGGACATTTCACAATCCCAGCGCAATCAGGCGCTGTACACCTATGAAAAGACCGTACGTAACGCGTTCGTGGAGGTTAACGATAGCCTCGACGCCATTACGCGCTATCAGGAACAACTGACGGAACTGCTGGCTCAGCAGGCGGTTTCTCAGGAGACGCTGCGCATCGCGCAAAATCGCTATCGCAACGGCTACTCCTCTTATCTGGACGTCCTCGACGCACAGCGCACGCTCTATTCGGTGCAAACTAACGTGGTGCAGGTGAAAAATAACCTGCTGCTGGCGCAGATTGATCTGTATAAGGCGCTCGGCGGAGGATGGCGCAGTCAGTGACGACGTGCCGGGTGGCGGCTGCGCCTTACCCGGCCTACGGGCTTTATTAACCTGAGGTGTCATTATGCAAAAACAGTGGTCTGCGGTTGATCGTTACATGATTTCTTCGCTTATTCCCCAGGATGACGTGCTCCGGCAGGTGCTGGATAACAACATTCGCGCCGGTTTACCCGAACACGACGTAGCGGCCAATCAGGGGCAGTTGCTGGCGCTGTTTGTCCGCATGACGCAGGCGCAGCGCATCCTTGAAATCGGCACGCTCGGTGCATACAGCGCCATCTGGATGGCACGCGCCCTGCCGCCGGATGGAAAGTTGATTACGCTTGAGGCCGATCCCACACACGCCCGCGTGGCACGCCAGAATATTCAGCTTGCAGGGCTTGAGGATCGCATAGAGCTGATTGAAGGCCCGGCGCTCCGTTCCCTGGAAAACCTGGGCGATATTCCCCCTTTCGATCTGATCTTTATCGACGCCGATAAACCCAATAACCCTGGCTATCTTGAGTGGGCGCTGCACTATGCCCGTCCGGGGACGCTGATTGTGGGTGATAACGTGGTGCGCGACGGCGAGGTCATCAATGGGCAGAGCGATGACGCCCGCGTGCAAGGGGTACGGCGGTTTATTGAGATGATTGGCGACAACCCACGCCTTACCGCTACTGCGTTGCAAACCGTCGGGGTGAAAGGCTGGGATGGGTTTACGCTGGCTATGGTGAATGGGTGAGCGTTATGCGGGATGATGCCCTCACCCTGGAGGAAGAGGCTCAAAAGCGGAAATCCGCGCGATTGGCTCCCTCTCCCTATGGGAGAGGGTTGGGGTGAGGGGAAACATACGGCTCCGGAGCCCGACGCCCCCAAACCGCTAATGTTTACGCCGAAATCTGCTCCATGGCCTGCAAAATACGCTTGTCCGAGATCGGATACGGTGTCCCCAGCTGTTGCGCGAAGAAGCTGACGCGCAGCTCCTCGATCATCCAGCGGATCTCCTGCACGTCCTCATTATTCCGGCGTGCCGGGGGCAGTTTATTCAGCCACTGCTGCCACGCCTGCTGGACGCTTTCCACTTTCAGCATCTGGGCACGATCGCGGTGCGGGTCGACGGCCATTTTCTCCAGGCGCTTTTCAATCGCATTGAGATAACGCAGCGTGTCGCCAAGGCGCCTGAAGCCGTTGCCGGTCACAAAACCACGGTACACCAGCCCCGCCATCTGTGCCTTCACGTCTGACAGCCCCAGCGCCATGGTCATGTCCACCCGGCCCTTCAGACGCTTGTTGATGTTAAACACCGCCGTCAGGATCTGCTCGACCTGTTTAGCAATCTCTACCACGGTATCGTTCAGCTCGGCGCGCACTTTTTCGTGCAGCCGGGCAAACGCCTCTTCCGTCCAGACCGGGCCGCCCGCCTCGTTGATCAGCTTGTCCACACCGCAGGAGATGCAGTCGTCAATCAAATCCAGCACCTTGCCGTACGGGTTAAAGTACAGCCCCAGCTTGGCCTTGTTCGGCAACTTCTCGTGCAGGTACTTGATAGGCGACGGGATGTTCAGCAGCAGCAGGCGGCGCAGACCGCGCCACATCATCTGCTGCTGTTCCTGCGGATTATCAAACAGCTTGATGGCAACGCTGTCACGTTCATCCACCAGCGCCGGCCAGGCCTTCACCTTGTAGTTGCCGCGCTTCTGCTCATAGCTTTCCGGAAGCTGACCAAAGCTCCAGATATGCAGCCCGCTCTGCTCGATACCGTCGTCGGCAACCGCCGAGAGCGTCTCCTGAACTTTGCCTTTTAGCGCCTCTTTCAGCGCCGTCAGAGAGCGACCTTCCTGCAGTTTTCGGTTTTTCTCATCCACGACACGGAAGCTGACTTTCAGGTGCTCGGGCACCTGATCCCAGTTCCAGTCTTCCCGGTCGATGGTGGTGCCGGTCATGCGCCGGAATTCGCGCTCCAGCGAATCCAGCAGCGGCAGTTCCAGCGGCGTGACGCGGCCTAAAAATGCCTCGGCGTAGTTTGGCGCAGGCACAAAATTGCGTCGCACCGGTTTCGGCAGCGATTTGATCAGCGCAATCACCAGCTCGCGGCGCAGCCCGGGGATTTGCCACTCAAAACCGCTCTCTTCTACCTGGTTTAGCAGCGGCAGCGGGATGTGAACGGTGACGCCATCCGCATCCGTGCCCGGCTCAAACTGGTAAGTTAAGCGCAGCTTCAGGTTACCCTGATGCCAGAAGTTCGGGTAATCGAGCTTGCTGACCGATTCCGCCCCCTCTTTGATGAGCATGCTCTTTTCAAAGTTGAGCAGGTCCGGCGTCTCTTTACTCGCCTTTTTCCACCAGCTGTCGAAGTGGCGGGCAGAAATCACGTCGTGGCTGATACGCTGATCGTAAAACTCAAACAGCGCCTCGTCGTCCACCAGAATGTCGCGGCGACGCGATTTATGCTCCAGTTCTTCCACTTCGGCGCGCAGTTTCAGGTTTTCGCGGAAGAACGCATGGCGCGTCTGCCAGTCGCCTTCCACCAGCGCATGACGGATAAACAGCTCACGGCTCAGGGCCGGGTCGATTTGACTGTAGTTCACCTTACGCGCCGCCACAATCGGCAGCCCGTAAACCGTCACTTTTTCCGTTGCCATTACCGCGCCCTGCGCCCGCTCCCAGTGGGGTTCACTGTATGAGCGTTTCAGCAGGTGCTGAGCCAGAGGTTCAACCCATTCCGGATCGATGCGCGCGGCAATACGTCCCCACAGACGGCTGGTTTCAACCAGTTCCGCCACCATGGTCCATTTCGGCGGTTTCTTGAATAAACCGGAACCCGGGAAGATGGAGAAGCGCGCATTGCGTGCGCCGGTAAATTCCTGTTTATCCGCATCCTTCATCCCGATGTGAGACAACAGGCCGGTCAGCAGCGCGATATGAATCTCGCGGTACTCCGCCGGTTCACTGTTAACCGGGATGCCTAACTCTTTCACCACCTGACGCAGTTGGGTGTAGATATCCTGCCACTCGCGTACCCGCAGATAGTTCAGGAAATCCACGCGGCACTGGCGGCGGAACTGGTTCGATGAGAGCGCTTTTTGCTGCTCACCCAGGTAGTTCCACAGGTTCACGAAGGCGAGGAAATCGGACTCTTTATCGTGGAAGCGGCGATGTTTTTCGTCAGACGCCTGCTGTTTGTCCATCGGACGCTCGCGCGGATCCTGAATAGAGAGCGCCGACGTAATGATCATCGCCTCGCGCACGCAGCCGTGCTTCTGCGCCTCCAGCACCATACGCGCCAGACGCGGGTCGACCGGCAGCTGGCTCAGCTGACGCCCCAGCGGGGTCAGTTTGTATGCGGTGGCCTGTTCATCGGTGGTGATTGCCCCTAGCTCTTCAAGCAGGCGCACACCGTCCTGAATGTTGCGTTTATCCGGCGCCTCAACAAACGGAAACGCAGCGATATCGCCCAGCCCCAGTGCCGTCATCTGGAGGATAACGGAGGCCAGGTTGGTACGCAGAATTTCCGGATCGGTAAATTCCGGACGCGACAGGAAATCGTCTTCGGAGTAGAGACGAATACAGATCCCCTCGGAGACGCGGCCGCAGCGCCCTTTACGCTGGTTGGCGGAGGCCTGTGAAATTGGCTCAATCGGCAGACGCTGGACCTTGGTGCGATAGCTGTAGCGGCTGATACGCGCCGTGCCCGGATCGATAACGTACTTGATGCCCGGTACGGTGAGCGAGGTTTCCGCCACGTTGGTTGCCAGCACGATGCGACGCCCGCTATGCGCCTGGAACACACGGTTTTGCTCGCTGTTCGACAGACGGGCATACAGCGGCAGGATCTCGGTATGGCGCAGATCGCGCTTGCTCAGCGCATCGGCGGTATCGCGGATTTCGCGCTCGCCGCTCATAAAGATCAGGATATCGCCCGCGCTTTCATTACCCAGCTCGTCAACGGCGTCGAAAATCGCCTGCAGCTGGTCGCGTTCGGTATCGTCTGCCTCTTCTACAATCGGGCGATAACGCACTTCAACCGGGTACGTCCGACCCGACACTTCAATAATTGGCGCATTGCTGAAGTGCTTCGAGAAGCGCTCCGGATCGATGGTCGCGGAGGTGATGATAATTTTCAGGTCCGGGCGACGCGGCAGCAGCTCTTTCAGGTAGCCGAGCAGGAAGTCGATGTTAAGGCTACGCTCGTGCGCTTCGTCAATGATGATGGTGTCGTACTGCATCAGCAGCCGGTCCTGCTGGATCTCGGCCAGCAGGATACCGTCGGTCATCAGCTTCACCATGGTGTTGTCGCTGACGTGATCGCTGAATCGCACCTTGTAGCCGATGCAGCCACCCGGCTCGGTCTGTAACTCCTCGGCAATACGGTTCGCTACGGTCCGTGCCGCCAGACGGCGCGGCTGGGTGTGGCCGATCAGCCCTTTAACCCCGCGACCCAGCTCCATACAAATTTTCGGCAACTGGGTGGTTTTACCGGAGCCGGTTTCGCCCGCCACAATCACCACCTGGTGATCGCGCACGGCCTCAAGGATGTCCTGTTTTTTCTGGCTGACGGGCAGGTTTTCCGGGTAGGTGATTGCCGGGCGTGCGGCTTCGCGCAGCACAACTTTCCCTGCCGCCTGGTCAATCTCTTTAGCCATCTCCTGGTAAATGGCCTGTTGTGCATCAGGATTTTTAACCTTCTTGACCCCGTGCAGACGGCGGGCAAAACGCTGCTTATCGCGCAGCATGAGTGAATCAAGCTGTTGCAGGAGCATCGGGAAGGTTAATTTTTGTTGTTCTGTCATAGCGTTAACGGGCAGTGCACTGCCGGATAAAATCTCTTTTTAATGATTGATATAGAGTACCACATCAGCGCTTTTCGCGCCTTATTCAAAAATTTCGAACATAGACTTCGATATATTGCGCTATCCCTGTGGCAGGATTGTGAATAAAGTGTCAACAAGCAACGGGGCAACCCCCTTCAATCAAATACAAAACAGGAATCACCCATGAGCAAAGTATTAGTGTTGAAATCCAGTATTCTGGCAGGGTACTCACAGTCTGGTCAGCTTTCCGACTACTTCGTTGAACAATGGCGTGAGCAGCACTCCGCCGACGAAATCACCGTTCGCGACCTGGCCGCTAACCCTGTTCCTGTCCTCGACGGTGAGCTGGTTGGCGCACTGCGCCCAAGCGATGCCCCGCTGACGCCACGTCAGCAGGAAGCCCTGGCGCTGTCCGATGAACTGATTGCTGAACTGCAGGCGCACGACGTTATCGTCATCAACGCCCCAATGTACAACTTCAACATTCCAACCCAGCTGAAGAACTACTTCGACCTGGTGGCGCGTGCGGGCGTAACCTTCCGTTACACCGAAAATGGTCCAGAAGGCCTGGTGAAAGGCAAGCGTGCCATCGTGCTCTCCAGCCGTGGCGGCATCCACAAAGATACCCCAACTGACCTGGTTGCACCGTATCTGACCCTGTTCCTCGGCTTCATCGGCATCACCGACGTGAACTTCGTGTTCGCTGAAGGTATCGCGTACGGTCCGGAAGTGGCGACCAAAGCGCAGTCGGATGCGAAAGCCGCTATCGACAGCCTGGTAACAGCCTAAGTATTCCCCCTCTCACCGCCCGGTGGGAGGGTTTTTCTTTTTCCCCGCATTTCGTTATCATCCGCTCCCACTCTTAAGCCGGGCAGCCTGATGTCTGTAATTATCGATACCTTTATTGCCCCACCGTGTACGCAAGACATTGAGATCCTCTGGCAGGACGACGATCTTATTGTGATCAACAAGCCCAGCGGGCTGCTGAGCCTGTCGGGGAAGAACCCGCAGAATCTCGACTCGGTGCATTACCGTCTGGTCCAGACGTTCCCCGGCTGCACGCTGGTGCATCGCCTGGATTTCGGCACATCCGGCATTATGGTGATTGCGCGAAACAAAGCGATCAACGCGGCGCTGTGCCATCAGTTCAGCCAGCGCGCCGTAAGCAAAGCGTACACCGCCCTGCTCTGCGGACACGTTAAGGACGACGAAGGGATAATCGATGCCCCAATTGCCAAAGACCCGGCCCTGTTCCCGTTAATGTCTATTTGCGCCATCAGCGGCAAACCGGCCCGCTCCCGCTTTCGGGTAGTGGAGCGTATTGATAAGGGTAAGGAACTGCCGTTAACGCGCGTCGAACTGATTCCGGAAACCGGGCGAACCCACCAGCTACGCATTCACTGCCAGCAGCTGGGGCACCCTATTCTGGGCTGCGATTTATACGGTGGGCTTGAAATGCCGGGGGCTGAAGGGACGCCGCGTTTGATGTTGCACGCCAGCGGGCTGGATTTCGTGCATCCGGTGAGCGGAGAGGCGATCAACGCCCGTCACGCTGCACCGTTTTGACAGGTATTTACCACATCAAATCATCAGGAATTTTAAAGTCAGCATACGGATCGTTTTCATCCTGCTCTTCCTGACTCAGCGCGCTGTTTAACACAATGCTCTCGGCATCGCGCTGGGCGATTTTGTCCGCCACCACCGCCGGGATAATTGCATATTCGCAGTCACCGTTGGCATTGATGACCAGACGCGCAATCGCCAGTCGACCGTTAATAAGCTGGGCCTGGGTTTGCTTATCCACCTCAATCTTTTTAATCAGATTGCCGTCGGTGAAGTTAAAGGTGATGTTGCCCTTTGACACGGTGATGCGGTTCATCTCGATCAGCTGCTTCACCTGCGCCTTAAACTCTTTTGCCAGCACAGCCTGTTTCTGCTGTTCGCTAAGCTGCTTGTCACGCTCAAGCTGCGCCTTTTTGTTCTCTTCCACTGCTTCTCTGGCCTCACGAGCCTGTACGCGTGACTTCTTCGCCGTACGCTGAACCTTAGCCATCTTCTTGCTTGATACCAGACCCGCTTTCAGCATCTGCTCTTGTAGGGTGAGTTTTGTCATTTTCGTTTCTAAACCGGTTGTAAATTTTGGTGATTATATCTGGAATCCGCCGGGCTGTGCCAGCGACACGGTTTGGCGTGAATGAAGAACCCTCATGTTGCAGTGAAATTAAGTCACTTCCCCTCGTCTCGTCGCTCAGGCATAAATTATGCATTGTTAACGAATCAGCAACATGAACACTCAGGATACAAACCACGATGAGCCAGGCTTTTACCTTTACGCTTAAGCGCAGTTGCTTTGATGAAAATTATAACCCTTCAGAAAACACGCGCACGACGACCAACTTTGCCAATCTGGCACGCGGGGAGAAACGTCAGGAAAATTTGCGTAATACTCTCGTGATGATTAACAACCGTTTCAATGCGTTAGCCCACTGGGATAACCCCAACGCGGATCGCTACGCCGTGGAACTTGAGATCATTTCAGCCGACCTGAACATTGCTGAAGAAGGTAGCCATGCCACCTTCCCGGCCATTGAAATCCTGAAAACCTATATCGTTGATAAAAAAACCAACGAACGCCTCGACGGGATCGTTGGAAACAACTTCTCTTCCTACGTGCGGGACTATGATTTCAGCGTCGTACTGCCCGAGCACAATGCAAACCGGGCGGCGTTCAGCCTTCCCGAGGACTTTGGCGTGCTGCATGGGAATCTGTTTAAAAGCTTTGTCAATTCAGGCGTCTATAAACAGAATTTCAAAAAAGCGCCAGTGATTTGCTTAAGCGTTTCCAGCAAAGACACCTATCAACGCACCGGAAATCAGCATCCGGTACTGGGGATAGAGTATCGCCCGAACGGCACCTCGCTGACCGAGCAATACTTCGGGAAAATGGGATTACAGGTGCGTTATTTCATGCCTGAAAACAGCGTCGCGCCGTTTGCCTTCTATTTCTCCGGCGATTTGCTCCGTGATTACACCGACCTGGAACTGATCGGCACCATCAGCACGATGGAAACCTTCCAGAAAATTTATCGCCCGGAGATATACAACGCCAACTCGGCGGCGGGGCAATGCTATCAGCCCGATCTGAACCAGCAGGATCACTCCTTGACCAAAATTGTTTACGACCGGGAAGAACGCAGTCATTTAGCGGTTGAACAGGGTAAGTTCACGCAAGAGCACTTTATTAAGCCCTACAAACACATACTCGAGCAGTGGTCTGATTGCTACGCGCTTTAATACATCGTCACCAAAGGTCTTTTATTATGAAAACATTGCTCCCGACGTCCACGGCAGGCAGCTTACCTAAACCGTCATGGCTTGCCCAACCCGAGACGCTGTGGTCCCCCTGGAAATTGCAGGATGAAGAATTAATTGCCGGTAAACGCGATGCGCTGCGTTTATCCCTCGACGATCAGATCCGCGCGGGCATTGATATTGTCAGCGACGGCGAACAGACCCGTCAGCACTTTGTCACCACGTTTATTGAGCATCTCAGCGGCGTTGATTTTGAAAACCGTCAGACGGTACGCATTCGTAACCGTTACGACGCCAGCGTACCCACCGTGGTTGATGCCGTCGCGCGTCAGAAACCGGTGTTCGTAGACGACGCGAAGTACCTGCGCCAGCTGACGGACAAACCGATTAAATGGGCGCTGCCAGGCCCAATGACGATGATCGACACGCTCTATGACGCACATTACAAAAGCCGTGAAAAGCTGGCGTGGGAATTCGCCAAAATCCTCAATCAGGAAGCGAGGGAGCTGGAGGCTGCGGGCGTCGATATCATCCAGTTTGACGAGCCAGCCTTTAACGTCTTCTTTGATGAGGTCAACGACTGGGGTATCGCCGCGCTGGAACGCGCCATTGAAGGGCTTAAGTGCGAAACCGCGGTACACATTTGCTACGGTTATGGCATCAAGGCCAACACCGACTGGAAGAAAACGCTGGGTTCAGAGTGGCGGCAATATGAAGAAGCCTTTCCGAAGCTGCAAACGTCTAACATCGACATCATCTCCCTCGAGTGCCATAACTCGCGCGTGCCGATGGATCTGCTGGAGCTGATCCGCGGTAAAAAGGTGATGGTCGGGGCAATTGACGTGGCGACAAATCACGTCGAAACGCCGGAGGAAGTAGCCGATACGCTGCGCAAAGCGCTGCAGTTTGTCGATGCCGATAAGCTCTACCCGTCGACCAACTGCGGCATGGCTCCGTTGCCCCACAAGGTCGCACAAGGTAAATTGCAGGCATTGAGCGCTGGGGCGGAAATCATCCGCCAGGAAATTCTGAAAAAATAGCCTAAACGACTTAATAGCGATAGGCCAGATCACGTCTGGCCTTCTGATCCTCAACAACAATCTTTAGGTTTCACCGTCGCTATTTTGGCATTAACCGGAATGTTATGACTTTCCAGGCCAGGCACTTGTCCCTGGAGATCAAAATCGAGCACGACATCTTTGGCAAAGAAGAGACAATGCGTCGAGCCACCGAAATGGAACATACCCAGCTCATCGCCTTTATGCACGTACTGCCCTTCGTAAACCCGGATATCACAGGTGGACACTTCCGCCATGCCAACAGCCATAAAACAGAGTAGACCGATATCTTTGTTATCTGCCTCGATAAAAATTAATCCACGGGTAGCCACCTCGGTAATATAACCCTGTGACGCATTCGGACCCGCATCGTCCCGTCCCTGAGATAACGCTTCGGAATAATACGTGCCATCTATAATTTTCGTTTTGACGATGCGTCCGGATACTGGCGCATGCCAGCGGTGATAGCTAAGGGCACTCAGGAACGCCTGATAGATTGTTCCACCGACAAAATGCTCGGCCAGTTCGTCATGATCAAGCATGTAATTCAACGCATAGGGTTGTGCTTTAAGCCAGAATTTGTCCACCGGTTGGACATCTGTGGCCAGACGGTAAGGCGCGGATTCACAGGCATTGATGATGACGTTGTCATCTTCTGGGGAAGCTACGGGACGAACCCCTTCCCTGAAACGACGCGTGAAAAAGTCATCCCAGGATGTAAAACCATAGTGTGGTCTGGTTGGGTCGCATTGAAAATCATCAATGAAAGTGGGCATGGCTTTGCGGGCACGCTCGCCAAACCAGCCAGTTTCAGGATCATCATTCAGGACCCGCACACTTTCAGCTGACTGCAGGAACACGGCCCATTCATTGAGGATTTTTTTCAGGTGCGCGTTAATTTTATCATTCAGGAATGCGCTCCAGCCATTTTCAGTAGCCATAGACCAGTTAAAAATGGCGTTAAAAGGGAATCCAACTAATCCGCTCTCATCGAATTCCGGAGCGTGTGTCATGATAATGTTCATTAATAGAAGCATATGTTCATAATCCCTAACCTGCGGTACGTTCATCGGTGAATGGGTCAGACGATGAGGAACCTCTTCGAACATTTCATTGAAATGCATGAAAATAACGGGATCGCTTTCGATAAAATCTTTAAACTCCTGAATAACCGGCAGTAAAGGTCGTTCAGTCACCGCTTCTTCTTTCATGATTTTATTGAGCCAGAATGCCAATGTATTTTCATCAGACGGCATCCATTTGCCCGTAATATATGTGTTCTTCGCTGGTAAAATATGTGCTTTCATACGATCCTCAACTTGATATATAGATAAATTAAAACGAATAAATTTCCGGAAGCATGCCATCGAATAGCATAACCAGAGAGATAATGGCGATAGCGACCATGATCAGGCTGATATAAAGTTCATGACGTGTAAATGCGGGTTCATCGGGTGACTCTTCTTTCCTGGCTTTATAGAAAACCAGCAAACCGATGGTGTAAATAACGCAACCCACCAGGATGTACGATAGCCCCGCAGCATAAATAAGCCAAAAACCATAGACAGTTGCGAAAATACTCGTCAGAAGTGCCGTCGTCGCCCCGTACGCTGCTTCTGCAGGATATTTCTTTGTGTAGATCAAACGCCATAAATATGCCGAAGAACAAATATAAGCGGGAAGTAAAATCACGCCGGTGATTGACAGCATGACGTTCCATGCATTATTTGAGAAATAAACTAGCAGCATTGCTAACTGCATAACCACAGTGGACGTCCACAATGATACATTCGCTACGCCAGCATCATTGGTTCTGGCAAAAACCTTCGGAAAAGCCCCGTCTTTAGCGCACGCCCAGGGAAGTTCCGCGACAAGCATTGTCCACACCAGCCAGGATGAAAGTAAAGCAACGATCACACCGAAATTAATCATAACTGCCCCCCAATGCCCGACCATTTTAGACAATATTGCGGCGGTTGAAGGCGGAGCCATAGCGGCCAGTTCCCCCTGGGAGAAATAGCCATAGGGCAGTACCGAAACGGCAACGTAGAGTACCGTTGTAATGATAAAACCTAATATCGTTGCTTTACCGACGGTCTTACTATCAGCCTTATCAGAGAGCACCACAGCACCTTCGATACCGATATACATCCACAGCGTAACCAGCATCGTGCTCTTTATTTGGTCGAAAATACTTCCCAGTGGCTTATCGCTGAGCATATTCGACTTCATGTTCCCCCAGAAATCTACAGAAAAACGATGATATTGAACGGCGTAAAACAGCGCGATAGCAATAAAAATGATGACAGGAACAAATTTTGCGATTGTGCCGATATTATTCAATAGCGTAGCGGCCTTTACGCCACGAATCACCAGGAAACTCATCCCCCAAATACAGATCGAGGCCAATGCAACAGCCTGCCATGTGTTTCCGCCTTTAAACCAGGGCGGGAAGAAATAGTTAAGTGCATCCATTAAGAGAACCGCATAGCCTACATTACCAAATGCGGTAGACATCCAATATCCCCAGGCTATGAGAAAACCAACAAGTTTTCCAAAGCCCGCTCTGGAGTACATATAAATTCCTGATTTCATCTCAGGTTTTACATTGGAGAGTATTTGAAACGTTTTCGCCAGAAAGAAAATACCCAGAGCTGTCACTATCCAGGCGATAATAATCGCACCAAGCGCGGCAGACTGGGACATATTTTGAGGGATATTGAATATACCGCCGCCAAACATGGCGCTGACGACCAACAGCGTCATCGCCAGAACACCCAACTGATGACCTGCCGATGAGGCTTTAGGTTTATTATTGTCCATAACTGTTCCACTTCAATAGGAAAGAGAATTTGTCCTGTACCTTTCACTTCTTAAATAATACAGTTATTAATGATCGTAACAGGCTCTATTAAATAAAACATAGGACACGAACACTCTGTTTGTATTATTATTCCTACTTAAGTCGGAAAAGGATATCTCTAGCACTTATATCTATTGCGTAGAAAGTTATGTGGGGATGGAGCATCTCTGCCTGAGTCATACCTCCCCTACAACCTGTGAGGGAGGTATTGGCTGTAAAGGTTATTTAAAATCGACAATCATTTGTTGAGGAATGGGCAACTCTCGGGTTGTCTGAACACAGCGAGAGAGGTAATCGGTAAATTTGGGTGGTTTTACCATGCCCAGTCTTAGCAATTTTTCATTGTTAAAACGCACATTCATCATCGCAAATGCGCCATACAAGCGCATCGCTTTCAACATCAGCCGTTCGTTACAAGGACCAAAGATTTTTTTAAGTTGATGACGCATTTTCACAAGCGCTTCATAATCCACCTGCCTGTAGCGATCGCCGACAGGCTGCGCTTTAAGAGCCTGTGCCATTGCCCAGTCGATATCAGAAAACTTTACGCTATTCTCTTCCCCGGCAGAAATGTGGACAATTTCGCCGTTTTCCAGCTCGCTTTCAAGAAGCATCAGTAACGCATTAGCACAATAGTCTACGGGTATAACATCAATTTTGTCGTCCAGCGAACACATAAATTTCTGTAGCATCAACCCCATCCGAAAGACCCAAAAAATACTGCTTGAAGGCTGACACCCATACAGCGTATGACCGACAACAATAGAAGGTCTGGCGATAACCAGTGGCAATTCTGGAAAATTTTCGCGTATTAAGCGCTCAATGGTAGATTTTGAACGCGTGTATTCAACCAGGTGTTCTGCATCCTGTGGGAAACTCGCATTTTCTGAGACCAATGAATCGGGTTCTGGGGTGCATGACATGGCCGTGCCCACATGTAGAAAACGTTTCAGATTTTTGTTTTCATTCATCCGTTTAGCGAATTCAAAAGTCCCCGTTATATTCACCTTTTCGATCAGCGGATTATTGCCAAAAGAGGCCACTGCTGCGCAGTTAATAACATGAGTGACATCCTGAAGTTCAGTAGCGTTAAGAAACGTTGCGGGAGCCGCTAAATCTCCCAGTAAAATGTGGGATTTATTCAAACGCTGCAGACATCCTTCATCGACATTGAACTTGCGCATGTTATTTTTGACCCGTTCAAGTGCAGCATCATGATCGACCGCCCTGACAAGTAATAATAAATTCAACTCTTCACTTTGATTGATAATCTTTTCCAGAACCGCACCACCAATGAACCCGGTTACGCCGGTAATCATTAACTTATCCATTTACTTAAACCTCACCATTTATTATTTCCGGAAGTGTAAGGCAGTCTTCATAAACGCCGATTAAATGGATAAAGAACACATGTAACATCTCTTTTGTTATAAATTGTGATAATCAAATATGAAATGTGTCCACCGCTCTTCCTCGAAATCATCATCAGGATGACATGCGAAAGAATTCGCTTTCTGGCCCATACATTCTTTCTGATTTATGAATGATAGTGTTCATGTCAGACTAACGGGATGATAAGCCTCCAAAAGTGATGAAGAAATGACAAACAATTTAACAAATAGTAAAGAATACGCTGAGTTTGAAACAGGGGTTTCAAAGGAAAGCGTCTCCCATTTAATCTGGTGTGCACTAATATCACTCTATTTGCATAAACAGCATAGAGGTGAAATGACCTCGAATAGTGAAAATTTTCACCTTTTACGATGGTATGCACGAGCAATGAAAAACAGAACATTTGCTGAAAAGTATTCGCAGACACTACGGTTTTTGCTGCATAACTGGCAAGAATCGGGGTTGTCTAACCAGCTCCACCAGTATCTTCTGCATATGTGGATTGCCTACGTTTAATTCGTCGCAACACCGTCGCTAAACCCAAGCCTTAGAGCAAGTATTTCAATGTTAAAAAGCGTCACGATGTAAATCCTGACGCTTTCAACGTGATAAGATAATGCCTCCTGGATCAAGGTTCCAGATACGAGTTTTCATTTACCGTTTCTGGCGCACTATAGAAGTACCCTGGCGGAGGGGCAATACCCCATTCAGGGGACCATGCATAAACCCAACCATCATTTGGCATGAAAGTATTTTCGAGCTGCCACGTCTGATAACTGATCAGGCCAACATTCAGGAAACGGTAAGGTCGCTTGCCAATAAGTCGATTCTCGGTTCCGTCCATTTTTCCAAGAACGGTAATATATCGATTGCGGAAATTATCAGGATCAAGGAATTTATCTGAATAGATCAACACACGGCCCTGGAAAGATTGTTGGATTTTAGGTTGCGCATAGCTATTGAGAGGCAGCACCGCTAATTCAATAATTGTACGGTTTGGAAGGTTAATGACATTCAGAACCTTCCCGCCCAGTCGAACCTCCTGCCCCTTATACATATCAGGCATCAATGAAAGTTGTTCATAGGTTGCGGGACTCACTGCAACCTCCCCGCCCTTCAAACTATCAGGTATCATGGAACACCCTGAGAGCAACAGGGTTGAAAAAAGGGTAAAGCTAATGATTGTTTTCTTAACACTTTTCGTCGTCACTCGAATATCCTTTGTGAAATACAGCGAAATAGATTACGTTCAACGTAACGCGTCTTGATTCGATTCGAATTACGCCCCGGATGGAATCAATGCAACACTTGAACGATTTTAATGACTAACACATCAGCAAAGAATGAGATTACAGATCACGCTTTGTCATCTCCGTCTTACCGTTGTCATCCTGAGGGAAATTACGGGAGAAATTAACATCCACAACCCAGGCGGATTACTTTATGGATTCCTTTAGCGATCTGTAACGCTCCCCTTTCTTCCCTCGCTAAAAGGAGGACGGGCGAACCAAACCAGTACAGTGAGCAGGAGAAATGCAACAGCAGAAAGGCGAAATATTTCATTTGCAGAAATCACCATTCCTTGCTGTGTTATCAATTGATTAATTTCACCTAGCGACTGAGAAAATGACAACCCAATATGTCCTGTTTGTTCAAGGAAGGCATGTAAAACGGGGTTAAAAAAATTAATTGGACCGGTCAGTAACGTATGCTGGTCGGATTCCCAGCGACTCCAGAGGGTCATGGTCAGTGAGGTGCCAATTGACCCCGACAACGTGCGGAAAAAGTTACTCATACTTGAGGCATTAGCAAATTTATTATCCGACAGGCCTGAAAGGGTTATCGTGGTCAGTGGAAGGAAAAAGCACGCCACCGCGCAGCCTTGCAGAATCTGAGGGCTAATGATATTGAGAAAATTTATCTCAGCCGTAAACGTCACTGACCGCCAGTAATAGCAGATAGCATAAATTATGAAACTGAAGGTCACAAGAATGCGCATATCAATCTTGTTGCCATAAAAGCCGATGACAGGTGATAGAATTAAAGGCATGAGTCCGATTGGAGCATAGGCCAGCCCCGCCCAGATTGCATTATACCCCATTGTTTCCTGCAATAGCTGCGGCATTAGTACAATCGCACCTGAATAAAATAGAAAAGCACAGGAAGTGCAGACGATTCCAATGCTAAAATTCCTCGATTTAAATAAACTCAGGTCAAGAATGGGGTTATCGTCCGTTGATTCCCAGATAATCAATGATATAAGTGAGATAACCGATATTATTGCGAGTGCTATAATCGTGGTAGAATTAAACCAGTCCAAATCTTTGCCTTTATCAAGCATGATTTGTAAGGCCCCCACCCCCAGAACCAGCAGGGTTAACCCAAAGTAATTCATTTTCACTGATTGCGTTTCAGTTTCACGTCCTTTTAACAGTGTGGCGGTGAGTGAAACAGCGATGACGCCCATGGGCACATTAATTAAAAATATCCAGCCCCAGCTGTAATTATCGCAAATATATCCCCCCAAAATGGGGCCGCAAATAGGCGCAATAATCACCGTCATTGACCACATGGCCAGTGCAAAGGTCCTTTTTTCTGGCGGATAATTTCGCAGCAGCAGGCTCTGTGACAGCGGGACAAGCGGACCCGCCATCGCCCCCTGCACTACGCGAAAGAAAATCAGCATATCAAGGCTCGTCGAGCAGCCGCATGCCAGCGACGCGAGTGAAAAACAGGTTACTGAAGATAAAAAAAGGCGTAATTCACCGAAGCGCTGGGCGAGGCGACCCGTTAATGGAATCGCGATCGCATTTGCGACCCCAAAGGAGGTGATTACCCACGTCCCTTCATCCGTGGAGGCGCCCAGAAAGCCTGAAATGGTCGGGATTGCGACATTGGAAATCGTGGAGTCCAGCATCTGCATAAAGGTCGCCAGCGAAAGCGCGAACGTCATGCAGATCAGCGTCGCACCGCGCAATGGCTCCGGCAAAGATTTGAGGATATTCATTAGCGTTGACCATTGATTTTAATGATTTTGTGAATTTCATCGTCTACTGGCCCGGTATCAATTACGAGGGCATCGCTGGCGTACGCAGGAACAACTGAAGTAACGTATGAATTCACCGGCATCGGGGCGCTGGTGGTTCCGTCAGTATCGATTGTTGCATTCATCGACAAGCCAATTCGCAGGGGGTATCGTCCTATTTCGCCTTTATCCAGTTCTATTTCAACAGGCACGCGCTGAACAACTTTGATCCAATTACCGGATGCATTTTGCGATGGAAGCAGCGAAAACGCATTGCCCGTTCCCATATTGATGCCCTTAACATGACCGTGAAAGATGACCTTATCTCCATAGAGATCGCTGGTAAGCGTAACCCTTTGGCCGATTTTGACGTTCGTTAATTGTGTCTCTTTGAAATTGGCATTTACCCACATTTGCTGGGCTGGCACCACGGCCAGCAGCGGCTGGGCAGAAGCGATCGTCTCGCCAACCTGGACATTACGCTGCGCCACATAGCCCGTAACAGGGCTGCGTATATCCGTTCGCTGCAGCGCAAGCCAGGCCTGTTTCATCTGTTCCGCGGCCTGGAGCACCTGAGGCTGTTTCTCCAGGGTGGTATCCATAATTAAAGCCCTGTTAGCGTTATAGGCCTGAATAGCCGCTTCCAGTGCCGCTTTGCTGCTAATCGCATTATCTTTTGAATGTTCCAAATCTTCACGGGCGATAAGTCCACTTCCCGCAAGACGTTGCCTCCTGAGATAATCCTCTGAAGCCTGTTTTGATTGAATTTGCGCAGCGGCAACATTGGCCTGATATTGAGATGCGAGTAGATAAAGTTTACGCATTTCGCGTACCGTATTAGCAAGATTGTTTTTTGCCTGATTGAAGGCAATCAGCGTATCCGTTTTATCCAAACTGACAAGGATATCCCCCTGATGCACATATTCCGTATTGGTATAATTTACGCTCGTCACGCTGCCGCTTATTTGTGATGAGATGGAATTCATGTTACCCGTCACATAAGCATCATCCGTACTAACATGATGCCTGAGAATAATATCCCAGTAAGAAAATAGGCTAATCGCTGCCAACAGTAACACGACTAAAAATACAGCAAAATATATTTTCCTGGTCTTCTTTTTTTCTAATGTTTTGTCCTGTTCCACTTTTCAGTCTCTTGTTAAGATCATGTATTGATAACTCACATAAGATTTAACAAACAGTAAACACCTCTGTTTGTGAGAAATGCACAATATGTCCATTGCGAATGAGAACAGGATAGAAAGACTTCATAAATATAAAAGCAGATTTCCCTGATATATTTGCCTCAAAATTCCTACAACTGTCATCCCACAATCAAAAATATAAACGTAAGAACATGATTTTCAACAACTAATAACTCCAATTGCATTCATTCATGTTTCGTTTACTTTGTTGGCTTTACCATGACTCTTGTTTTATACCTCTCTTTCCTCCAGGTCAGTTTTGACATGGAACTATTATCGTTTGAATCTTCAATCTCTGTGACACGTTGAGTTCGCAGCGAAAACAATTTTAATTGGATAAGATATTTAAATGAAAGCGATTATCATTGACGATCACCCTCTTGCTATTACGGCTATACGTAATTTACTGCGTAAGCACGCCATGGAAATTTTGGCCGAACTCGGCGATGGCAGTAAGGCAGTTCATTACATGGAAACGCTTAAACCTGACATCATGATCATTGACGTAGATATTCCAGGTTACAATGGCATTCAAGTTTTAGAGAAGCTGAGAAAACGCCATTACACCGGCATAGTCATTATCGTTTCGGCCAAAAATGATTATTTTTATGGTCGCTATAGTGCGGAAGCAGGAGCAAACGGATTTGTTAGTAAAAAGGAGGGTGTCAATAATATCATTGCGGCCATTGAAGCGGCGAAAAATGGTTATTGTTACTTTCCCTTCGCCCTCGAACGTTTTACCGGACGTCTTACTTCTGACCAGCAGAAATTAGATTCGCTGTCCCGGCAGGAGATCGCCGTACTGCGCTACATACTCGATGGGTGTGATAACAATACCATCGCCGAGAAAATGTTTATCAGCAATAAAACCGTTAGTACCTATAAAAGTCGACTGATGGAAAAACTTGAGTGCAAATCACTTATGAACCTTTTCACGTTTGCGCAGAACACTAAGATCTGGTAACCGAATGCATCTGATCAACGTTTTTGTCATCCCCTTTTTTCTCTTTTTCCATGTACATGTCTTTGCCCTACCAACTTACACGGATGTCAATATTCAGTACACCAATGGCAGCGTCGAACTGGACGATTTGCGTTTAACTGATGACGAGCTTCGCTGGCTCAACAGCAAGAAGCAATTTTTTATTGCCATCGACCGCACCATGCATTCGACGCTGCTGCAAACCGTTCCTGATCAAAAAGCGAAAGGGATCAACGTCGATTATCTGGGATTACTGCAGCAAAACCTCAAGGTTAATATCGTGCTGCGGATCTATCCTCAAGCGAGTGATGCAGCTAACGCGCTAAAGAATGGTGATGTCGACGTCATGCTGACGGACCTGCTTAACACACGTCCGAAAGATGTCTCCTTTAACGTCTCCCGACCCCTTATCACCACCTATCCGGTGCTGGTAACCACGATTGAAAACACCATGAGCCCCATCGGTACTCACCAGCCCGTGAGCATTGCTCGGGTGAAAGGCTATCCAACGAACTCGGACATTTATCGTTCATTCCCCAATGCCACCATTATCGATTATGACGATTACTATGAGGCGCTTGCCTCCGTTTCGTCCGGCGATAATCTGTATTTTATCGGCAGCAATATCGTGACTAGTACGTTAATCTCCCGCTACTTCACACACTCTCTCAATACTATCAAATATTATGATTGCCCGTGTAAAAGCAGCTTCTTTTTCACCCGTAAAGAGATGCCCGTACTGCCCGAGATCCTGAACAGGTTTGTCAAAAGTCTGACGAATGAGGTCAGACGGGATGTTGCGCAAAATTGGCTTAATGTCGGCAATCTGGATTTTATTAACCAGCCTCTGGCGCTAACGAAGCAGGAAAGGAAATGGATAAAAAAGCACCCAACGGTCAATGTGCTGGTAACGTCCTTCCACCCTCCTTTTCTCATCACCGATAAAGAAGGAACCCCTCGCGGCATGATGGGCGATCTGCTTAATATCATCGAGCTGCAAACGGGAATGAAATTTGTGCCTGTCTCTTCCCCCGTGACACCCTCGGGGGAAGCCCTTCATCCTGAAGGAAACTGGGATATTTTTCCTGGCGCAATCTATACAGAGCAACGTGAACATCAGGTCGCTTTCACCAATGCACTCATGATGTCACCCTATGTCTATGTCATAAAAAAAGATCGGATGAAAATCCACAAAATTCTGCCGGGTATGAAGGTCGGATTACCCCCTTATTACGGGTTAGGAGAAACGCTGAAAGCGCAGCACCCTGATGTGGAATGGGTGGCGGTTGACAATGCGAGTGCAGCATTTCATCAGGTTCAGGAAGGTAAGCTTGATGCGCTAGTTACCTTACAGCCCACGGCGCAATATATGCTCGACCATTACTATCCGGATTCGCAGATTTTCTTTCGCATTCAGGATATTCCTCGTGCGGCAATTACCTTTGCCCTGCCTCGCGGTGAACCTGAGTTGAAAAGTATTATTGATAAAGCCCTGAATAATTTACCGCCGAGCGAATTGCTGCGCTTAACCGAAAAATGGACAAAGATGCCCAATGTCACAATCGATACATGGGATCTTTATAGCCAGCAGTTTTACATTGTCACAGCTCTTGCGGTGTCACTTATAGTCAGTAGCCTGCTTTGGGGCTTTTATCTGCTACGCGAAGTGAATCGTCGTAAAGCGATACAGGGCGATCTGGAAAATCAAATCTCCTTTCGCAAAGCCTTGTCAGATTCTTTACCCAACCCAAGCTATGTGGTTGAGCCCTCAGGTCTTATTGCCAGTCATAACAGCGCGTTTGCCCAGTATTTCACCCCGGAATACTACGCGACAGCATCGTTGCCCTTAACGCATCCGCATTCGCCATTCTTAACCATCATGGCCGAATTGTCGGGCTTGCAACTCGACGAGGACGGCTATCGTCCCATCATTACGTGCGAGTTTGAAATCAGTAATGGCCTGGCGACGCGTTATATTAAACACTGGGTGACCTTTTGCGACATGCCTGCCAGCGCAGACAGGGTGTTCATTTGTGGCTGGGAAGACATCACTGAAACGCATTCTCTCATTCATGCACTCGAGGTTGAAAAAAACAAAGCCATTGACGCGACGGTAGCCAAGAGTCAATTCCTGGCCACGATGAGTCACGAGATTAGAACACCGGTAAGCTCCATTATGGGTTTTCTGGAACTGCTCGCCAGTCAAACACAGTCCGCTGAACAACAGGCGGAAGCCATGAAACTCGCGTATTCAACAGGACAATCTCTGCTTGGCCTGATTGGTGAAATCCTGGACGTCGACAAAATAGAGTCCGGCAAGTATCAGTTGCAGCCCGAATGGGTTGGCCTGGCAGACCATCTCATGATGATTTACCGTGCCTACCACACGCTCGCCGCCAGAAAAAACATTGCCTTAACGATTGACAGTTCTATTGCTCAAAATACCCTGGTCATGATTGATCCTCAGGCAATCAAGCAGGTCCTTAACAACCTGTTAAGCAATGCGTTGAAATTTACAGAGGCAGGTGGCGTAACGCTTAATGCTTCGCTGACGCAGGAAGATAACGACACGGCAAGACTGGTTATCCACGTCAAAGACTCCGGCTGCGGGTTAAGCGAAGAGGAGCAAAAAGTGCTCTTCAAGCCTTACAGCCAGACACGATGTGGGCGTCAGCAAACGGGCTCAGGGCTTGGATTGCTTATTTGCAAACAGCTTGTCGCCAAAATGCAGGGTGAGATTAGCGTAAAAAGTTGTCCTGGCGTTGGGTCGACTTTCAGCATTTCTATCCCCGTTGCCATAATGTTACGCAAGAGCATGGTAGCCGATAACCATCAGAATTCCTGTCAGCTCTCAGCCCGTTTAAAGATCCTTATTGCGGACGATCACCCAACCAATCGTCTCCTTCTTAAAAGACAGCTGAATACGCTTGGCTATGCCGTGACAGAGGCTTGCGATGGCCAGGATGCGCTTATCAAGGCCAGTGAGCAGCATGTTGATTTGTTAATAACTGATATCAACATGCCGAAACTCGACGGGTTCGAGTTGACGCAGGCGCTACGTCAGAAAAATCATCCGCTAACGATATGGGGACTCACTGCCAATGCGCAAACGCACGAACGTGAGCGCGCGCTGAGCCATGGCATGGATCTGTGTCTGTTTAAACCCCTAACCCTGGATAGGCTAAAAATCCACCTGAGCCAACTGAATGTCGTCACGGCACCTTCTACCGCGTATCAACATCTTGATATCGAAAGGCTTCAGGCCGATACCGAAAATGATCCGGAGCTCATACGCGAAATCCTGATGACCTTCATCGACGCTCTCCATGAAGATTTATCCCTGGCGAAACTGGCGTGGCAGGAGGAGGACTGGCCGGCGTTCAAAAAACGTATCCATCGTATTCATGGCTCCGCCGGCATACTTAATCTGATAGATTTGCGCAAAATATGCCACCAGCTCGAGTCCCTGGTCACTCCACCTGACGCTATGATAATTACAAAGCAAATGGAAAAACTGGAAGCCTGCTCGGGCGAAATTGAACAGGAGATTGCACACTATCTTACCAACGCTGACGCCTGATCTACCCTTTCCCGGAAGCGCTGTCATCCTTCTTTCGGGAAAGGATTTCTTAGGTGAATTCCCTACGGACTGCCTCGCCATGCTGGTTAAGCGTGGCCGCTCCGGTGCGGTAATGCGGATCCTGATAGCCGCTGAGCTTAATTGGATTACCGGGCATCCGTACGCCACCGGCTTCAATCATCATATTTCTGGCCTGCGTCTGCGGGAGTTCTACCGCTTCTGCCACGGTCAAAATGGGGGCTACGGGCACACCTGCATCGTCCAGGCGCGCCAGCCAGACGGCGGAGGGTTGTCTGGATACTATCGCCTCAATTTCTGCCTTAAGCTCCGCCTGATTTGCCACACGCTGCAGGTTCGTGGCGAAACGCGGGTCGACGGTCAACTCCGCTCGCCCAAGTGCGCAACACAATGCGTCGAACAACTTGTCGTTCCCACAACAAATGCTGATGGGTTTATCCGCTGTGCTGAATACGTCAAAGGGCGCCATATAGGGATGGCGGTTGCCAAGACGTGGTGGCGTGTGGTGTGTGGC
The DNA here is from genome assembly GCF_029967835.1 of Enterobacter sp. V87_3. Taxonomy (NCBI): domain Bacteria; kingdom Pseudomonadati; phylum Pseudomonadota; class Gammaproteobacteria; order Enterobacterales; family Enterobacteriaceae; genus Enterobacter; species Enterobacter sp. V87_3. Next base: position 275,494 of record NZ_JASCAM010000022.1, on the reverse strand, counting down.
GATGTAGCTCATCATTCCATGTTCAAGAAACGTGAGCGTCGAATCAAACATCGCGATATCCACCTGTACGCCGCGCCCCGTTTTTTCCCGTCCGTATAGAGCGCTGGCAATACCACTAAACAAATACAGCCCCGCACACAGATCGGAAATAGAGGTTCCCACCCTAACGGGAGGCCCGTCTGGAAAACCAGTCTCCATCATCAGGCCGCTCATGCCCTGAATCACGGTATCATACGCAGGGGCATCTTTCAGTGGCCCGGTGTGACCAAACCCTGACGACGATGCGTAGATAAGCCGGGGATTAATCGTCTGTAAGGTCTTCCACGAGTATCCTAGTTTTTCCAGCGTCCCTGGGCGAAAATTTTCTGCCAGCACATCGGCTTTTTTCAGCATATTGACGAAGACTGCCCGGTCCGTGTCGGTCTTAAGATCGAGCACCACGCTCTCTTTGCCCCGATTAACGAAGCTGTAATATAAAGACTGACCGTTTAGAAACGGGCCGTACATCCGGGTATCATCTCCGTGGCCGGGCGGCTCGATTTTAATCACGCGTGCGCCCAGGTCGCATAAAATTTGCGTACCGAACGGGCCATTCAGTACATGTGTCATATCAATCACCAGAAGGCCGCTAAAAGGCCCTGGTACGTTCGTTTCATTCATGACGTTAAGCTCAGTGTGGGTTGCGAAAAACCATCAAGGCTTCTCGCAACCAAAATGCGAAAGTGCGACTTAAGAAAAGAGGCGGCTGATGTATATCCACATCGGTGCAGTGATCATAAAACCCACGACGCTGACAGCCAGGGAGGCGGTACCGGAACGTGTATAGGTATTAAACCGACTGGCGATGATAATGCCGGAGAAGGCTGGAGGCAGTGCGCCAACCAAAACGGTCATCTGGAGCTGCTCCGCATTGAGATGGAATAGCACGCCTACGATCAGCAAAATCAACGGCATAAGTATCAGCTTAAGGAAGGTGTTATAAACAATCTCCAGACTGAGTTCGAACTTATGGGCCGCCAGCGTAAGCCCGGCTGCGAATACCGCTACACCCGAGTTAGTTTTGGCGATGAGATTGAAGCACGGATCCCAGGAAGCCGGAATTTTTATACCAAGCAGTACCAAAATCGTGGCCAGCAGCGGCACCCAGACTACCGGTTCTTTAGCTGCAGATATAAGCGCATCAAATTTGCCTCCTTTCATGCCCTCTTTACCCTCAGCAGGGTTGAGTAAATACAACCCGAGAGGAATCGTAATCGCATTCACAATAATCGAGATGATGGCGACCACCAGCCCAGTTGAAACCGAGGCACCGTAGATGGGGTCAAGCACGGCAAACCCAAGAAAACCTACCGTGGGTGAACCCGCTATCAGCGCGCAGACTGCTGCTTCCGCCCGGGTTCGTTTGAAGAATTTGTAACAGCTGAACCAGGAAAACAGAAAACAGCCCACGATGACAACCAGCGAAATCAGCGTCAGCCGGGAGTCGGCAAAGATCATGTCGCGATTCGCTCGGGCAATCGACACAAAGAGTGCCGCAGGGAGCGCATAATTTAGCACCAGCTTGTTAAGCGCCCTTGCCTGCTCCTCATCAAAAGCCTGGCGCTTACCGCTGACATACCCCAGCAGCATAACGACGATGATGGGCAACAAATCGCCGGTAAAAAAAGTAAACATAACGATATCCTTACGGTCTCCCCTCTGCGCTACACCAGAGGGGAAGTTAATGCGGGGAGTGTCTTAATGACTGGCCAGATGTTTAGGATTCAGCCTTGTAATATGACCGCTCTCTGTGCCCACCTCTGGATCAATCACCACATTAATGATTGAAGGCTTTCTGGATTCAATGCTGGCCGTGAGCGCGTGACGGATCTCTTCTTCGTTTGTCGCGTTAAAGCCCAGCCCACCAAAGGCATCCATGAGTTTGTCATAGCGCGCGTGGCGTAGCAGATCTGTCGGTGAGGGGTCGCCCTTGCCGCTGAGATCTTTCCCATCACCGCGATAGATCCCGTTGTTATTGAAGATGATGACGGTCACAGGCAGGCCGTACCGACAGACGGTTTCGATGTCCATGCCGCTAAATCCGAACGCACTGTCGCCTTGAATCGTCACCACCGGGTTGCCGGTTGTGGTGCTGGCTCCGATGGCATAGCCCATCCCTATTCCCATAACACCCCAGGTCCCACAATCCAGGCGGCGGCGAGGTTTATACATTTCGATAATGTTTCTCGCATTATCCAGCGTATTGGCCCCTTCATTGACGAGGTAAATATCGGGGTAGTCGGCGAGCACATCGCGGATCGTTCCAAGCGCGTTGAAATAGTTCAGCGGAGCGGTGACAGTGTTCACTTTCGCCTGCATTTTATCGGTATTGACCTGTTTATGGACGTTCAGGATATCGCGCCACGCCAGGGGTACGCTGAACGGATTTTGGGTCAATACAGACACCATTTTCTCCATTCCTGAGCTGATATCGCCCACAACCGGTGCAGCAATTTTTCGGTTGCTGTCGATTTCCTGAGGTTCAATATCCAGTTGAATAAACTGCACATCCTCTGACCACCCTTTTTTACCGTGACCGAGCAGCCAGTTGAGACGGGCCCCCACAAGCATCACGACATCGGCATTCTCCAGTGCAAACGAACGCGCCGCCGCCGCCGAGAGCGGATGCGTGTCTTCCAGCAGTCCCTTGGCCATGGACATAGGAAGAAAGGGGATCTGAATACCCTCAATAAAGTCGCGGATCGCTTCATCAGCCTGAGAATACGCCGCTCCTTTTCCAAGGATGACCAGCGGACGTTCAGCCTTTTCCAGCAGCGATATCGCACGAAGGATCGAAACGTCATCCGGCTGCTGCCTGAAGGCCAGTTGGTCAAGCTTAACAATACTTTTTTGGGCCTCGGTGACGCTCAGCGTAGCGGACAAAACGCCTGCCGTCAGATCGAGATACACCCCTCCCGGCCGCCCGGACGTCGCTGCACGCATAGCGCGTGCCAGCGCAATACCAAGATCTTCTGGCTTGTTGACACGATAAGAGGCTTTAGCATAGGGTTTAGCCGCATTCATCTGGTCCAACTCTTCGTAATCGCCTTGCTGAAGGTCGACGATGGCACGGTCGCTGGAGCCACTGATCATAATCATCGGAAAACCGTTTACCGTGGCATTGGCAAGGGCTGCCAGCCCGTTCATAAAGCCTGGCGCGGAAACGGTCAGACAAACTCCCGGCGTTTGGGTGAGATATCCGCGGATGGCCGCAGCATGACCTGCTGATTGCTCGTGACGAAAACCGATATAGCGAATGCCTTCCTCCTGTGCATGTCGCGCCATATCCGTAATGGGAATACCCGCGACCCCATAAATACAGTCAATATTGTTTTGCTTAAGTGCCTCGACGATAATATGCATACCGTCAGTCAGTTCTTGTTCTTCCGACATTATGAATTGCCTCTGAAGTCTTTAAAAAGAGGAGCCAACGCTCCTCTAAAATTAAATGGCGTTGCTATTTTTGAGCGCCGTAATCTCGTCATCGCTATAATTGAGCTCCTTCAGGATCTCAACCGTGTGCTCGCCCAACAGAGGGGCTGATTTAATTTCAGGCGTAAACCCTGAGAATTTCATTGGGCATCCCACCGTCAGATATTTTCCACGCAAAGGTTGCTCAACTTCGACGACGCTGCCGCTCTCTCTTAATGAGGGATCATGCGCGATTTCTTTCATGCTGAGTACCGGGGCACAGGGAATATCAAATGAGGAGAGATAAGCCACGGCTTCATGCTTATCCAGAGTCAATGTATATTTTTCGATAACATCAAAAATCTCGAAAATTTTTGGCTGCCGCGCCTTCGCGGTGTTGTAAGCGTTATCGTCAATCCATTCCGGTTTGCCGATAGCGTTACACGTATTGGCCCAGTTCTGCTCCTGAATGGTAAAATAAATATACGCGTTAGGATCGGTTTCCCATCCTTTGCATTTCAGGATCCATCCAGGCTGACCGCCACCGCCAGCATTCCCTCCGCGAGGAACAGCATCGCCGAACGTTCCATCAGGATATTGCGGATACTCTTCCAGATAGCCCACTTTTTCCAGACGCTGCTGATCGCGCAGTTTTACGCGACAAAGATTAAGAACCGCATCCTGCATCGACATGGTGACGCGCTGGCCGCGGCCCGTTTTTTCCCTGTGCAAAAGCGCGGCAAGCAGCCCAATCAACAGATGCATACCCGTATTACTGTCTCCTAAGGCCGCAGCGCTCACCAGCGGCGGACCATCCCAGAAGCCAGTTGTAGACGCTGCTCCGCCTGCTGCCTGGGCGACATTTTCGTATGCCTTCACATTGACGTAAGGAGAGCATGCGTTGAATCCTTTAATCGAGCCGAAAATAAGTCGTGGGTTAATTTCCTGAATATGTTCCCAGGTGAATCCCATGTGATCGATAGCACCAGGGTGAAAATTTTCGACCAACACATCGGCTTCGCGGATCAATTTTTCCATCACTGCTTTTCCTTCAGCAGTTTTGGTATTTAATTCGAGCGAACGCTTATTACTGTTCAACATCGTAAAATAGAGCGCGTCAATATCCGGGATATCTCGCAGCTGGCGGCGTGTCACATCGCCCACGCCTGGTCGTTCAATTTTAATGACGTCTGCACCAAACCACGCCAGCATTTGCGTACAGGATGGACCAGACTGCACACCGGTAAAATCCAGAATTTTAATACCCTGAAGAGGAGTAGACATGATGATACCTTTACTCAAAAGATGCTATGCGCAGAGACACCGTCCACAGGGTGAGTGCCTCTGCGAGGGAAATAACGTCGGTATTTAGCTCTTCTCCGACATCAAAAAAGATTGGCTAGTCGGCGACAAGCGCAGTGCTGTCCATCACAATGCCGTCCTCTGCCCCTTTCAGCGCCAGGTTGGCTTCATAATACTTATGTTCGGTCAGCAGCTTTTTAGCCTTTACAACAGCACTGCGGGTTTGCTTCAGCGGCATCAGGCAGACGTTCTCCATTACGCTAATACCGGCCAGACGTAGTTCTTCGAACGCGCCTTTTTTGTCACCACTTTCTAGTTTTTTATTGGCTCGCTTGATAGCCTCTTGTTTTTCTGGTGACGCGACGAAATCCTCAGAAATACCCATCGCGGCATCAACGGCCACATAGTTGTCATCTTTTAGGCCTGCTTTTTTATTGGTACGGAAGTATTTTGACCAGTCCGTACTGTCATCGGCCAACAGCGCTGCGGCACGATTTGTCAGTGTTTCAGCTTTATCCGGGTGTCCCTGAAATAAGGCCACGCGGGCTAATTGAATATCGTGAAGTGCGTTCTTTCCCTGAGCGGCAATTTGATCGGCGGCGCGGACCTGCTGTGCAGTTACATTCGTAGCGGAATCAGAAGTTGTCGATTCTGTCGCTGCTGACGCTAGCGCGGGGGCCGCTGCAATCATGGCTGCAACCAGGGTGACCAATGCAAAACGTTTCATAATTGAATTTTCCTTTGATTTAAATATTAAGTGAAACCGAAGTCATATTAGCCTTTGCAAACACGGGTTAATATCAGAGCGACGAGGCCGTTTTGAGCGATGTGGATGACACGTGTAAGAACCAGACGAGGGTGTGTTGCACATTTTCTGATGGGCAACTCACTATGGCATCAATAAAATAACCCTTAACAGTCGCCCTATTAAATTCCATCTCAAAACAAAGGTGTAGTAATGTTGCTTATTGATCGTAATACCCTGAACGGGCTCAATGAAAAGATTCTTGAGAAATATAAAAAAACCGCCTTTAGCCTTGCCTTGCTGCTGCTGGTTTGCGGTATATTATGTTTGTTTTTCCCCTTTTATGCCGGGGTTGCACTCAGTTACTTAACCGGTGTATTACTCGTCGCCTGCGGTATTTTTTCCCTGACCAGCATCTACACCTTCAGAAAAAGTGGAAAACTGGCTATCTTTTGTTTGATTATCTTCGGTCTGATCTATTCAGTTATGGGCGTCGCGGTATTTCTGAGCCCACTCGTCGGAATGAATATACTCTCGGCAACAATATGCTTTGTATTTTTGCTGGCCGGTATATGTCGTCTCTCTGCGGCCTTTAAAAACGCCATCATGGTCGGCCGTTACTGGTGTATGCTGATCGGTTTTTTGGATTTGGTTATTGCTTTCATTTGGCTGGGCGCCAACGAAGACACAACTTTTGTGCTGACATCGGTGTTTATTGGTCTGGAAATGATATCCAGTTCATTTACCTATTTCATTCTTTATAACAAATTTTGGCACCTGCTAAAAAGATCAGCAATTCATTACGCTTAACATGACTTCTATCTTATTGACTATCTAACATCAGGACAAACGCGATGAAAAATATTTGTAAATCATTTCTTGTTATTGCCACGTTCACGACATCGATCGGCATGGCTCATGCAGAGAAACTCAACGAGAATATCCCGCAGGATATGACCTGCAAAGAATTTGTTGATATGAACCCAAAAGCGATGACGCCAGTGGCTTTCTGGATCATTAACAAAGACACACAGTTTAAAGGGGGTGATTACGTTGACTGGCATGAAGTCGATACCACATCCGTGCCCTTGCTGATTAAAATCTGCAAATCTAAACCTGAGTCTAAACTTCAACAATGGATTAATGACATCCGCTAAATTCCGCAGGCCTCATGCGTCATATCGCTGGGGCCTGAAAAGTCATTCGTGGTTCAAACCCTACAAAAATGGCCCCCTCTCTCCACGATACTTTTACAGCATTTGAGTAAAGTAACACTTTACTGTAGCAGGAATAACGAAATGAAAATAATCACTGCCGCCGTGCTCTTTCCGGCTTTTTTTTGCCTTCTGGATCATCTGTGCGCCCCATCAATTGTTCCGGCAAAACTGGCCTATCACTTTGTAAAAACATTATCCGAAATCATCATTCAGCAATGTTAAATTCACATGTGCTGGTTTTATTAAATAGATGATTGCCGTACTGAGAGCATTGCCCGCCGCCTGACCGGATACAACGCCTTCAGATAACAAATTTCTCATTGTTGTCTCCCATCAGCAGGTGGAAAAACAGCATCAGTACCAGCCAGCCGGGGATCATCCAGCTGATGACGATAAAGGTCGGCTCCTGAAACGTGATAGCCCCCAGACGCTCACCGATGAGATAGGCCACCGGCCCGCCCAGGGTCGCCAGCGCGGTCAGCAGCCAGCCCGGCAAGGTGGTGGTGCGGGTGAGTTGCGTCCAGACGCAGGCAAACATCAGCCACAGGGCCATCATCCATAGCGGCATCAGCGATGCACCGGTGAAGGTGATGAGCCCGGTCAGCGCCCAGAGGGTATCAAGCAGCCCGCCCGTGACGGCCAGCACCAGGGCATACCCCCGGTATGATGGCGGCAGCATCAGCCAGGCCAGCACCGCCAGCGCAAACCAGATGACAAGCCCCTGCTCGCGAAACAGCACCACCAGCGTCCAGTAGAGATCAAACCCGATAGCCAGCAGGAACACCTGCCCGTACCGTTTCATACGCGTTCCGCAGTCAGTTGCACCACGCTGATGGTGCGGGCGTTAAACCCGGCTTCACAGTAGCCAAAATAGTACAGCCACATCCGGCGGAAACGTTCATCAAACCCCAGCTTTTCAATCTCCTGCCAGGCGTGAACGAAACGCTGCCGCCAGTGGGCCAGCGTCCGGGCGTAATCGGGGCCCATATCGAAGAGGTTACGTACCACAAAATCGGTATGGCGCGTCATCAGCGCGTTCATGGCGGTAATGCTGGGTAAAAAGCCGCCGGGGAAGATGTAACGCTGAATAAAATCAACGCTTTTGCTGTAGGCGTGATAGCGCTGGTCCTGGATGGTGATGGCCTGAATAGCCATGCGCCCACCCGGGCGCAGACGCGACTGGCAGGTCCGGAAAAAGGTCGGCAGGTACTGCTGTCCGACGGCCTCAATCATCTCAATCGACACCAGCTTATCGTAGACCCCGGTCAGATCGCGGTAATCGCAAAGCAACACCTCGACGCGATCCTGCAACCCCGCCCGGGCGATCCGTTCCGTCGCCCAGTGGTACTGCTCCTGCGACAGGGTGGTGGTGGTCACCCGGCAGCCGTAATGTCGGGCGGCGTATTCCGCCATCGCCCCCCAGCCGGTGCCAATCTCCAGCAGGTGATCGTTCTCACTGAGCGCCAGCTGGTCGCAGAGCCTCGCCATCTTGGCCTGCTGGGCCGCAGTGAGATCCTGCGTATCAGCAGTAAACAGCGCGCTGGAGTACAGCAGCTGCTCATCAAGAAAATGGGCGTAAAAGGAATTGCCGAGATCGTAATGGGCGGCAATATTGTCACGCGCCTGAGCACGCGAGTTGCGCCGCATCCAGTGGCGGAGCCGTTCCACGGGCTTACCGAACAGGCGAAATCCTTTTTCCAGTTGGCCGAGGATCTGGCTGTTAAGGGCGATCAACTCCAGCAGCGGCGTGAGCTGTGACGTCTCCCATTCGCCATCCATCCAGGCTTCCGCCGCGGCGAGGCTGCCACCGGTTAAGATGCGCCAGTACACGCCCGGGGAGAGAACCTGCACCTGGGCGTGGAGCGCGGCAGAAGTATCACCAAACTGGAACGTCTGCGCGCCATCACGCAGCGTCAGCGAGCCGCCGCGTAAGCCCTTCAACAGGCGAAAGAGTAACCAGCGCGCGACGCGAACATTGCGCGGGATATCGGGTTCAAGCACAAAGACGGGATCGCTCATTAGCGTTCACTCCTGCTGAGGGGATGGTTATGCAGCGGCACGCGTTTCAGCCACAACCTGAGCGCCTGCCAGTAAATCGCAAAAACGGTTTTAAGGGTCATCAACGGAATACGCACCAGCAGCGATCGCAACGCCCCGCGCGTTAGCGGCTCCTGGCGCAGCGTCAACGTGGCATCAAACACCCTGGACGCCTGATGGTTTTCAATATGCATGTGCAGCGTCTTGTCCGGGCTGTTGAAGCGCCAGTGGTAGACCATGTCCATCGGGTTGAACGGCGAAACATGAAACGCTTTCACCGTGGGCTGCGCGTCCTGCCCCTCCACCGCGTAGTAATGACGTTCATTCCACGGCGTGTTGCGTACCTCGGCGAGCACCCAACGCAGGGTGTCCTGGGCGTCATAGCAGTAGTAGAAATTGACCGGATTAAAATGGAAGCCGAAATAACGCAGCTGCGTCAGGAGCATGACCCTTCCTGCCGGGCGTTCGCCGGTCAGGCTTTCCAGCCGCAGCAGGACCTGCTCTTTAAGCGGCGTGCCCAGCGGGTAATCCGCATCATAAAACGCCGCTGGCGCAAAGCGGTTTCGCCGCACGCCTACGCTGGGCAGCGCGTCCAGCTCATCCAGATCGAGCCAGGCCATAAAGACGCGGTAGGTAAAGCGATGCGCTGTCGGCTGCAGGCGGCGATGCCGCAATGCGCCGTGGTAAAGGCAGCTGTTCATCTCAGTTCCCCTCGCCCGCAATCGCGTTGACCACGTCCAGCGCGCTGCGCACGCCATCTTCGTGAAAACCGTTGTACCAGTACGCCCCGCAGAACCAGCTTTTCTGCTGCCCGTTTATTTCTCCGCGTCGCGCCTGGGCGCGCCAGCTTTTCGGGTTAAACAGCGGATGCTCATAGACAAAACGGCGCAGGACAAAGCGGTCTTCTACGGGCGTTTCCGGGTTGAGGGTGACGCAAAACAGCGGGCTGCCTGCGGGCAGGCCCTGCAAAATGTTCATGTTGTACGTCACGCAGGCGCTGGCCTGATCCTGTTCGCTCAGGCGATAGTTCCAGCTGGCCCACGCACGCTTACGCACCGGTAGCCAGCGTGGATCGCTGTGAAGCACGACCTCATTACGCTGCCAGCCGATATCCCCCAGCACTTCGCGTTCTGCCTGGGTTGGATCGGCGAGCATCGCCAGCGCCTGGGCGGAGTGACAGGCAAAGATCACCTGATCGAAGGTGTGACTTTCGCCCTCTACCGCAATCTCGACCCCCTGCGGGTGGCGGATAACCTGCTGCACGGGCGCGCTGAGGTGCAGCGTCAGGCGGTCTCCCAGTTTGTCCATCATGGCGCGGATGTACTCTCGGGAGCCGCCCGGCACCACGTACCACTGCGGACGATGCGTGACGTCCAGCAGGCCGTGGTGTTCAAAAAAGCGCAAAAAGAGCGGCAGCGGGAAGCGCTTCATCTCCTGCAACGATGAAGACCAGATAGCCGCCCCCATAGGCAGTATGTAGTGACGCGCAAAGAACGGCGTGAAGCCGTGCTGTTGCAGGAAGGTTTGCAGCGTGGCGCGCTCGTCAATCTCCGCCTTAAGCGTCTGTTTTGCCAGCCGGTTAAAGCGTACGATCTCTTTCAGCAGCGTCCAGAACGCAGGGTTAACCAGATTACGGCGCTGGGCAAACAGCGACGTCAAGGTGTGACCGTTGTACTCCAGCCCACTCTGTGGGTTGTGCACCGAAAAACTCATCTGCGTTTTTTGCCCGCTGATGCCCAGTTCACTGAGCAGCCCCATAAAGCGCGGATAGGTGCGGTCGTTGTAGACGATAAAGCCGGTATCGATGGCATACGTGCCCTGGGGCGTGTCGATATCCACCGTCGCGGTATGACCACCAGGGGTGGGCTGCGCTTCAAACAACGTTACCTGATGGTGCCCGGCGAGCCGCCAGGCGCAGGTTAACCCGGCAATGCCGCTGCCGATAATCGCGATGTTCATGGTCGCACCATCCTGCGCAACAGCGCGTGTTGAAGAACGTCCGGCAGGCCGGAGAGCAGGCGCAGCACCAGGCTAAAGCCGGCGGGAAACGCGATATGATCCTTCTCTTTTTCCAGCCCGTGGCGGATGGCTTTTACCGCCGCGTCCACGCTTACCCGCCCCGGCATTGAGAAATCGTTTTTACGGGTCAGCGGCGTATCGACAAAACCAGGCGAAACAACCGTGACGGCAATGCCTTTGGGTTCCCAGTCGAGACGCAGCGTATTGGCAAACCAGGTCAATGCGGCTTTGGAAGCGCCATAGGCTTCGGCGCGCGGGAAGTGCAGCCAGTGCGCCATGGAGCTTACCAGCACCACGCGGTTGCCGGAGACCAGCTGCGTTTGCAGCGCAGCCAGGCAGTTCACCGGCCCCATGAAATTGGTGGTCATCACCCGCTCGACCAGCGCGGCATCCACCACGCCATTATCAAGATATTCGCAGGTACCGGCGCAGAGGATCACCGTATCGGCAGCGCAGCCCTGCAGCGCCTGGAGACAGGCTTCCCTGTCGGTCATGTCGAACAGGCGAATCGTGATATTGGGGCTGTGCTGTTGCAACGACGCCAGACGCGCTGGATCGCGCCCGCAGGCAATCACCCGGTAGCCGTCATCGGCGTAGGATGTCGCAAGCCCAGCCCCAATGCCCGAACTTGCGCCGGTAATCAGGACCGTTTTCATGATTTCACTCTCCGCTTAACGCCGCGTACGGCCCAGCCGAGTACGGGCAGATGCTCATAAATCATCTCTCCCGCATCGTAGTAATCGCGCTGGCGAATAATGCGATCGTTGTGCATGTTCACCACGGAACACCCCGGCAGATGACGCAACGCCCCACCCGCAATGCGCGGGTGCGACCAGTGCATAACCCAGGTGACCACAAAGCGGTCGCCCTGCTGTAACGGCGCATCGACGGTAAATCGGCACTCCTGAACGTTGGCCAGCAGATGGGTGAAGTAGCGCTGAAGCGCCAACAGCCCGTGGTGTTCGCCAAAGGGATCGACGAGCGTGGCATCGGAATGATAAATCTCCGCCAGCGCCGACGGTGGCTGGGTATCCAGCGCGACGTAATAGTTAACGAAGCGACTGATAACGGTTGGCAACGTGCTCATGGGACACATCCTGGGCGTTAATAACGTAGCGTAATCACATAATTTAAACTTACACAATTAACGTTATTTGTCCAAGTTTGTGCACAACTATTTATTTTACCTTTTTCTTTTCAACAAGATAAAATCATCCATCAAGTGCAGGTTTTCAGCCAAAATTAGACAGCATCGTCACACCCATATTTTTTTAGGGATAACCTTAAGGAAAATATCCCTTTTCTCTTCCAGACTTATCCTTTTAATTCATAAGGATGTCATGAGATGAAAAGGTTACTGATGGCGCTCTTTGCCAGCCCGGAATCCCTTCTGCAGGTAATTAGTCACCAGGAGATTATCGAAGCCGTAGAGGATGGCGACCGCATCATCATCGATCAGGACGGAAACGCCTCGGTGAACTACAAAAGTAACGAGGTACGGCAGGACTTTCTGCGCCATGTCAACGCGCTGAAGAGGGCCTGAAATGGGAACGGCAATATTCATGGTGTTGATGGTGTGTGGGTACTGGTACACCAGTCGCGATCTCTCAACGCGTTTCAAAATTAAGCGTTCGTTCGGCTGGGATGTCTATTTTCTCGTTGCGCTGTATGGCTGTATTTTCGTTCTCCAGGGGGTGATTGCCACCGGCCTGCTCTGGCTGATACTGCTGGCCCTCTCGGCCGCCGACAACAAGTTCCACTTCACTGCGGATAAATATTCCGACTGGCAAATTGATTTTATGAACTGGAGTTTCCTGGGGATCCAGGCTCCGGTGGTGGTGATGCTGGCGTTCGCCATCCTGTTTTGTCTGTACCGTTCTAACTGGGCGGGCAGCGCCAGGCTGGACGGTGACGGCAGGAAAAAACTCTACAAGCGCCTGGCGCAGTCCAGCGGCATCGAACAGGTGCTGTATCAGTGCATGGAGCAAGGGGAACTGGCGCAGGTGGCGCTGAGGTCGCGGCGGATTTATATCGGCATGATCCACACCGCCACGCTGGAGTATGAAAAGACGGCCAATATCGTACTCATCCCGATGCTGAGCGGCTACCGCGACGAAAAAACGATGAACCTGCGCATCGAAAATAACTACAGCAAATGGTACGACGAGCACGGCATTACGCTTGATTCCGATCCGCGCAGCGCCATGGACTTCCGCAAGGTGATTATGCTCAACCAGATTGAGAGCATTTCGTTATTTGACCCCGCCAGTGCCAGCGCACTGGAGATGGCTCAGGAGGAGAACGCCGACCGCTAGCCGCCCCCGTAGCGGCGCCCAACGTTTTACATACTGTCGCAAGGACAAAGCGTGTAAACTACGTTTAGTAGATAAATTCAGGGGGGAATATGGTTGTTAAGCGCTTAAGAAAAGAAGATCGTCGCGTTCAGTTACTGGAGGTTGCACGCGGCATTGTTCGTCAGCAAGGCACCGAAGCACTCACGCTGGGCTATCTGGCCGAGCGGGCGAACGTCACCAAACCCATTCCCTACGATCACTTTGGCGATCGTGAGGGATTGTTGATGGCGCTTTACCAGGATTTCAGCGATCGACAGCTCAAAAAATTCCGCGAGACGCTGGACAGGGACAATAAAACGCTCGCTGACACCCTTCGTTTTTTCAGTGCGGCCTATATCGACTGCGCCATCAGCGCAGGGCCTGAAACTGGCCCGATAGCGGCTGCCCTGTCCGGGTCCCGCGCGCTGCAAGATTTTCGCGAAGCCTGCGTTGCCGACTGTTCAGACTGCCTGCGCACCGCGCTTGCGCCGTTCATCACCTTAAAAGGAGTACAGGGCGAAGCAGCGCTGACGGCGATTATCGGTGCGGCGGACGCGCTCAGCACCGCAGCCGGTAACGGGATTCTGGCGCGTAACGTCGCCGAAGAGATGCTCAACGGCGCGATGTCTGGCGTACTGGATACCTACGTCGATAGCACAAAATGAACGGATGGGCAGATTGACAACTAAGTTACCAATAGTAAGATAAAACCTCATTCACTCCCCCTTGTGAGGTGGCTATGTCTGCTACAACCGCAATAAATACTGCGCTGATCGTTACGGCTCACCCGGTCAAAAACGCCCTAAACCATTCCCTCTCGGCGCGTATTGCCGCGACCCTGCGTGAGCAAGGTGTGCAGGTAGAGATAGCCGATCTTCATGCGGAAGGCTTTTCTCCGGTGATGTCCGGTGCCGATCTTGACCTGTATCACGGCGACGCCAGCGCGCTTCCCGCCGAGATCCTGCGTGAACAGCAGCGGGTTGATCGGGCAGACATGCTGGTCTTCGTCTTCCCCATCTACTGGTGGTCCGTTCCCGGCATCCTGAAAGGCTGGTTTGATCGGGTACTTACCCTGAACTGGGCGTACAAAGTGGCAGCTGATGGCCGGATCCAGGGCAATTTACGCGACGTGCCGGTTCGCCTTATTGCTACCGCCGGTAGCGACCTTGCCGGATTCGATAAACACGGTTACACCAACGCGATGCAGGCCCAGATCGTTGACGGCGTTTTCGGCTTCTGCGGCCTTAAAAACGTGAAGCTTGATATTCTTTATCAGGCCGATACCGCAACGCCGCAGCAGGTTGAGGATTTCCTGCAAACGCTCGGTCATATTCATTAAGCATTACGCTTTACTGGTGGCGTAATCGGCACACGTTTATGCGTCGATTACGCCCCGCTCAACGCAGCGTGATCGGTTATTTTTTCCAGTCCGCTTTTCAGTTGTTCGATAACCTCCTCCACTTCCATACCCATTTGCGCATGAATAATGGCCCCGTCGATGAGTATCATAATTTCATTAAGCATTTGCGCATCGGTAATATGGGTTAACGCGGCAATATTGGCTTTTGTTTCTTGTTTATGGCTGCGGCATATTTCTTTTATCTCGCGTTCAATCTCTTCTGATTTCGCCTCTGCGCTGGCGTTGATAAACGCACAGCCGTGGAAGTCGGGCGACATAAACCAGCCCTGAAGCGTTGCGGATAAGGCCTGCGCCGGTGTTTTACCCTCCGCCAGATGCCGACGTAACGCGGTGACGAAGTCGTTCATCCATAATTCATGGCGGTAATTCAGATAGGCCAGAATAAGTAAACTTTTACTCGGAAAATGGCGATAAAACGTCACTTTGGTGACGTGTGCCTGCTTAATGATGGTATCCACGCCCGTTGCTTTAAACCCTGTGGAATAAAACAGGTCATGCGCGGTAAGCACTATTTTATCCCTGACGCTCATTTTCTCGTCTTTATTTTTGATGGATGTTTTCATCCAATTCCGTCCTCAAATGATGTATTGACAGCATTATTTTTCAGGCATAGATTAACGTAAGTAGACAGACCTGTCTACCTAATATCAACCTGAGGTATGACTATGAATACGCGCCCACCGTTACCGCCATTTACCCGTGAAACGGCCATTGAAAAAGTGAGGCTGGCAGAGGATGGCTGGAACAGCCGCGACCCGGCAAAAGTCGCCCTTGCCTACTCGCTGGATACGAAATGGCGAAACCGCGCAGAATTCGCCACCAACCGGGAAGAAGCTCAGGCTTTTCTGGACCGCAAATGGAAGAAGGAGCTGGATTATCGGCTGATCAAAGAGCTGTGGGCATTTACGGATAACCGGATTGCCGTGCGCTATGCCTATGAATGGCATGATGATTCAGGCAACTGGTTCCGTTCTTATGGCAATGAGAACTGGGAGTTTGATAAGGATGGTCTAATGACGCGCCGTTTCGCCTGCGTTAATGACATGCCCATCAAAGAATCGGAGCGGCTGTACCACTGGCCGCTTGGCAGACGCCCTGACGACCATCCCTCTTTGAGCGATCTTGGGTTATAGGAAATCAGGTGTTACCTGAAGGTGTGACCCTTAATCGAAGTCCCATTCAGGTAACACAATTAACCCCTATGAAGCCGACTTGGGCCGCAGGTTTTCGTCAAACACCAGCCGCTTGCGCCCCTCTTCCACTTCACGCAGCGGCTCTACCTGATGCATCGTGTGTTTGCAGCGCTCCACCAGAACCTGATATTCACGGGTACCCTGCTTTTTCCATGCCATCTCTTGCTCGCTGAGCTGGCGTATCGCTTTGGCCGGGCTGCCAATAATCAGATAATTGGCAGGCATATCGGCTTTGGCTTTCACAAACGCCGCCGCGCCAACGATGCTGTTTTCACCGATGATCGCGCCGTCCATCACCACGGCATTCATCCCCACCAGCGCGTTTCGACGGATCACGCAGCCGTGCAGGATCGCGCTGTGGCCGATATGCCCGTCCTCCTCAACAACCGTGTCCTCTTCCGGGAACCCGTGCATCACGCAGTTATCCTGAATGTTCGCACCCTCTTTAATGACGATACGACCAAAATCCCCACGCAGGCTGGCGTTGGGGCCAACGTATACGCCTTTGCCGAGGATCACGTCACCAATCAGCACCGCCGTCGGGTGAACGTAGCTCTCTTCGGGCACGACCGGCGTCAGGCCGTCAATTTGATAAACAGGCATACTGTCTCCTTAAACGCTATGCAGACCACCAAAGCGCTGGTAATAGAGCGTGCCGGGCACGGGCAGTTCCCCCACGGACGTTTCGCCCTTCTCGGTGACGAACGCCTGCGCTCCCGGCGCGACGCGCTGGTAGATGTTGATACAGAGCTGTCGCGCGTTTTGCCCCGCCCAGTGCGCCGGAAGTAACTCCTCGGGCAGCAGCGGATCTTTAAGCACGACGCGACGGTAGAAATGGATCAGCAGCAGCTGGATCTGGAAGCAGCGCTCGGGAGTGAGATCTTCCGGCGCGGCCTCTTTCAACAGCGGCAGCAGCGGACGAAACGAGTCGATAAACGTCTCGTACATCGCGTTTTGTTCAGTAAGCTGCCAGCACTCCTCAACCCTCGCACGCAGCGCGGCACGGGAGAGCGCCAGCGGGGAGTGGGCCTCAAAGAAGATCACGTTTTCCGCCACGCCCGCGTCGTGCAGAAGCGACTGCACGTCCGCCAGATGCTGTGACGGCGACGCCATCAGGCTGGGGGCCAGGGTGCCAAACCCCTGCCAGATGAGCTGCTTTTTGACGTCGGCGAGCGTGGTTTTATCCAGCCCTTCCGACAGCAGCAGCAGCCATTTGCCATCCCAGGCGGGCAGTTCGGCGCGGTAGATTTTATTCTCCGCGCGGCGCGTCAGACGCAGCCCTTTGTCGCTCAGGCGGTAAAAGCTGCGACGGCCAATGCGCGAAACGTCCAGCCAGCCCTCTTTATTGAGACGGAACAGCGCGGTGCGCACAAAACGCTCGCCAAACCCCATCCCCTCCAGCAGGGCTGCCAGGCTTCCGAGCCAGATTTCGCCGCCGCGATGGGACAGCGCATCGCCGTATAACGAAGAGATAAGCGATGTCCCGCTGATGGGTACTGAGCTGACGGCGTGCTGGATAAAGGCATCAAGTTTATTCATGTGATTCATTCTGGTGAGGTTTTTTTTATGGATGAATCATAGCATACGAATGAGGGGGTGTACCCTCACCCTAACCCTCTCCCAAAGGGAGAGGGTACGTAAGACTCCCTCTGCCTTTGGGAGAGGGCTGGGGTGAGGGGAAATAAACCTCAACCGTTCGCCGCCACCTTACGCAAATCAAACACCCGGCACGCCTTGCCTTCCGAGCGTGGGATGCTGCCGCAGTTAACAATCGTCACGTCCGTCGAGATCCCCACCATCGATTTGATGCGGTGGCGCAGCTGGTGGCACACCTGGCAGCGCTGTTCGTGGGTCAGGGTTAAGCTGCTCTCTTTTAGCTCCACCTTCACAGAAAGTGAATCAAGATGCCCGCGGCGGTTCACCTCCAGTTGGTAATGCGGAGAGAGATGTTCGAACTTAACGATCTCCTCTTCCAACTGAGACGGGAAGACGTTCACGCCGCGGATGATCAGCATGTCGTCGCTGCGCCCGCTGATGCGATCCATGCGGCGCATGGTGCGCGCGGTGCCGGGCAGCAGACGCGTCAGATCGCGGGTGCGGTAGCGGATCACCGGCAGCGCCTCTTTGGTCAGCGTGGTGAACAGCAGTTCGCCCTGCTGGCCGTCGGCGAGCGGCGTCCCGTCGTTCGGGTTGACGATTTCCGGATAGAAATGATCTTCCCAGATGGTCGGGCCATCGGCCGTTTCCAGACATTCCATCGCCACGCCCGGCCCCATGACTTCGGACAAACCGTAGATATCCAGCGCGGTGATACCCAGACGTTTTTCGATCTCGCGGCGCATCGCCTGGGTCCAGGGCTCTGCACCAAACACGCCGACACGCAGGGAGCAGCGGCTGGCGTCGCCGCCCATCTGGCGCTCCAGCTCTTCGATCAGATTCAGGCAATAGGAAGGCGTCACCATGATCATATCCGGCTGAAAATCGCGGATCAGCTGCGCCTGTTTCTCGGTCTGGCCGCCGGACATCGGGATCACCGTCGCCCCCAGGCGCTCGGCACCGTAATGCGCGCCCAGCCCGCCGGTAAACAGGCCATAGCCGTACGCCACGTGAATCTTGTCTTTCGCACTGCCCCCGGCGGCACTCAGGGAGCGGGCCACGATATTGGCCCAGTTATCGATGTCGTTCTGGGTATAGCCCACTACGGTTGGCTTGCCGGTGGTGCCGGACGAGGCGTGAATACGCACCACCTGCTCCATCGGCACGGCAAAGGTGTCGAACGGATAGTTATCGCGCAGATCCTGCTTGGTGGTGCACGGGAATTTGCAGATATCCGCCAGTTCGTTGAAATCGTCAGGGTGAACGCCCGCCGCGTCAAACTTGCGTTTGTACATCGGGACGTTGCTGTAGGCGTGATGCAGCGTCCACTTCAGGCGCTCGGTTTGCAGGGCCTGCAGCTCGTCGAGGGAGGCGGTTTCGATCGGATCAAGCATTGTTGTATTTGTCATTGTAGGGTACTCACAGTGTGATTGCTCAAACACGCTCAAGGATCATGGCAATGCCCTGACCCACACCGATACACATCGTGCACAGGGCATAGCGCCCGCCGCGTCGGTGTAATTCATTGCTGGCTGCCAGCGCCAGTCGCGCGCCGCTCATGCCCAGCGGATGGCCTAAGGCAATCGCCCCGCCGTTCGGGTTGACGTGCGCGGCATCGTCCGGCAAACCGAGCTGGCGCAATACGCCCAGCGCCTGCGACGCAAAAGCTTCGTTAAGCTCGATCACGTCCATATCGGTAATACTGAGACCGGCGCGCTCCAGCACTTTACGCGTGGCGGGTACCGGACCCAGCCCCATCAGACGCGGCTCAACGCCTGCGCTCGCCATCGCCACGATTCGCGTACGCGGCACCAGCCCCTGGGCAAGCGCCATAGATTCGCTGGCGATAATCAGCGCCGCCGCCCCGTCGTTCACGCCGGAGGCATTCCCCGCCGTGACCACGCCGTTTTTGCGAAACGGGGTTTTCAGGGCAGCAAGCTGTTCTGCGGTGGTGTCTGCCCGCGGATGCTCGTCGACCGAAACGTCTGTCACCGCGCCCTTTTTACCGGCAACCGTGACCGGCACAATCTCCTGCGCCAGAACGCCGTTTTCCTGGGCCCGCGCGGTACGCTGCTGGCTGCGCAGTGCAAAGGCATCCTGATCGGCACGGCTAATATTTAACAATTCAGCTACATTCTCTGCCGTTTCCGGCATGCTGTCAGTACCAAATTGCTGATGCATGAGCGGGTTCACAAACCGCCAGCCAATCGTGGTATCGAACATTTCTGCCTGGCGTTGAAAGGCGGAGGTCGCCTTGCCCATCACAAACGGCGCACGCGACATGGACTCCACGCCGCCGGCCAGCAGCAGATCGCCATCACCGGCTTTAATGGCCCGCGCCGCAAAGCCAATCGCGTCCAGCCCTGAGCCGCACAGGCGGTTGATGGTGGTGCCGGATACCGTCTGCGGCAGGCCCGCCAGCAGCGCCGCCATGCGCGCCACGTTGCGGTTATCTTCCCCCGCCTGGTTGGCGCAGCCGAAAATCACGTCATCAATACGCTCCGCGTCCAGCTGCGGGTAGCGAGCCAGCAGCGCACGCAGCGGCACGGCACACAGATCGTCAGCGCGAACGCCGGATAACGCCCCGCCGTAGCGGCCAATTGGCGTACGAACACCATCACAAATAAATGCTTCGCGCATCAGGCTTCTCCTGTGACACTGCCGCCAATGCGGTGAGATTTCCCGCGAAAGAGAGCGACGGTTTTCTGTTGTTGATTCTGAATTTCAATGTCGTATACGCCGGTCAGTTTGCCCTGATGCTTCACCCGCGCGGTGGCGGTCAGCCTGTCTCCGGCAAACCCCGGACGGAGAAAGTCGATTGCGCAGCCGGAGGCCACCGCTGCCAGCCCCTGGCTGTTGCAGGCGTAGGCAAACGCGGTGTCGGCCAGGGAGAACAGCTGTCCGCCGTGACAGGTTTTATGCCCGTTCAGCATCTGCGGGGTGATGGTCATGGTGACTTTCGCGTAACCCTCGTCCATCTCGATAATGTCGATCCCCAGCGCCTGTGCGCAGGCGTCCTGTTCATACATAGTGCGGGCGTTGTGCCAGGCGTTATGACTCATAGCTACTCTCCAGAAGCGCACGCTGGCGCAGCAGGGAACAGGGGCGATAGCGTTCCTCGCCGTAATGTCGTTGCAGGTTTTCCAGCAGCGCCAGCAGACGCTGCCAGCCAAGGCGTTCCCCCCAGGCGATTGGGCCGCTCGGGTAATTGACGCCAAGCCGCATGGCGGTATCGATATCTTTCTCGCTGGCGACGCCCTTTTGCAGAGCATCCAGCGCCTCGTTGGCAATCATCGCCACCGTGCGCCAGACCAGCAGTCCGGGATAATCGGCAATTTGCACGACCCGATGGCCCTGCTGTTGCAGATAAAAGATCGCTTTTTGCGTGGCGGAGCGCGGATTGCTGGCGGCGACGGCGATAACCGCCACATCCCGTTCGATACGGTCCACCACGACGACCGGGCCGTTATGGCGTACCGCCAGCGACTGCGCGGTTTCGCCCCGGGTTTCAATCAGCAGGACCTCATCAATTTGCGTGACACCGTCACTTTTTCGCTGCACGCTCATCGGGCTGTAGCTGTCGCTCACCGGCGCAAGCCACGGCACGTGCGGTTTATCGCCCTGCCAGTCATATACGCCCTTCCCGCTTTTTTTGCCGAGACGCCCGGCCAGCACCAGCTCCTGCTGCACCAGCGACGGCAGAAAACGGCGCTCCTGCCAGAAGGCGTTGAACACCGAGCAGGTGACCGCGAAGTTAACGTCCTGACCGATCATGTCAGTCAGCTCCAGCGGCCCCATCGGGAAGCCGCCGCCTTCGCGCAGCGCAGCGTCAATCACCTCTGGCGCAGCGACCTGCTCTTCCAGCGCGCGCCAGGCTTCGGAATAGAAGGGTCGCGCCACGCGGTTGACGATAAAGCCCGGCGTCGACTGGCAGCGCACCGGCTGTTTTCCCCAGTTCAGCGCCAGCTCGCACAGGGCGTCAGCCACTTCCGTCGAGGTCGCCAGGCCGCTCACCACCTCCACCAGCTTCATCACCGGCGCGGGGTTGAAGAAGTGCAGCCCTGCCACACGCTCGGGATGCGCGATCTCCGCCGCAATGGCGGTGACGGAAATGGACGACGTATTGCTGGTCAGTAACGTCTGCGGGGGGCAAATGTCCGCCAGCGTCGCAAACAGCGCCTTTTTCACCTCCAGCCGTTCGGACGCGGCCTCAATCACCAGATCCGCCGCGGCAAGCGCGTTAATGTCGGTGACGGGGGTCAGCCGTGCCAGAATGTGATCGCAGGCGTCTGCGGACACCTTCCCGCGCCCTACCCGCGAAATCAGGCGCTGGTGAATACCGTCGATAGCGCGTGATATGGCCTCGGCGTTGATATCGTAAATCAGGACATGATGACCATGGCTCGCCGCCACTTCAGCAATCCCCGCGCCCATGGTGCCGCTGCCAATCACAGCGACGGTGTGAAGCGTCGTCACCATCTTATTTCCCCGTAAAGTTTGGCGTGCGCTTCGCCAGGAACGCGCTGACGCCTTCGCGGTAATCATCGCTGCGCCCGGCCAGGCGCTGGTAATCCCGCTCCAGATCGAGCTGGGCATCGAGGGTGTTGGTTTCGGCGGCGTTCATTGCCTGCTTGATCAGCCCCAGGCCAAAGGTCGGCTGCGAGGCAAAGTGCAGCGCGAGCTGCTGTGCCGTGGCGGAGAGTTGTTCATCGTCGACCACCTGCCAGATCATTCCCCACGCCAGCGCCTGTTCGGCGCTGAGTTTGTCACCGAGCAGCGCCAGCCCCATCGCCCGGGCGCGTCCGGCGATACGCGGCAGCAGCCAGGTGCCGCCGCAGTCGGGCACTAAACCGAGCTTGCTAAACGCCATCACAAAATTGGCCGAGCGCGCGGCGATCACCATGTCGCAACCGAGTGCCAGCGTAGCGCCCGCCCCGGCCGCCACGCCGTTGACCGCGCAAATTACCGGCTTCGGCAGTTTCGCCAAACGGCGAACCAGCGGGTTATAGAAGGTTTCCACCGACATCCCGAGATCCGGCGCCGGGCCGTTAGGGTCCACGTTACGGTCATTCAGGTCCTGTCCCGCGCAGAAACCGCGTCCTGCCCCGGTGATCAGCAGGCAGCGGATAGTCTCGTCACGCTCGGCCTGCTTCAGGCAGTCGGAAAGCTGCCGGTGCATCACGTCGTTAAAGCTGTTCAACCGCTCCGGACGGTTCAGCGTAATGGTCATCACGCCTTGCTCAATCTGACTCAGAATACATTCCACAATTAACGTCCTTTGAAGTCGGGTGTGCGTTTTTGTAGGAAGGCGTCGATGCCCTCGCGGCGGTCCTCGGTGGCTGAGAGCAGCGTGAACAGCTGCCGCTCCTGCGCCAGTCCGGCCTGCAGCGGCACTTCGTAAGACTGTCGCAGCGCCTGCTTCGCTGCCTGCAGGGCCAGCGGCGCGTGGCGCGCCATCAGCGCCGCCTGTTTCAGGGCATACTCCAGCGTCAGCGAGGCCGGGAACACATCGCTGACCAGCCCGGCACGCTGCGCCTGCTCTGCAGAGAGGCTTTCGCCGGTCAGCACCATTTTGCTGGCGAGGGATTTGCCGACACAGCGAATAAGGCGCTGGGTACCGCCCGCACCCGGCATGATGCCGAGGGTGATCTCCGGCAGCCCGAAACGGGCGTTATCCCCGGCGATCACCACGTCGCAGAGCAGCGCGAGTTCACATCCCGCCCCCAGCGCAAAGCCGTTTACGGCGGCAATCAGCGGTTTATTGAAGGCGTTAATCCGCGCCCACAGCTGCGGACGGATGTCGTTCAGGGTGGCGGAGAGATCGTTTTCCGCCATTTCGTTGAGATCTGCCCCGGCGGCGAAGCAGCGTTCGTTGCCGGCGATCACGCAGGCGGAGATATCGCCATCAATCGCAGCGCTTTCCAGCGCGTCGGCGATTTGCCTTAACAGGGCGTTATTCAGCGCATTGCGTGCCGCCGGGCGGTTCAGCGTCAGCTGGAGCACGCGGCCATGACGGGTGACAATCAGTTCGCTCATGCCATCCCCTTCGCATCAAAATCGACCACCACGTCGGCGGTTAACGGCAGCGCCTGACAGCTCAGTACGTAGCCTGCCGCCAGTTCATCCGGCTCCAGGCTGTAGTTGGTTGCCATATCCACTTTTCCGCGCAGCACCTTGCATTTACAGGTGGCACAGACGCCGCCCTTGCAGGCGTAGGGCAAATCTGCGCCCTGGCGCAGCGCGGCATCAAGAATGCTCTCATCGTCCGCCGTCAGGGTTATCTCGCGGTCGCGTCCATCCTGACGAACGGTGACTTTCTGGCCTTCCGTCTGCACGCTCAGGGTACGTTTGATCGCGGAGCCCGGCGTATTAAAGCGTTCAAGGTGGATGGATTGCTCCGGCATCCCCAGTGCTTTCAGGGCCGCTTCGGCATCATCCATCATTGACGACGGGCCGCAGATAAAGGCTTCGTCATACTGGCGGAAGTTGATCAGGGTTTTTGCCAGCGCCTGCAGCTTTTCGCCGTCGATGCGCCCGTGCAGCAGATCGCTGTCGAGCGTCTCCTGGCTAAAGATGGTCACCAGCTGCAGCCGCTGCGGATATTTGTCCTTCAGTTCTGCCAGGGCGCTCCGGAACATCATGGTCTGGCTGCTGCGGTTGCCGTAAATCAGGGTGAAGTGGCTATTGGGTTCGGTGACAAGGGTGGCGGAGATAATCGCCAGCATTGGGGTAATGCCCGACCCGGCGGCAATCGCCAGATAGTGCCCCTGACGTTCGGCCTGCGGCTGGTAGCCAAAATGCCCCTGGGGCACCATCACCTCCAGCGCCATACCCTGCTTGATTTCGTCGCGGGCATAGCGGGAGAAGCGCCCGCCCTCTATGGCTTTTACCGCCACGCTGATTTCACCCGGCGCGGCATGTCGGCAAATCGAGTAGCAGCGGCGCAGTTCATCGCCGCCAAGGGTTGCCTTCAGCGTCAGATGCTGGCCGGGACGAAAGCGATACGCGTCCTGCAACGCGTCCGGCACCGCAAAGGTGATGGTGACCGCGTCGCGGGTTTCAGGTTCTACTTTTGCCACTGTTAAGGAGTGAAACGTTGTCATGGCAGCCTCAAATACATTTGAAATAATCGAAAGGCTCACGGCAGGTATTGCAGCGGTAGAGCGCTTTGCAGGCCGTGGATCCAAATTCACTGATAAGCGAGGTGTTGGTGCTCGCACAGCGCGGGCAGCTCACCTCAGCAGGCGCATGGGCGTGGCAGCTGTGGCCGACGGGTGGGCTGATGCCATATTCCCGCAGGCGTTCACGGGCATCCGCCGTCATCCAGTCGGTCGTCCACGCAGGTTCAAGCTGGAGCACGATATGCACCGGGGTAAAGCCGCTCGCGGTCATCGCTTCACGGATCGCCCCCAGCAGGTGTTCCGTTGCCGGGCAGCCCGAATAGGTCGGCGTAATACCAATGACCCAGCCCTCGCCCTGCGCCTTTACGCTGCGCACCATGCCTAAATCGGTGATGGTGAGCACCGGAACTTCCGGGTCCGGGATCTGGCTTAACAGCGCCCAGATTTGCGGGATTTGTGCCGGTGCGATGTCGACGAGGCGTTGCATAGCGCTCTCCTTTACCACTGCTGACCGGGGTAGACGCGCTGGAGATACTGCATCTCCGCCAGCATCGGCCCCAGATGTTCGGTATGCAGGCCACGTTTGCCCCCCGTGCGATACGCCGCTTCATCGGGGACGCTCAGGGTGGCTTCCTGTAAACCCGCGAACACTTCACGTTCCCACGGCTCGCGCAGGGTGCGCGGATCAACCGCCACGCCGGAGGCGATCAGCGCCAGCTCAACGTCGTCGGCGTCGAACAACTCCGCCGTAAAGCGCCACAGGCTGTTCACCGCCTGCTGCATTTTTTGCGAGGAGAGCGCCGTGCCGTCGCCCAGACGCACCAGCCAGCCGCGGCTAAAGCGCAGGTGATAGCGCACCTCTTTGATCGCTTTGGCGGCAATGGCGGCCAGCCGGGCGTCGCTGCTGTGGATCAGGCGTTCGTACAGCGCCACGTTCCATGCGTCCATCAGGTACTGGCGGACAAGGGTGTCAGCGAAGCTGCCGTTCGGCTGCTCCACCAGCAGGAGATTGCAAAACTGGCGTTCATCGCGACCAAACGCCAGCGAATCTTCATCGCCCTGGCCTTCCCGCTCGGCGGCGTAGGTCAGAAAGTTGCGCGCCTGACCCAGCAGGTCGAGGCCGATATTCGCCAGCGCGAGGTCAATTTCCAGCTCCGGCGCGTGACCGCACCAGGCGCCGAGACGCTGGGACAGCACCAGACCGTTGTCGCCCAAACGCAGGGCGTATGCAGATACGTTATTCATCCCCAACCTCACATATGCTCGATGCCATCAGGGATGGTGTAAAACGTCGGATGGCGATAGACCTTGCTCTCGGCCGGATCGAAAAATACACCGCTCTCTTCGGGCTGAGAGGCAATAATTTCGCTGGCCTTCACCACCCAGATGGAGCAACCTTCGCTGCGGCGGGTATAGGCGTCGCGGGCGTTTTCCAGCGCCATACGATCATCGGCGGCGTGCAGGCTGCCCACGTGACGATGGGATAATCCTTGTTTGCTGCGTACGAACACTTCGTACAGCGGCCAGTAGACATTGCTCATGATGTTTCCTCTTACGCTGCGCTGCGTGCGTGTTGTTTTTCTGCGTGCGCCAGGGCGGCTTCGCGCACCCAGGCGCCGTCGTCCCAGGCTTTACGTTTTGCGGCCAGACGCTCGTGGTTACAGATCCCGCGCCCGTTAATCACCTCATCAAATTCCTGCCAGTCAATCTCGCCAAAGCGGTAGTGGCCGCTCTGTTCATCGAAATGCAGATCGGCGTCCGGCACCGTCATGCCCAGCATCTCCACCTGCGGGACGGTGTTATCCACAAAACGCTGGCGCAGTTCATCGTTGCCGAAACGTTTGATTTTCCAGGCCAGGCTGCGGGCGCTGTTTGGGGAGTTATCATCGTTTGGCCCGAACATCATCAGCGCGGGCCACCAGAAGCGGTTAATGGCGTCCTGCAACATCTGGCGCTGTGATTCGCTGCCCTGTGCCAGCGCCATGCAGGCTTCAAAGCCCTGACGCTGGTGGAAGCTCTCTTCTTTACAGATTTTCACCATCGCCCGGGCATACGGCCCGTAAGAGGTACGGCAGAGCGCCACCTGGTTGACGATGGCCGCGCCGTCCACCAGCCAGCCAATTACGCCGATGTCGGCCCAGCTCAGGGTGGGGTAGTTGAAGATCGAGGAGTATTTCATCTTGCCGTCGAGCATCTTCTGGTAGATGTCCTCCCGCGCACAGCCCAGCGTTTCCGCCGCGCTGTAGAGGTACAGCCCGTGCCCGGCTTCGTCCTGCACCTTCGCCAGCAGAATGGCTTTGCGGCGCAACGTCGGCGCGCGGGTGATCCAGTTCCCCTCCGGCAGCATGCCGACGATTTCGGAGTGCGCGTGCTGACCAATCTGGCGGATCAGCGTTTTGCGGTAGGCGTCAGGCATCCAGTCCTGTGGCTCGATGGCTGTCTCCTGCGCTATGCGCTGCTCAAAGCGTTGTTCTTGCGTCACGTCATCACCTTATGATTCGTAAATTTATTTAAACAGGCAAAATGATGAATCACTTCGTTTCATAAAAGTTACACAAAGGTTAAATATAACCCCAAGATGTGTTTGTTTATTTTGTGACGTGGCTCGCAAGGCTTTTCACACAAGGCCTGTCAGCGGGCGTTTAAGGCGCCTCCTCTCCTCCTGCCAGATCACAATGTTAACAATTCTTTAAAACTCAGCTTGATTTTCATGATTCATGATCAAACTATCTATAGTGAAATCACGAAACACTTGGAGATAAGCAATGCAGCAGTTAGCCAGCTTCTTGTCCGGCATCTGGCAGTCTGGCCGGGGCCGTGAGCGCACGATTCATCACGCCATCAGCGATGAAGCCTTATGGGAAGTCACCAGCGAAGGGCTGGATATGGCGGCCGCGCGCCGCTACGCCATCGAGCGCGGGGGCGAAGCACTTCGCGCGATGACCTTTATTGAACGCGCCGCCATGCTGAAGGCGGTGGCGAAGCACCTCCTGAGCCAGAAAGAGCAGTTTTATGCGTTGTCCGCCCAGACCGGCACGACCCGTGCCGATGGTTGGGTGGATATTGAGGGCGGGATCGGCACCCTGTTTACCTATGCAGGCCTCGGCAGCCGCGAGCTGCCGGACGATACGCTGTGGCCGGAAGATGAGCTGATCCCACTCTCTAAAGAGGGCGGATTTGCCGCCCGCCACGTCTTAACGTCAAAATCCGGCGTGGCGGTGCATATCAACGCCTTTAACTTCCCGTGCTGGGGTATGCTGGAAAAACTGGCCCCCACCTGGCTTGCCGGCATGCCCGCCATCATTAAGCCCGCCACCGCCACCGCGCAGGTGACGCAGGCGATGGTGAAAGCGATCGTCGACAGCGGCCTGGTGCCGGACGGTGCAATCAGCGTGATTTGCGGCGGCGCAGGCGATCTGCTGAGCCACCTGGACAGCCAGGACGTGGTGACGTTCACCGGCTCGGCCTCAACAGGGCAAAGCCTGCGCCTTCATCCTAATGTTGTGGCGAACTCGATTCCGTTCACCATGGAAGCAGACTCGCTGAACTGCTGCGTGCTGGGTGAAGACGTCACGCCGGAGCAGCCGGAGTTTGCGCTGTTTATTCGCGAAGTGGTGCGTGAGATGACCGCCAAAGCCGGGCAAAAATGTACCGCCATCCGCCGAATACTGGTTCCTCAGCGCCAGACGGAGGCCGTCAGCCAGGCGCTGATTGCGCGGCTGGAAAAGGTGGTGATGGGCGACCCGGCGCAGGAAGGGGTCAAAATGGGCGCGCTGGTCAACAGCGATCAGCGTGCCGACGTGCAGGCCAACGTGGATCGCCTGGTGGCCGCGGGCTGCCAGATCCGCCTTGGCGGAAAAGCCGACCTGAACGCCGCCGGGGCATTCTTCCCGCCGACCCTGCTCTTCTGCCCGCAGCCGGATGAAACCCCGGCGGTCCATGCCATCGAAGCCTTTGGCCCTGTCGCCACGCTGATGCCTTATCGCCATGCCGACCACGCAATGGCGCTTGCCCGAGCGGGCGGCGGAAGCCTGGCGGGCACGCTGGTCACGGCAGAACCCGCCACCGCGCGGCAGTTCATTGCCGGCGCGGCGCGCGCCCACGGACGCATTCAGATCCTCAACGAGGCGTCGTCAAAAGAGTCAACCGGGCACGGTTCACCGCTGCCGCAGCTGGTGCACGGCGGTCCGGGTCGTGCGGGCGGCGGCGAAGAGCTTGGCGGCCTGCGCGCCGTGAAGCATTACCTCCAGCGCACCGCGATCCAGGGCAGCCCTTCTATGCTGGCGGCCATTGGTAAACAGTGGGTGCGCGGCGCACAGGTGCAGGAAGACCGCGTACATCCGTTCCGCAAATACTTCGAGGAGCTTCAGCCTGGCGACAGCCTGCTGACGCCGCGCCGTACGTTGACGGAAACTGACATCGTGAATTTTGCCTGTCTGAGCGGGGATCACTTCTACGCGCACATGGACAAAATCGGCGCTGCCGAGTCCATCTTTGGTGAGCGCGTGGTGCATGGCTACTTCCTGATCTCCGCTGCCGCCGGGCTGTTTGTTGATGCGGGCGTCGGCCCGGTCATCGCCAACTACGGCATGGAGAACCTGCGCTTTATCGAGCCGGTGAAGCCGGGCGACACCATTCAGGTGCGTCTGACCTGTAAGCGCAAAACGCTGAAGAAACAGCGCACCCCCGATGAAAAACCGACCGGCGTGGTGGAGTGGTCAGTGGAAATCTACAACCAGCACCAGCAGGCCGTGGCCCTTTACTCCATTCTGACGCTGGTCGCCCGCCAGCACGGCGACGTCTGATCCCTTTCCTTCACCGTCTTTGCTGCCGGGTAACGCGACGTTTACCCGGCCAACGACGGCCTGCCGGGGTGTGACGTCACCCCGCTCTTTTTTAACCTGGCAAACCTGACAAATAACCTGGCAGATGCAGGCAAACGCTTTTCTCAGGCTGCTGTCAGGATAACGCTGACACAACACAATAAACGCAACAAGATGAGGTCTACGATGGGAAGCAATGCTACTTTTTCTGCCCGTAGAACGGCGCTGGCGATGGCCATTGCGCTGTGTTGCGCGTGGCAATCCCCTGTTTTCGCTCACGGCAGCGAGGCGCACATGGTGCCGATGGAAAAAACGCTGAAAGACTTTGGCGCGGATGTGAAGTGGGATGATTACGCCCAAATGTTCACCCTCTCGAAAGACGGTGCGTTTGTGAAGGTTAAGCCGGGCGCGAAAACCGCCATTGTTAACGGCAAGCCGCTGACGCTGCAGGTACCGGTCGTGATGAAGAATAACCAGGCGTTTATCCCGGAGACCTTTATCAACGATGTGTTTCAGTCAGGCCTTGATCAGACGTTCCAGGTAGAAAAGCGCCCTCATCCCCTCAATGCGCTGACAGCGGAGGAGATCAAACAGGCTGTTGAGATTGTGAAAGCCTCTGCCGACTTCAAACCCAATACCCGTTTCACCCAGATTGCGCTGGCCGAGCCGGAGAAAGCCAAAGTCTGGGACTTTGTGCTCAACGGCACGGCGGTGGACGCTCCCCGCCAGGCGAACCTCACCCTGCTGGACGGGAAACAGATCATCGAAAGCCTGGTGGACCTGAAGGATAAGAAGATCCTGCGCTGGGAAACCATCAAAGACGCCCACGGCATGGTCCTGCTGGACGACTTTGCTACCGTGCAGCAGATTATTAACGACAGCGCAGAGTTTGCTGCGGTGCTGAAAAAACGCGGTATCACCGACACGAAGAAGGTGATCACCACCCCGTTGACCGTGGGCTATTTCGACGGGAAAGATGGCCTGAAACAAGAGGACCGCCTGCTGAAAGTGGTGAGCTACCTTGATGTGGGCGATGGCAACTACTGGGCGCACCCTATTGAAAACCTGGTCGCGGTGGTCGATCTCGAACAGAAGAAAATCCAGAAAATTGAGGAAGGCCCGGTGGTCCCCGTACCGCTCACGCCCCGCCCGTATGATGGCCGCGACCGCATTGAAACAGCCAAAAAACCGCTGGAGATCATCGAGCCAGAGGGGAAGAATTACACCATTACCGGCGATATGGTCCACTGGCAGAACTGGGATTTCCACCTGAGCCTGGATTCGCGCGTCGGGCCGATGCTCTCTACCGTTACGTACAACGATAACGGTAAAAAACGTCAGGTGATGTACCAGGGATCGCTGGGCGGGATGATTGTTCCGTACGGCGACCCGGATGTGGGCTGGTACTTCAAAGCCTATCTTGATTCCGGGGACTACGGTATGGGCACCCTGACCTCACCGCTGGTGCGCGGCAAAGACGTGCCCTCTAACGCCGTACTGCTGAACGAGACAATTCCCGACTACACCGGCGCACCGATGGAGATCCCGCGCGCTATCGCCATTTTTGAACGCTATGCCGGGCCGGAGTATAAACATCAGGAGATGGGCCAGCCGAACGTCAGCGCCGAGCGCCGCGAACTGGTGGTGCGCTGGGTAAGCACCGTGGGAAATTACGACTACATCTTCGACTGGGTATTCCACGAAAACGGCACCATCGGCATTGATGCAGGCGCGACGGGGATCGAGGCGGTTAAAGGCGTGCAGGCGAAAACCATGCATGACGCCACCGCCAAAGATGACACCCGATACGGAACGCTGATCGACCACAACATCGTTGGGACCACGCATCAGCACATCTATAACTTCCGTCTGGATTTGGACGTGGACGGGACCAATAACAAGCTGGTGGCGATGGATCCGGAAGTGAAGCCGAATACCGCAGGCGGTCCCCGCACCAGCACCATGCAGGTCAATCAGTACGATATCGACAGTGAACTGCAGGCCGCGCAAAAATTCGACCCGGGCACCATTCGTCTGCTGAGTAACACAACGAAAGAGAACCGCATGGGCAACCCGGTCTCGTATCAGATTATCCCGTACGCGGGCGGCACGCACCCGGTTGCCACCGGCGCGAAGTTTGCCCAGGACGAGTGGATTTACCACCGTCTGAGCTTTATGGATAAGCAGCTGTGGGTAACGCGTTACCATCCCAACGAGATGTACCCGGAAGGCAAATTCCCGAACCGTTCAACCCACGATACCGGCCTGGGGCAGTACAGCAAGGATAACGAGTCGGTGAACGACCAGGATGACGTGGTCTGGATGACCACCGGCACCACCCACGTTGCCCGCGCGGAGGAGTGGCCGATCATGCCGACAGAATGGGTACATACCCTGCTCAAACCGTGGAACTTCTTCGACGAAACGCCGACGCTGGGTAAGAAAAAAGAGCAACAGCAATAACCATCACGCCGGGCGCAACGCCCGGTTTTTTATGCTCATTGATTTGATGAATAATCGAGGCTGCTTATAGTTAAAGATAAACCTCTGGCATGCACGCCCCCCCGGACGGGATCCCACCTTCATGGAAAAAAGACGCAATACGACGCCTGAACTCGCGACATGGCCCACCCACAAATCGATGGTGCGCCACGGTCTGGCAATGAATCTCCCGTGGCTGGCCTTTGTGAACCTGAGCCTGGCGGTCATGCTTCTGCTGCGTAACACTATCGTGGGCCACATGGATACGCTGCTGGGCGCGTCCAGACCGCTGACAACGATGGTCGACACCGCGATGCTGGGCATCATTTTACTTTCGGCCACGCTGGTGGTGATGGCCTGGCGGCATATTGCCGGTATCGGCATCGTGCTGTTTATCTGCAGCCTGCTGTGGTCGTTGTGCAGCTACTGGCTCATCGCGGTTGCCCAACTCCCTCATGCCTGGCCTGTCTATGTGATCCTGATGCTTGCGGGAATGACGGCGCTCTATTTTTACCCGTCAGGGCTGCTGGCATTTCTCCTGCCGCTGTGGATTGCGCTGCCGGTGGCCAGTATTGCGCTCAACCACGGGATTAACCTGCGCTTTGCCGTTATCTGGGGAGTGTTTACGCTCATCCTCGTCTGCGGGCGGTTTATTCTGCACCGCTGGTTTGAAGAGGCCTGGCGGCGGAACCAGCAGAATCAGCGCCTGATCCTGCGTCTGGACGCGCTCGCACATCTTGATGCGTTAACCCAGACCGCGAATCGCCGGGCGATGGAGACCCTGCTGGAGGATGCGACCGAACGCAAAAAGGCCTTCTCGCTGATCATGCTTGATGTCGATTTTTTCAAGCGTTACAACGACACCTACGGCCATCAGGCGGGGGATGCCTGTTTAACGTCCGTAGCCCAGGTGTTGAAGCAGTCGGTGCGCACGCCGAATGACGTGGTGTCCCGCTACGGCGGCGAAGAGTTCGTGGTGATCCTCTTCGATTGCCCGCTACGGGGAGCTGAGCAGGTTGCCCTGCGCATTCAGGAGAAACTGCGTGCCACCGCAATCCCGCATAGCGCCTCAAACGCCAGCGAATACGTTACCGTGAGTATGGGGATCGCAGAGATGGCCGAGGGGCTGGCCGGAACGGAGCTTCTCGCCCGCGCTGACGCCGCGCTGTACCGGGCAAAGGAGGCCGGGCGGGATCGGTGGTCGCTTTAAATGTCGCTTTAAATGAAGCCGGGTGGCGCTGCGCTTACCCGGACTACAAAACCCGCCACCCGGCTTGTTTTTTAATACCGCACGCACACCGACTTCGTTTCGCACCAGCCGTCCAGCCAGTCCGGGCCAAAGTCACGCCCGGTGCCAGACTGTTTCATGCCGCCGAACGGCAGGTTGGCATCGATCAGGGTATGACTGTTTACCCAGACGGTGCCGGCCTGCAGCCTGTCGGTGTATTCCAGCGCCTTGCTGATGTTTTGCGTCCAGACGCTGGCCGTCAGGCCATATTCGGTGTCGTTAGCCAGCCGTAACGCCTCTTCGCCATCCGCGACCCGCACCAGGTTGACCACCGGGCCGAAAACCTCTTCACGGGTGAGTCGCAGCGACGCGTCCGGGTTAACCACCAGCGTCGGTGAAACATAGTATCCCTTCCCGTCCGGGCCGCGGCTGCCGCTGATAAGCTCGGCCTTTCGGGAGGCGGCTTCATCAAGGAAGGTCTGGACCTTATCGCAGTGGGCGCGGGAGACCAGCGGGTTAATAAACGCCTGCGGCGACATGCCCGGCCCGACGCTGAGGGATTTAACCGCCTGCTCAAACCCGCTCACCAGCGTGTCAAACAGCGGCGCTTCGATATAGATGCGCGAGCTTGCCGCACAAACCTGCCCCTGATTAAGGAAGCTGCCGGTCATCAGCCCTTCAATGACCCATGCCGGATCGGCGTCTTTCAGGACGATAGCCGGGTTTTTACCGCCCAGCTCCAGCGTGACGCCCGTCAGCGTCTCTGCAGCCGTACGCGCAATCTGTTTCCCCGTCGCCGTAGAGCCGGTAAAACTCACCTTGGCTATGCGCGGATGCGACGTCAGGGCTGCACCGCAGGTGGCTCCGCTGCCGGTGATGACGTTGAACACGCCATCCGGAATACCCGCCTCACTCGCCAGTTCCGCCACGCGCAGCAGGGTCAGTGGCGTCGTCTCAGAGGGTTTGATAACGATTGAGCAGCCAGCCGCCAGGGCGGGCATCACTTTCCACATGCCGATCATCAGCGGGAAGTTCCAGGGTACGATCCCCGCCACCACCCCGACCGGCTCTTTACGGGTCCACGCCTGATAACGCGCCCCCTGCGGCAGCGGAATAGAGAGATCGAGCGTTTTGCCCGCAATTTTGGTCGTCAGCCCGGCGGTATAACGCATCCAGTTCAAGGTGCAGCCGACCTCAAAGGCGCGGGAGATGTTGATGGATTTCCCCTGCTCCAGCGTTTCAAGCTGCGCCAGCTCCTCGCCGTGCTGCTCGACTAGGTCGGCAAAGTGCAGCAGAATGCGCTCGCGTTCGGCGGGCAGTTTTCCCGCCCAGCTGCGCGAAACAAAGGCGCGCCAGCCAGACATCACTGCGCGATCCACATCGTCCACGCTGGCATCCGCCGTTGAGGCTATCACCTCGCCCGTCGCCGGGTTATAGACGTTCAGGCGTTTTTCGCCGTCAGACGCCACTTCGCGCCCTTCGATCCACAGGCCATGGTGACGGTCGAGAAACTGTTGCACGCACGGCAGAGCGGCTACCTGTGATTCAGACATCGGGTACTCCTTGGTTATTCTTCTCAGGATGTTAATGCAGTCTAAGAGGGGTTTTGCCATCCCGCTTTTGTCTGTGTGACATTCGCTTTGCCACCTGTGACAGGCTCCGCAAAACGTGATAATTACCGCTTATATCGCTGTTCCGCATGAGCGTTCTTTCCTATAGTCAGCCTCGAAGGCCAGACAAAATGCAACACAAATGCAACAATGCGAAAACATTGACGGTGCGGCGAGAGAAACCATGGCGTGTGCGAGCGAACAGGAAAAGTATCAGCAATGGCTGGCGCAAATTAACCAGGCGTGCGGCCGGTTTGATGCGCGTCCTTTAGAGGGAGAGTTTATCGGTGAACTGGAAACCAGCTATGCCCGCAGCCTGAAGTTAAGCACCGTCACCGCAGCCGGGGTTAATCTGTTTCGCACCCGTCGGGAAATTGCCCACGGCAACGATGCGTGGTTCTATACCGTGTTTCAGCTCGACGGCAGCGCGGAGATTGAACAGGACGGGCGGCGCTCACGTCTTAAAACGGGCGATATCACCCTGCTGGACGCCTCGCGCCCCTGCTCGATTTACTGGCAGGACAAATCCCGCCAGATTTCTCTGCTCGTGCCGCGTCAGATCATTGAACAGCAGTGCCGCTTTCAGGAAGTGAGCTGCGCGCTCACGCTTTCCCGCAGCCTGCCGACCGTGCAGTTGAGCCATCGTCTGCTTCAGGAGAGTATGGGCAATACCGGGCTGAGTGAGGTCGAGAGCGAAGCGGCGCTGGAAGCGATGGTTTGCCTGCTGCGCCCGGCATTTCAGCAACGCGACGCAGTGCAGCCGCGCAAGGAACGTCAGTTCCAGAACGTGCTTTCCCTGATAGACGACCATATCCAGTCAGACGCGCTGCGCCCGGAGTGGATCGCCACAGAGAGTGGGATGTCGGTACGCAGTTTGTACCGTATGTTCGCCGAGAAAGGGCTGGTGGTGGCGCAGTACATTAAAAACCGTCGACTCGATCTCTGCGCGCAGATGCTGCGTTCAGCCGGCGACGACGAAAAGCTGGCGGGCATTGGCTACAGCTGGGGTTTTGCCGATCACAGCCATTTTTCTACCGCCTTTAAGCAGCGTTTCGGCGTCTCGCCCGGCGAGTACCGTAAACGCTGCCGCTAGTTTTTTTTAGTTCACTCTTTTTTCAGCCACTTACCGTTAATCCCCTTCACGTACTCGCCCGGCTGCGCACGGGCCACCAGCTTTTGCCCGGCCATTTTCGCCACTTCATCCACCGGCAGGTTGTTGCTGTCGGCCAGCTTTTGGTAGCTCTCGGTGCGTGCGGCATTAATGCTTTTCACCAGCGCCAGCGTGTCTGGATCCTGCTTAACCGGCGCCAGGTAGCCGCTCAGGGTTTCCCCCACCCGGCCCTGGGTGCGTGCTTCGTTTAAGGTCAGCGTCGCGGCCTGCACGTTCATTCCCAGCGCCAGTAAAATCAGTAGTAATCGTTTCATGGCATCCTCAGAACAGATCGCTGCGCGTTTTCAGCAGGGTTTCTACGTCTTTATCGACCTTGATGTGGATCTCATGCTCGATTTTGACGTTCATATTGATGGTGATCGGCTCTTTCGGTGCCGCCACTTCAATACGCGGCGTACAGCCCGAGAGCAGCACGGCAACGGCCACGGTGAGTACACCTGCCATCTTTTTCATTGTTGTTCCTCACTTTCCTTGCCGGTCGAACTGCGGATACCCGGTATGGCCGCATGTTGCTCAAACCATGTTTGCAGATTATCCCCGAAGCGCAGGCTGCGCCAGAGGGTAAAAACGTTCTCTTCGTGGGTGTAGTTCAGATTGACCGAACCGCTTTTGCCATCCACCCGGCTGGTTCCCTTGATCGCCGCCTGCAGGGTTAAGACCCCCAGATTATCGACATTGATCTTTGTCCACGACCGGGTGATTTCCATGTAGCGCAGCCAGTTGATGGCGGCCCCTGCGGCCATATTGTCTTTCACAATGGCGTCGGCCGTATCTTTGTCAATACGCAGCGTCATAGGCCCCGGATTGGTCAGCCAGCCGTCTTTGATAATCCAGCGTTCGTTGTCGAGCCAGAATGGCAGCGCTCCGCTGACCGGGCCAGACATCGTAAACTGTTTGGGATTCACCGCGCTAATCAGCTCGCTGGAGGAGATATTGTCCACGCGCAGCAGGGCCGCATCATGTTGCGGCATACGCAGCTGCTGAAGGGTGATTTTGCCGCCGAGCGTTTCTATCTTCACGTTGGTGAGCAGCAGCGGGTTGTCGTCGGTCCAGGGGTAGTCACCCTGTAAATCGGCGGTAATGTTGTGTGCGGACACCAGATTTTGCACTTCGCCAATGCGCAACGTCACCGGCCCCCTCGTGCCCAGCGACCAGGTCCCCTCGCTAAAGCGAAACGGCAGAACAAAATCGACGCCGTTGATCTGGTTGTCGGGCATCCACAGGCTACCGGCTTTTACCACCCCGTGGCCGCCCGCCTCAAAGCCCTGGTCCGCCGCCGCCGAGAAGGCCACCTGCGCGTAAAGTTCGCCGTCGCGCAGCGTCATCTTCCAGTCTGGCGGAAGCAGCGGCTGGAATACCGTGAGGGACTGCTTCGGCCACCAGGCCTGACCGCGCAGACGCTCACCGTCCCAGCGGCCATTGACCTGCACCGGCCCAATGGCGTCGGCGTGAAGATCCCCTTTGAACTGGAACAGGGTCGGGTCAGTCCCGTCGACGCTAAAATTCAGTACCGAGGGCGGCAGCAGGCTTCCGCCTGAAAAGGTGGTTTGTCCCGCTTTCAGCGACAGCGCCCCGCTGAAGGCCGGATGGGCAGGATCGCGCTGCCAGCGCACCGGTTTTTCCAGCACCAGACGCGGCTTGCTGACCAGCATCGTGCCGTACTGGAGCTTATCGAAACCGGTGGAGAGATCGGTCAGCGCAATCACCCGATCGCGCCATTCTCCTTTCCCTGCAACGTCCCATCGTGCGTTCATCGGCGTGAAGTTACCGTTGCCCCAGTAGCGCCACTGCCACAGCCCGCTGTCGGGTAAAAAATCTTGCGCCTGGCCGTCCAGGTGCAGGGTAAAATCGCCCATCTCGTTTTCATGAGCGCGTAATATCGCCTGCAGGCGGCCATCCACGCCCTTTTGCGTCAGCTTAACGCCCGCGAGCGGCCAGCGTATTTCGTCGATATCCAGCGAATCAATCAGGCGTCCGCGCGAGCGAAGCAGCGCGCCGGGGGCGAATTCCAGGATGGGATCTGCCAGGCTTCCGGTCAGTGTCGCCGGAAGTTTGGCGTAGAGGATCAGATCGTTTTGTTTCGCCTCGCCGCTCAGATGCAGCGGCATGTGGCTGTTATCCATGCTAAGCGTGCCGGGACCGAGAGTCAGTACGGCGTTGCCCTTCCCGGCATCACCCTTCGTCAGCACGTTCAGGCGTCCGGTGAAGGTCGCTTTTTCCAGCCCCTGCTGCCAGTTATCAATCTTCAGCCCAACGCGTCCGCTCAGCGGCAGACCTGGCTGTTGCCAGTTCCAACGACCGTCGCTGATGGTCAATTCCCGGGCGGTGACCTGCCAAGGCAGGTCGAGCAGCGGGTCGGGGTTATCCCTCGCCATGACCACCAGTTGCCCCTGATTGTCCGCCCACTCCAGATCGGCATCGACCAGAGACGATAAGTGTGGCACGTTGAAGGTGGCCTGCGCGTGCCCTTTAACCGGTGCGCCGTCCGGCACCAGCGGCAGGGTAAATTCACCCACCAGCGTCACGGGCTGCGGTTGGTCCGGCAGGTGAATGTCGAATTGCTTGATGGTCAGATTCTGGCCGCGAAGCTGCCCCTGAATACTCACCTGCTCGCCTTTATAGGTGAGAGTCTGGCTGGCCGGGGTTAAGGACGCGCGAAGCTCACCCTGCCACTGCTGCCAGGGGGAAAGCGTCAGGCGGTGGATCGTCAGCCAGGTGTTCGGCAGGATCGCCTGCCACTGGGCCAGGGTTTTTGGCGCGACGGTGGACGGGGCGGACTCGGGCAGTTTACTCAGACACGCAGAGTTCAGTTCAAGCGCGCCGACGTCCAGCGCCCAGCGGCTGGGGTGCGACAGCGTGACGTTTTCGATACGGGCAATTTCGCAGTCTTCTACCAGATAGCGGAGATCCGGTATAACGAGGGCGTTGCGGGTCAGACGAGGACTTTTTTCAAAGGCGATGCGCGTCCCTACCGGCAGCCAGATCCCGGCAAGGGTCGGTACCCATTGGGCGAGCGTCATCAGCAGCGTCAGCGGCAAAACGATCAACAGCAGTAGGAGCGCGATCGCGGCTTTGTATTTACCCCTCATGGGCAGTTAATATCCTGATTTAGCGAAAGAATTAAGCCGACATTGCCGATCATTGTCGCATGATTAGCCAGTCAGTTGAAGAGACTGTCATTTTTAAGGATAGATGCTCTATCATTATTCATAGAACTTATTGAATTCAATAAATTTTTATAAATTGTAAGATTATTTTAATCATGCTAACGTGAATGTAAAATCACTGGAGAAAGTCTTATGAAACTCGCGGTATATAGCACAAAGCAGTACGACAAAAAGTATCTGCAACATGTTAACGAGGCTTACGGATTCGATCTTGAATTTTTCGACTTTCTGCTGACTGAGAAAACTGCCAAAACCGCCCACGGCTGTGAAGGCGTCTGTATCTTCGTCAACGATGATGGCAGCCGTCCGGTGCTGGAAGAGCTGAAAAAACAGGGGGTGAAATATATCGCCCTGCGCTGCGCCGGGTTCAATAACGTGGATCTGGATGCGGCGAAAGAGCTGGGTCTGAAGGTCGTTCGCGTACCGGCCTATTCACCGGAAGCGGTGGCGGAACATGCCATCGGCATGATGATGTCGCTGAACCGTCGTATTCACCGTGCTTATCAACGTACCCGTGATGCGAACTTTTCTCTCGAAGGGCTGACCGGTTTTACCATGTACGGCAAAACCGCCGGGATCATCGGCACCGGTAAGATTGGCGTAGCCGCCCTGCGCATTCTGAAAGGCTTTGGTATGCGCCTGCTGGCCTTTGACCCGTACCCAAGCGCTGCCGCACTGGAGCTGGGCGTGGAGTATGTTGATATTCAGACGCTGTTCTCCCAGTCTGACGTGATCTCCCTGCACTGCCCGCTGACGCCAGAAAACTATCACCTGCTAAACCAGACGGCTTTCGACCAGATGAAGGACGGGGTGATGATCATCAACACCAGCCGCGGCGGTTTGATTGATTCACAGGCGGCAATTGAAGCGCTGAAAACCCAGAAGATTGGTGCCTTGGGTATGGACGTCTATGAGAACGAACGTGACCTGTTCTTTGAAGACAAATCCAATGACGTGATTCAGGATGACGTGTTCCGCCGTCTGTCGGCCTGCCATAACGTGCTGTTCACCGGGCATCAGGCCTTCCTTACCGCCGAGGCGCTGATAAGCATTTCAGAAACGACGCTGGGGAATTTGCAGCAGCTGGAGAAAGGCGAAGCCTGTCCGAATGAGATTGCCTGACTTTTCTCTCTAAATATAGATAATAAAAAACCCGCTGATGGCGGGTTTTTTAATGAATAAAGGCGTTATTTAAAGACTTCTGCTACTGCTTCAAAGTTAGGACCATGCTCACGCGCAGCGATAATAACGTAGTATTTTCCACCCTTCTCTTCAGCCAGTGTAGAAAGCTTTTTATGCAGATCGGAAGGTGATGAAATCTGACCGCCGGTTGCGCCCACGGTAACATTCCCTATGTATTGCAGTTTGAAGTGGTGTGCTTCATCTTTAGAAATCAGATCGGCAGCGGATGCACCGAAGCTTGCCATTGTGAAGGCCAGAACAGTCCCTAATAGTGCTTTTTTCATATCATTCCTCCTGTTGATTACTCTACATATTCAACTTATGAATAATCCATGTAAATGATCCGTATCAATAATGTAGATTAGATGGGATTTTTTTCCAGTGTTACAGAATCTCCATTAAGAGCGACATTGCGTTTTTGCTGATCGTCTTTAACGCTGCAACGCGTCGTTTTACCCGCAACCCTTTGTCCTGATACTTTCGACAATCTGCGACTACACATCAACCGTGCGGCCTGTTCCTGCGTGCGCGCAGGATTCTAATGCCTCTGAGGATTGCACCCAATGCTAACTAACTCCATCAAAATATAGATAAGAGACGAGATGAACAGAAGTGAGGATAAGACAATCGCGGCCAGAAAAATCACGGGAAACTCCATGTAATAAATTTCAATCCGTAAGAAATTCTAGATCCTTTTTTTAGTTTGTCACGGAAGTGCAATAAATTATGCTGCACATCGCTGAGATCGGCATGGGTAAATCCATAATTATAACTGGGATTACTCATGACCGTACGTCAACGTGTTATAACATACTGTCAATTTCTCAGGTTTTAAAAAAAGTTATGCAATAACGCACGGTTAACAATTCTCATGCTATTTTAGAAGAAACTCCTTAGACACGTTCACTATGCTAACAACGCTTATTTATCGAAGCCACCTCCAGTCGGGCGCATCATTTCAATCAATAAAAGATATGGTCAGCACGGCCAATACTCACAACGAGAAAGTGGGGATTACTGGCGTTTTGCTTTTCAACGGCACGCATTTTTTGCAGCTTCTGGAAGGTGAAGAGGTTGCAGTGATGCAACTGTACGAAAAGATTCGCCGCGATGTCCTTCATTCTAACATTGTCGAACTTTTACGCGATTATGCCCCTTATCGTCGTTTCGGTGGAGCAGGCATGGAATTAATCGACATCAGGC
The DNA here is from genome assembly GCF_029967835.1 of Enterobacter sp. V87_3. Classification (NCBI taxonomy): domain Bacteria; kingdom Pseudomonadati; phylum Pseudomonadota; class Gammaproteobacteria; order Enterobacterales; family Enterobacteriaceae; genus Enterobacter; species Enterobacter sp. V87_3. The sequence continues at coordinate 234,196 of NZ_JASCAM010000022.1, read as the reverse complement.
TGTATGACAAAGATGAGTGTCTTGACAGAGTTCTTCAACATGGAACCACTCAACATAAGTTACTCTATAATGATAGGGCTTTGCGATTTTTTCGCACTTTTATCGATTCAGTGGAAACTGACAGTTACTATCAATTGCCGGATAGTTTCAGCTGGTACTTTTCGCCGCAACATATTGAGATTGAAGAAATTGATAGGGTTTCCATTGATAATATCCAGGTGGTGATAGATCCTCTCGCAGGCCAAATACATTCATTCGTATTAAGTGCCAAAAATGAAAGCCCACTTAGTGAAGCAGATCATTTATCTTTTGATTTGGAATCGAAACATGAATTGTTAAAAACTGCTGGAAAGATAACTACTGCTTCGCAAAGGGTGTCAGTTTCACTCCTGCCCTTGACCTTGACCAGAGTGCCCGGTGCAATTGATATACTCCTTGGTTATATTAAAGAAAGTAGCATTTATCCAGAGCAAATTATTGTCGAATTTTCTGAAAGCGAAATAATTCCAGAGATTGATGAGTTCGCTGACGCCATCAGGAAATTGAAGAGTTGTGGTGTAAGCGTTGCCGTCAAAGACTTTGGAGCAGGCAACGCAGGATTATTACTCCTTTCTAAATTTCAACCTGAAAAACTTAAGATTCATCCTCAATTGATAAAGCATATTCATGAAGATGGTTCTAAACAAGCGATTCTTCAAAGCTTAATCCGCTGCTGCGAGCTATTAGAAATAAGAATTTGCGCGACTGGAATAGAACTTGCCGAAGAGTGGATGTGGCTTGAGTCAGCGGGAATATTTTGTTTTCAGGGGGGGCTTTTTTCACACTACAGCAGACATGAACATTTAACAATTCATTGGCCTGAACTCGTCGAACAGCATATATCTTCGTAGAATTATTGAAATTATCGCTGTAAGCGATCAGATATCTTAAGCAGAGATTATAATGGTTAACTTATCCACAGATTCTGTGGGTAAGTTCTGTACTAAATCGACTAAAAGAGTGTCATCCCTGACAGTTTCTTCGGCCGATAAACGTTTTCACGTTACCGATGAGGTTGCTTCGTCGTGATTACCGGCCAGAGCCGGTCTGCGTCCTATCCTGCTAATTCTAGTCTTCGTTAAGGCCCACAAGGGTTTGAAGATATGGCATCCTTAACTCATCGTCGCGATTGAGTGTCTTGAATCTCATGAGCCAGGTGTTGGCCTCCGAGAGTTCCTTCAATCTACCTTCATCATCAACGTCTTGAGTCATTCGATTCAACATGCTAATGAGAGAGGCGACATTAATCTCCTTTCTCACAAGAGCAAGTCTAAGTGCCGCTTCACCAATGATGGCATAGCCTTTTTCGTCGTCTTGAAATATCACAGTTAAGCCTCCTTGGTACGATTTCATAAACCTCAGAATTAACTCTAGATGCAGAAGGCATTGAATTTAGAAAATTAGTCCTATTCTTATGTTTTGATTCCTTATAACGACAAAATTGAAATCATATATTGCAGCACTGAAAAAGCCCTGGCAGCACAGCTTTACATCTGTTCATACACATTGCTTAAGATTAGAGTAACGTTGAAATTAATATACCCGCATGCTACCCTGTACATCCATACACTATCAGGAGGTGCTTTGGAACAAGATGAAATAGATGGAACTGAAGAATTTAATGCCCTTATAGGCGTTGTTGTTGCGGGGTTACTCGAAAAAAATGATGCCGTTACCTTACAGCTATTAATTGAAGCGCTTTATCAAGTTTGTATGGATTGTGAAGACGAAAAAATCATGATGCAATGTCTTGAAGCGATTCTGACCCTCAAAAAGACATTACATTAGGTTGCATTAGTCAGTAGACATAAATGATACATGACATTGCACTATACTGGTAGGCAATTGCCATTATTACGACTCTTGCTGTTACAATCTGGTCAACGTGATGATGAGTTCTCTCCCGTTGTAATTGAAAGTTTGGTTCAGATTGCTGGACACATTTATACTACGTTGCAGAGCGCTTCGCTTAATCTCATTTAATATTATTTCGTTTACAGAATAAATATTCAAAAACCCCGATACGAAATACATTCCTTGTATGATCCTTGATTGCTCGAAACCCATAGCAAAAAGCACTAAGGCATTTGCGATTCCCTGGGCTTCTTCAAGCGAATTGATTACGATCCTTTCTCCGTCCACTACCCTGACTCCATTATGTTTTTTCCTCTAACAATATAGACTGCCTCGGGAAAAATGTGAGGGCACTATGCTAAGTTTGTATCAAACCCTCATCTGCAGACTATCTTTCGTTCACGTAATGACAGATTGAAGGGAAAGAACCGGGCATTATGCCCGGTTCACTTACGTTAAATTATACCTAATCACTCAATCCACGATTTTCCAGCATCGGCTCTATTCTCGGATCGTGCCCGCGCCACTGACGATAAAGTTCAGCTAAATCCGTACTATTGCCGCGCGACAAAATCGCCTCGCGGAATTTTTGCCCGTTCTCGCGCGTCAAACCCCCCTGCTCGACAAACCACTGATAACCGTCGTCCGCCAGCATTTGCGTCCAGAGATAGGCGTAATACCCCGCCGCATAGCCGCCGCCGAAGATATGGGCGAAATAACTGCTGCGATAGCGTGGCGGGATGGCGGGAAGATCCAGCCCTTCCTTTTTCAGCGCCTCGGCTTCAAACGATTCTACGTTATCAACGGTGTCGCGAATGCTGTGCCAGTTCATGTCCAGCAAGGCAGCGCTGAGCAACTCCGTCATGTCGTAGCCCTTGTTGAACTGGGTGGCGTTCAGCATTTTATCCCGCAGGGCATCCGGCATGGGTTCCTGGGTCTGATAATGACGGGCATAGTGCGCAAACACGCGCGGGTGGCTGGCCCAGTGTTCGTTGATTTGCGACGGAAACTCAACAAAGTCTCGCGGCGTATTGGTGCCAGAAAGCGTAGCGTAGCGCTGGCTGGCAAACAGGCCGTGTAGCGTATGACCAAACTCGTGAAACAGCGTGATGACATCATCCCAGGAGAGAAGTGCCGTCTGGCCGGTAGCGGGTTTTTGGTAGTTGCACACGTTGTAGATCACCGGGCGGGCGGAAGACTCAAAGGATTGTTCGACAAAATTGCCCATCCACGCCCCGCCGCTTTTTGAGTCGCGGGCGAAGAAGTCACCGTAGAACAGCGCCATCCCCTCGCCGGTGTGGTCAAAAATTTCCCATACGCGCACGTCCGGGTGATACACCGGGATGTCAAAACGCTCAACAAAACGAATGCCAAACAGCTCGCTGGCAGCCCAGAACACGCCGTCGTGCAGGACGGTATTGAGCGCAAAGTAAGGTTTGATTTGCGACTCATCGAGCGCGTATTTTGCCGAGCGCACGCGCTCGGCGTAGTAGGCCCAGTCCCATGCTTCAACGGTAAAACCGCCCTGCTCGTCGTCAATCACCTTCTGGATATCAGCCTGTTCACGCGCCGCCCGCCCTCGCGCCGCAGGCACGATCCCCCGCATAAAGGCCAGCGCGGCGGCAGACGTTTTCGCCATCTGGTCAGCGGTGCTCCAGCTTGCGTAATCCTCAAATCCGAGCAGCTGAGCCTGCCGCGCGCGCAGCGACGCAAGACGGCGGATCAGCTCGCGGGTATCGTTTTCATCGCCTTTTTGGGTGCGATCCCATCCGGCCTTGAACAGACGTTCACGCGTCTGGCGATTGCGCAGCGCGGCGAGGGCGGGCTGTTGCGTGGTATTAAGCAGCGGGATCAGCCAGCGATCGCGAAGACCTTTTTCCGTTGCGGCCTGCGCGGCGGTGCCAATCTGGTCCGCGCTCAGGCCATCGAGTTGTTGAACATCGTCCACCACCAGCCCGCCCGCGTTGTCTGCGGCGAGTAAACGCTGGTTAAAGCGGCTGGTCAGCGAGGCGGATTCCGTATTCAGCGTTTTGAGCTCCGCTTTTTCGGCAGCGTTAAGGCGTGCGCCCGCAAGGACAAAGTGCTGCCAGGTCTCTTCCACCAGACGACGGGATTCCGCATCCAGCGCGGCGCGATCCTGCCAGACGCGCTCGACGCGGGAGAAAAGCGTGTCGTTAAGCCAGATATCGTTTGCCAGCTCCGCCAGCTCGGTTGAGAACTGCTCATCCAGCGCCTGCAGATCATCGTTGGTGTGCGCGGAGGTCATGGCAAAAAAGACGCTGCTGACGCGTGATAGCATCGCGCCGCTTTTCTCCAGCGCCAGCACGGTGTTGTCAAAATCCGGTGGGGACGTTTGGGCGATAATAGCGTCGATGTCAGCACGCTTCTGGCGCAGGGCTTCGTCGAATGCCGGGCGATAGTGGCTGTCTTCAATAAGATCGAATCGCGGTGCCTGATACGGCAGCAGGCTGATGTCAAAAAAAGGATTGTTGACCGACATTTTTCACTCCTCAGAACAGTGTATTCCCCCAGAGTAGGCCAGGCCGTCAGCGCCTGCAATGCCATCATACAAATGTAGCCTTAACGGGCCGCCCGCGAGCGTGCTATGGTAGTACAACACAAAAAGCGTTGAGGAACAGTGAGATGATAATTTTAGTTACCGGGGCGACCGCGGGTTTTGGTGAATGCATCACGCGTCGCTTCGTCGCCAACGGCCATAAAGTGATTGCAACAGGCCGCCGTCAGGAGCGCCTGCAGGAGCTAAAGGATGAGCTGGGCGACAGCATCCTGACCGCGCAGCTGGACGTACGTAACCGCGCGGCCATTGAAGAGATGATCGCGAACCTGCCGGCCGAGTGGCGTGCCATTGATGTTCTGGTCAACAATGCCGGTCTGGCGCTGGGCATGGAGCCCGCCCATAAAGCCAGCGTGGAAGACTGGGAAAACATGATCGACACCAACAACAAGGGCCTGGTGTACATGACCCGCGCCGTGCTGCCCGGCATGGTGGAACGCAACAGCGGCCACATTATCAACATCGGCTCTACCGCCGGTAGCTGGCCTTACGCAGGCGGCAACGTCTACGGCGCAACCAAAGCTTTCGTGCGCCAGTTCAGCCTGAACCTGCGCACCGACCTGCACGGCACGGCTATCCGCGTGACGGACGTTGAACCAGGCCTGGTGGGCGGGACGGAATTCTCTAACGTCCGCTTCAAAGGCGATGACGCGAAAGCGGGTAAAACCTACGAAAACGCGAATGCGCTGACCCCGGAAGACGTCACCGAGACGGTCTGGTGGGTGGCGACGCTGCCTAAACACGTCAATATCAACACCGTTGAAATGATGCCGGTCAGCCAGAGTTTTGCCGGACTGAGCGTCCATCGCGGCTAGTTTGCCCTGCCCGGCCTGCGGGCCGGGTCTGTGATGGCGGGCAAAAGAATGGTAGTCTAGTCAGGTTAACTCTCTGAGAAATCACAACACATGGCCGCTGAATCGCAACTCAACCCTACCCAGCCTGTTAACCAGCAAATTTATCGCATTTTACGACGTGATATCGTCCATTGCCTGATCCCGCCTGGCACTCCGCTGTCTGAAAAAGAGGTGTCGGTGCGTTTTGACGTTTCCCGTCAGCCGGTGCGTGAGGCGTTTATCAAGCTGGCTGAAAACGGCCTGATTCAGATCCGCCCCCAGCGCGGCAGCTATGTGAACAAAATTTCGCTTTCGCAGGTCCGTAACGGTTGTTTCGTCCGTCAGGCGATTGAGTGCGCGGTTGTGCGACGGGCGGCAACGCTGATCAACGAAAACCAGTGCTACCTGCTGGAGCAAAACCTGCATCAGCAGCGCATTGCGATTGATCGTAAACAGCTCAATGACTTTTTCCAGCTGGATGACGAGTTTCATCAGAAGCTGGCGCAAATCGCCGACTGTCAGCTGGCGTGGGATACCATCGAAAACATCAAAGCCACCATTGACCGCGTGCGTTACATGAGCCTTGACCATGTTTCGCCGCCGGAAATGCTGCTCCGACAGCACCATGATATTTTTAATGCGCTGGAAAAACGGGATTTGGACGGCGTGGAAAATGCGATGACTCTGCACCTGCAGGAAATAAGTGAATCCGTGCAGCTTATTCGTCAGGAAAATAGCGACTGGTTCAGCGAAGAGTAATATTCGCCGCCCCCTTGCGGTTGCGGCGAGGTCGTTAGCGGACAACTAATACCGGGATGCTGGCGTAGCGGAGAATAGACTCTGCGTTGGAGCCGAGTAAATGGGTTGTGATGCTCGGGTTTTTCGAACCGATAACGATCACGTCATAATCCCCTTCTTTACTCATTTTAATAATTTCATCGCGCACGCTGCCAAAGCGCACTTTGCACTCAATTTTGTCCGGGTCGATATCAAACAAGCGCTTTAACGCCGTCATTTTTTTATCAGACTCGGTGGTCATGTACTCTTCAAACTTTTTAATATCCGCATTGAACCCGCGTAGTAACGAGCGGCCGCTGACGGGCAGGATATTAACCAGGGTGATTGAGGCGCCTTCCGCTTTGGCGAGATTAGCCGCATGACGCACCGCTTTGTCACTCAAATCCATTTCAAACACATCAACAGGCATCAAAATCTTTTTGTACATAAGCCTGACTCCTTAATTCAGATGAAAGGGGTATTTCCTGTAACCAGAGTGCCATTCGCACTATAAACAAACCCTCAACGTTAACGCGGGTAAACTATCAGTTCATGAAAACATTTGTCCGTTTTGTAAATAGCGGTTCAGAAGCGTCAACGCGGGCCGTAACAAAGAAAAAAGTGTGAGTTTGATCAAAAACAAAAACAATCGTTAAAGAGAGGCGTATTTATAGTGCCCGTGAATGGCGCGGTCAGAATAGCGCCGTAACGGATAGGTTAGAGAGGAGAAATTACCATGATGACATATGACCGTAACCGCAACGCAATCACCACCGGCAGCCGCGTAATGATTAACGGCACGGGCCGCACCGGGATTATTAAAGCGATCCACAGCACCGGGCTGGATGCCGCACAGGTGCGTCGCAGCAAAACGGTGGAAGTCGAAGGTTGTGACGGTAAATTTGAACCGATTGAACTGATTCGCCTGGGAATGCACTAACAGGCACAAAGCCATGCCGCCGCGAACGGCGGCATGTAAAGCATTAACCCTGCGCCGCGTATTGCGCCACCGTGGCCTTCGCCCCCTTCTGTAGCAGCATCTGGTACGCGTTCATTACCGCATCGACAAAAACAGCTTCCTGCGGCAGTTCTTTGCCAAAGATCGCCTCGATACCCAACAGCGCTTTCACGCGGCTCTCGCCTTCTGCGCTGCTGTTTACCGCTGACTGGATCGCCGCCAGCTGCGGATCGCTTACCTCGATGGCATTACCCTGCTCGTCCACGCCGCCGACATAGCGCATCCAGCCCGCCACGCCCAATGCAAGCAGCGGGAAAGGCTGCTGATGGACCAGGTGCCAGCGCACGGAATCAAGCATACGCTGCGGGAGTTTCTGACTGCCGTCCATCGCAATTTGCCACGTGCGGTGACGCAGCGCCGGGTTGCTGTAACGCGCGATCAGCAGATCGGCGTAATGGCTTAAATCCACACCCTGCACTTTCAGCGTTGGGGCCTGCTCTTTCAGCATCAGCGCGTGAGCGGCTTTGCGGTAGTTCGCATCTGCCATGCAGTCGTTAATGTGCTGGTAACCCGCCAGATAGCCTAGATAGGCCAGGAACGAGTGGCTGCCGTTAAGCATACGCAGCTTCATCTCTTCAAAAGGAATAACGTCTGATACCAGCTCAGCGCCGGCCTTTTCCCACTGTGGACGCCCGGCGACAAAGTTATCTTCCACCACCCACTGACGGAACGGCTCGCAGGCCACCCCAGCCGGATCGCGAACGCCGGTCAATTGTTCAATTTTATCCAGCGTCTCGGCCGTGACCGCCGGGACGATACGGTCGACCATGGTTGACGGGAAGGTCACATTGGCATCGATCCAGTCTGCCAGTTCAGCGTCCACGGCACGCGCGTAGGCGCAGGTAACGTTGCGCATCACATGACCATTTTCCGGCATGTTATCGCAGGACATGACGCTAAAGGCCGGCAGGCCGGCTGCCTTACGCCGCGCCAGCGCTTCAACCACAACGCCCGGTGCAGATTTTGGCTGATGAGGATTTTGCAGGTCCGCTACGATAAACGGATGATCGAGCATCAGTTGCCCGGTGGCAGGCGAATGGCAGTACCCTTTCTCGGTAATGGTGAGCGAAACAATCGCCACCTGCGGTTCGCACATCGTCGACAGGACAGCTTCCAGCCCATCAACCTGGGCATGCAGCGCCTTTTTCACCACCCCCACGACGCGGGAGGTCCAGGCGTCGGCAGACATTTCCGCCACGGTGTAGAGATGGTCCTGCGCGTTCAGATCGGCGATCTGCTGTTCACCGCCGATCAGGTTCACTTCACAGTATCCCCAGTCGCTGTCGTGTTCTGCGGCAAGAATGTCGGCGTAGACCGCCTGATGTGCGCGATGAAATGCGCCAAAGCCCAGGTGAACAATACGCGCGTTGAGGCGTTCACGATCGTACTGAGGCAGCGTGGCCTTCGCCTGTAATAACCGATTTTCCATGATTGTGACTCGTTAAATTAGAAAGCTAAGAACCGCTGCCGCTCCGGCAAGAGCGACAGCGCCTGCTGACTACACCAACTAGAATGGCAGTAGCGAGAAAAAAAGGACTGCCATCAACCATACTGATACGTCGATTTCAGATATTGATTTATATTAACTTTTTGCCATGTGGTGTGACATGAACAATAAGTTGTGTGACATATCCCATAACATATAAACCATTAACGCCGGGTGGAGAGTGCCCCGTATGCCGCACGCTCTTTCTGAGGCACTTCGGCAGCATCTTCAGCGTCGCTCAAATCACGGTCGCGCACTTCAGGCATCAGGAGTGCAGAGACCAGCCCAATCAGCGAGTAAACCACCAGCATCGCCACAATAGGCCACCATGAGCCGGTCATGTTGCAGAAGATCCCTGCCAGCACCGGACCAAAGCCCACCGCGACCAGGCCGCCGGCTTCCTTCGAAATCGCCATGCGAGTAAAGCGGTTTCGCGAGCCAAACATTTCCGCCATGGTGATGTTCTCCAGGGCAAACAGCCCCAGCACCGCCACGTTGTGAATCACGATGATGGAGAGCATCAGCACGCCCGGGGCATAACTCTTGTCAACGATGATCGACAGCATCGGGTACGCCAGAACGATCGCCGAGATGTTGAGAATGATGTAAGGCAACCGGCGTCCCACCTTGTCCGATAGCCAGCCCAGCAGCGGAATGGAGATAAACCCGAGGATTGAACTGATCATCAGCGCATCGGTTGGAATGGCTTTATCAAACAGCAGCGTCTGCACCAGATAGCCCGCAAGGAACGTCTGGATCAGGCCTGAGTTGCCCGCCTGACCGAAACGCAGCCCGGTGGCCAGCCAGAACGATTTACTTCTGAACATCGCGCCCAGAGAGGTGTCCTGTACGGCCTGCGGTGCGGCAGCTTCTGCATCGTTCACTTTCTCGAATACCGGGCTTTCCTTGAGGTTCATTCGCAGCCAGATGGCAAAGATCATCACCACGACGCTGGCAAGGAACGGCACGCGCCAGCCCCAGGCAACCAGCTCTTCGCGATCAAGCGCAAAGAACATCACCGCCCAAATCGCCGTCGCGCTCAGCGTGCCGCAGTTTGTGCCCATGGCCACCAGGGAGGAGATAATGCCGCGCTTTCCTTTCGGCGCGTACTCCGCCAGCATGGTCCCTGCCCCGGAGATTTCCGCCCCGGCGCCCAGGCCCTGAATGATACGCAGCGTGACCAGCAGCACCGGCGCGAAAATGCCAATCTGCGCGTAGGTCGGTAATACGCCAATTAAGGTGGTACAGATCCCCATCATGGTGATGGTGATAAACAGCACCTTTTTACGTCCGATGCTGTCGCCCATTCTGCCGAAGATAAAGGCGCCGACGATACGCGCGATATAGCCCGCGCCGTAGGTGCCCATTGCGAGGATCAGCGCCATCGCGGCGGACTGTTCCGGGAAGAAGATTTCATGGAACACCAGTGCGGCGCCAAGCGAGTAGAGCTGGAAATCCATAAACTCCAGCGCGGTGCCCAGCCAGCCGGAGACGGCGGCTTTTACCAGGTCGGACGTGGATCGTTGAGGTTGTGCTTGAGTCATAATGGCTATCTCTAAAAGGTAAGATGCGTACCACTCAGAGCCTGTCTGCGCAGGCTCTTAACCGCGTGAATTATTATTGGCCGAACGTGAGCAAGACTTTGCAGCACTGCCGCTGGTCTTTTTCAAACAGTTCGATTGCGTCTGTAACGTGGTGATAGTCAAAGGTATGGGTAACCAGTTTTTCAGGGTCAATGAGCCCTCTTTCCAGCCAGTCGATCACGACCGGGAATTTATTGGCATTCAGGCGCGAGGAAAATATCGACAGCTCTTTGCCGGTGATGCCCTGCTGAACAATCTGGCTCGGGTCGCTGGAAAAGCCCATCAGGACAATACGCGCCGCCGGAGAGGCCAGCGTAATGGCCTCCTGTAAAATCGACGGATGGCAGGCGGCATCAATAATTAACGTAGGTTTAATGCCCTTCTCTTCCAGCACAGCCTCCAGAGACTGTTCGCCATTATTGATGACCCAGTCCGCGCCGCTGCGTTGCGCCATCGCCAGCCGCTCGTCAATACGATCGACCACGATGATCTGTTTCACCTTATACACGCCCTTCAGCGCCTGAACGGTGACCAGCCCCATCGGACCTGCGCCGTAGATCAGCGCCACGTCCTGCTCACCAGGGTTTGCCTGCCCGGTGACGTTGGCCGCGATGGTAAACGGCTCGACCATCACCGCATGTTTATCAGGGATGGCATCCGGGATTGGCCATGCGTTTTTGGCGGGCACCACGGCATATTCGCTAAAGCCGCCGTCGCGGTGAACGCCCAGCACCACCAGCGAGGTGCAGACGTTAGGTTTGCCCACCGAGCACGGGTAGCAGTGGCCGCAGCTGATAACCGGGTCAACCGACACGCGCTGGCCAAGACGGGACGCTTCCACGTGCTCGCCGATGGCGTCGATCACGCCAAAAAACTCGTGACCAATCACGCGCGGATATTTGGCGAACGGGTTATGCCCACGGTAGATGTGGCTGTCTGAGCCGCAAATGCCCGCCAGGGAGATTTTGACGCGCACTTCGCCTGCGGCAGGTACCGGGATCGGGCGCTCTTCAATCACCAGCGCGTCGGGCTGTTGGATCACTATGCTTTTCATCGTTCGCTCCTCGTTTACCAGTTCCACAGCGTGCCGTCTTCAAGACGCGCAACCGGCAGGTACGCCGGATCGTACGGGTATTTCGCTGCCAGCTTCTCGTCGAACTCAATGCCCAGCCCCGGCTTGTCGCCCGGATGCATGTAGCCGTTATCGAAGCGCCAGCTGTGCGGGAAGACTTCCAGCATCTGCTCGGAGTAGCCCATATATTCCTGTACGCCGAAGTTTGGCACCCACAGGTCGAAATGCAGCGCTGCGGCGTGACAAATCGGCGAGAGATCCGACGGGCCGTGCGAGCCGGTACGCACCTGGTAGAGCGAAGCAAAGTCCGCAATGCGACGCATCCCGGTGATCCCGCCCGCATGGGTAATGGTGGTCCGGATGTAGTCAATCAGCTGCTCTTCGATAAGCTGCTTGCAGTCCCAGATGCTGTTAAACACTTCGCCCACCGCAATCGGCGTGACCGTGTGCTGGCGGATCAGGCGGAAGCACTCCTGGTTCTCGGCAGGCGTCGGGTCTTCCATCCAGAACATGCGGTACGCTTCGATGCTTTTGCCAAAACGCGCCGCTTCAATCGGTGTGAGGCGGTGATGCATGTCGTGCAACAGATGCTCATTGAAGCCAAACCGGCTGCGCACGGCGTCAAACAGCTTCGGCGTGAAGTCGAGGTATTTCTCCGTGGACCACAGCTGCTCTTCCGGCCAGTCGCCTTTGGTGGCGGGTTCGTACGCCAGCCCCTTTCCTTTAGACATACCGTAGGTGGTTTTCATTCCCGGCACGCCGCACTGCACGCGGATCGCCTTGAAGCCCATCTCTTTATGGCGGGCGTAATCTTCCAGCACGTCGTCGATGGTGTGACCCGTGGTGTGGCAGTAAACCATTACCCCTTCGCGCGATGCGCCGCCAAGAAGCTGGTACAACGGCATGTTGGCCGCTTTGGCTTTGATATCCCACAGCGCCATATCCACGGCCGAGATGGCAGACATGGTGACCGGCCCCCGACGCCAGTAAGCGCCTTTATAGAAGAACTGCCAGATATCTTCGATGCGGTGCGCATCGCGGCCAATCAGCTGGGGGCAAAGATGATCTTTCAGGTAAGAGGCAACGGACAGCTCGCGTCCATTCAGCGTGGCATCGCCCAGGCCAACGATCCCCTCATCGGTGGTAATTTTTAGGGTGACGAAATTACGCCCCGGGCAGGTAACAAAAACTTCAGCCCCGACAATCTTCATAATCCGGTTCCTTACATCGTTCGTTGTGATGCAGGAAATTTACGCAACTACACTACTACCATACAAGTATAATGATCATAAAATCAGCGAGCGATCACAAAAACAGGGCGCTAGCTGCGCCCCCAACCGGCGACGATGATCAGCATGCCGCACAGGGCAATCAGCGCGCCTGACCAGTCATACAGGCTTAATTTAACGCCATCCACCACGCGCAGCCACAACAGCGCGGTACACACGTAGACCCCACCGTAAGCGGCATACACGCGCCCGCTGGCGGCGGGATGCAGGGTGAGCAGCCAGACAAACAGCGCCAGCGCAATGCCCGCCGGGATCAACAGCGCTATCGATCCCCCCTTCTTCAGCCAAAGCCAGGGCAAGAAGCAGCCGATGATTTCACACAGCGCGGTGGCAAAAAAAAGCAGTGTCGTTTTGAGCATTTTTATCGTTCTGTGATGTTTGATTTAACCATCATACGCGATAATTAAATGACGTTTTCCATACCTGCTGTGCGGGTATGTCGCCATTTTGGTTTGGTGTAGAATTCGAACGGGTTATACTGCCTGTCTGCACCGCTATTCAAGGAACACGCTATGACTACTTTAAGCAAACGCCTTTGTCTGACCGCCCTGCTGGCGCTGTCAACGTGCGCAATGATCAACACAGCCTCCGCTGAAACCAGCAAACTCATCATTGAGTCTGGTGATAGCGCACAAAGCCGTCAGAACGCCGCCATGGACAAGGAACAATGGAATGACACCCGCAGTCTTCGTCAGAAGGTGAATAAACGCGCCGAGAAAGAGTGGGATAAAGAAGATGTTGCGTTTGATGCGCGTGATAAATGCCAGCAAAGCGCCAACACCAACGCCTACTGGGAGCCAAACACCCTGCGCTGTCTGGATCGCCGCACTGGCCGTGTGGTTGCACCCTAATGGCGGCAAGATATGACATCACGCTCCGCCCGCTGGAGCGTGAAGATCTGCGCTTTGTCCATCAGCTCGATAACAACGCGAGCGTGATGCGTTACTGGTTTGAAGAGCCTTACGAGGCGTTTGTCGAGCTGTCGGATCTGTACGACAAGCACATCCACGATCAAAGCGAGCGCCGTTTTGTCGTTGAGTGCGAAGGCGAGAAAGCCGGGCTGGTCGAGCTGGTTGAGATTAACCACGTTCACCGCCGGGCGGAATTTCAGATCATCATTTCCCCTGAACATCAGGGAAAAGGTCTCGCCTCCCGGGCGGCAAAGCTGGCCATGGATTACGGATTTAACGTCCTTAACCTCTACAAGCTGTATCTCATTGTTGATAAAGAGAACGAAAAGGCGATCCACATCTACCGCAAGCTTGGCTTTATGGTGGAAGGCGAGCTGATTCATGAGTTCTTTATTAACGGTGAATACCGCAACACCATCCGCATGTGTATCTTCCAGCATCAGCATCTGGCGGAACATAAAGCTTCAGGCTCGACCCTTCTGAAACCGACCGCGCAGTAGCCTGCGCGGTTGTTCACTCAGTAATACTCAATCGTGTTTTTGATGGTGTATTTGTGCTCAACGGCGTTTTTTCCGCTGTCATTGGCAATCACCAGCTCGCAACTCACCGGATTATTGCGGCTGTCGTAGTCGCAGCTCTGCGTTACTTTACCCAGCGGCTTGTCATTGAGCAGGCTTACCGCCGTATAATCCATTCTTTTGCGCAGATCCTTCGACGGCGTCGACTGCACCGACAGATGTTGATCGCCCGATACGGTCGTTTTGCCCAGCGGGTAGCCATCCGCATCGTAACGATACTTCACTTCCATCTCTTTGCCGTGGGCCGCGACAACAAATCCGTTATCGTCGGTGTCCCAGGTCACGCCTGCGGAAGGCAGCTCCGCCAGCTGGCATTTTCCCTGCAGCTTGACCTTCTGCTGCTGGGTCTCGGCATCGACGTAATAGTTTGCATCGAGCACCAGCGCCACGCCGGTATTGGCCTCCAGATCGTGCAGCTCCAGGGTATCGAAGCAGCCTTCTTCCGACATCGTTCCGGTGACCCTTTTCGTCACCTCACCCTTGTCGTTGAACAAGGTCTGGGTAAAGTCTTTCACCGGGCCGCGCAGGGGATCAAAATCAAATTCATTTGAAAAACTCGCCATCTCCGGCGTAAAACTGAGCGGTGCGGAGTGGTCGTCACACCCTGCCAGCGCTGTCGCCAGAAGGGTTATCGCTACATATTTCTTCACATCATTTACCGATACAGAGAGATTATTCCCAATCATATTAGCAAATACAGTTGTTTACACGATCCCTGCTAAAATTAATCTACACACAGAGAAAAGGAGCTACAGATGAAACGGTTAACCTGGACTACCGCCCTGCTGCTGTTAAGTGCTTCACCGGCCGTACTGGCTGCACCGGATTCTTGCGAGCGCGTGAAAAGCGATATTCAGCAGAAAATCATTAACAACGGCGTGCCGGAATCAGGCTTTACGCTCAACATCGTTCCGAACGATCAGGCCGACCAGCCCGATGCACAGGTTGTTGGGCATTGTGCCAACGATACCTTTAAAATTTTGTACACCCGCACAAGCAGCGGTAACTATCCCGTAAGTGGCGCGGGTACGCAGGAAAATGCACCGAGCGAGCCTCAGTAATTTTCTGCTTATCAATACCCTTTCCCTTGACGAGGATTAATATTTAATACCCCCAAATAAGTAACATTCACCCCATCATTAGCCCGGTTGTAATCACGGGTGAAAATAATAGTTAATTACAATGATGGGGTGAGTCATGTCTGATGTTGAACATCACGGCGGAATTAGCCGCCGAACTCTGGTGAAATCTACGGCAATAGGATCGCTGGCGCTTGCCGCCGGTGGGCTATCGCTGCCATTTGGTCTGAAGCGTGCCGCCGCCGCGGTACAAAACGCCGTCACGCCTGCTGACGATAAGGTCGTCTGGGGGGCCTGCTCGGTTAACTGCGGAAGCCGCTGCGCTCTGCGCCTGCACGTTCGCGACGACGAAGTGTACTGGGTCGAAACGGATAACACCGGCGACGACGTGTATGGTAATCACCAGGTTCGCGCCTGTCTGCGCGGGCGTTCGATCCGTCGTCGAATCAATCACCCCGATCGTCTGAATTACCCGATGAAGCGCGTCGGTAAGCGCGGTGAAGGCAAGTTTGAGCGCATCAGCTGGGACGAAGCGCTGAATACCATCACCGACAGCCTCAAACACGTCGTGGAAAAGTACGGCAACGAAGCGGTCTACATTAACTACTCCTCCGGGATTGTCGGCGGCAATATTACCCGCTCCTCCCCTTACGCCTCGCTGGTGGCGCGCTTGATGAACTGCTACGGCGGTTTTCTCAGCCACTATGGCACGTACAGCACGGCGCAAATCGCCTGCGCGATGCCGTACACCTACGGCAGTAACGACGGCAACAGCACCTCGGACATTGAGAACACCAAACTGGTGGTCATGTTCGGCAACAATCCGGCCGAAACGCGCATGAGCGGCGGCGGGATCACGTACTATCTTGAGCAGGCCCGCGAGCGTTCAAACGCCCGCATGATCGTGATTGACCCGCGTTACACCGACACCGCCGCCGGACGCGAAGATGAGTGGATCCCCATTCGTCCAGGTACCGACGCCGCGCTGGTGGCCGGTCTTGCGTGGGTATTAATTAATGAAAACCTCGTCGACCAGCCCTTCCTCGATAACTATTGCGTCGGCTACGATGAAAAAACGCTGCCGGAAGGCGCGCCTGCCAACGGCCATTACAAAGCCTATATTCTCGGTCAGGGCGACGATAAAACGGCGAAAACGCCTGAGTGGGCGTCGCGCATCACCGGCATTCCTGCGGACCGTATCATTAAGCTTGCCCGGGAAATTGGCGCGGCGAAACCAGCCTATATTTGCCAGGGCTGGGGGCCACAGCGTCAGGCTAACGGCGAGCTGACGTCACGCGCGATCGCGATGCTGCCGATTTTGACCGGTAACGTCGGCATTAACGGCGGCAACAGCGGTGCCCGTGAATCAACTTACACCATCACCATCGAACGTATGCCGTTGCCGGATAACCCGGTAAAGACGCAGATCTCCTGCTTTAGCTGGACGGATGCGATTGCCCGAGGCCCGGAGATGACCGCCCTGCGCGACGGCGTGCGCGGCAAAGATAAGCTGGATGTTCCGATCAAATTCATCTGGAACTATGCCGGCAATACCATCATCAACCAGCACTCGGACATCAACAAAACCCACGACATTTTGCAGGATGAAAGTAAATGCGAAACGATCGTGGTCATCGACAACTTTATGACCTCGTCCGCGAAGTACGCGGATATTCTCCTCCCCGACCTGATGACCGTAGAGCAGGAAGATATTATTCCTAACGACTATGCAGGCAACATGGGGTATCTGATTTTCCTTCAGCCCGTCACCGCACCGAAGTTTGAGCGCAAGCCTATCTACTGGATCATGAGTGAAGTGGCGAAACGCCTCGGGCCGGATATTCATCAACGCTTTACCGAAGGCCGCACCCAGGAGCAGTGGCTGCAGTATCTGTATGCGAAAATGCTCGAAAAAGATCCGCTGCTGCCGTCCTACGACGCGCTGAAAAATATGGGGATCTACAAACGCAAAGATCCGGCGGGACACTTTGTGGCCTATAAAAAATTCCGCGAAGATCCGCAGGCAAACCCGCTCAAAACGCCGTCAGGAAAAATCGAAATTTATTCCAGCGCGCTTGCAACTATCGCCAGTACATGGGAGCTGGGCAAGGATGAAACCATCAGCCCGCTTCCGGTGTATGCCTCGACGTTTGAGGGGTGGGACGCCCCTGAGCGCAGCACCTACCCGCTTCAGCTGTTCGGCTTCCACTTCAAGGCGCGCACCCACTCCAGCTACGGCAACGTGGATATCCTGCAGGCCGCCTGCCGTCAGGAGGTGTGGCTGAACCCTGTCGATGCCCGCCAGCGCGGCATTAAGAACGGCGACATGGTTCGCGTGTTCAACGCGCGCGGCGAGTTGCGCATTCCGGCCAAGGTCACGCCAAGGATCATGCCGGGCGTGAGCGCTATGGGCCAGGGGGCCTGGCATGATGCCAACATGAACGGCGATCGCGTTGACCATGGTTCGTGCATCAACACCTTGACCACGCACCGCCCGTCGCCGCTGGCAAAAGGCAACCCGCAGCACACCAATCTGGTGCAGATCGAGAAGGCGTAAGGAGTAACCGATGACAACCCAGTATGGATTTTTTATTGATTCGAGTCGGTGCACCGGGTGCAAAACCTGCGAGCTGGCCTGTAAGGACTACAAAAACCTCACCCCGGACGTCAGCTTCCGCCGTATCTACGAATACGCGGGCGGCGACTGGCAGGAGGATAACGGCGTCTGGCACCAGAATGTGTTTGCCTACTATCTGTCGATTGCCTGTAACCACTGCGAAGATCCGGCGTGTACCAAGGTCTGCCCGAGCGGCGCGATGCACAAGCGTGAGGATGGTTTTGTGGTGGTGGACGAAGATGTCTGCATCGGTTGCCGCTACTGCCACATGGCCTGCCCGTACGGCGCACCGCAGTATAACGCCGCCAAAGGGCACATGACCAAGTGCGACGGCTGCCACACCCGCGTGGCGGACGGCAAAAAGCCGATCTGCGTTGAGTCCTGCCCGCTGCGCGCGCTGGACTTTGGCCCGATTGAGGAGCTGCGTAAAAAGCACGGCCAGCTGGCGGCGGTTGCGCCGCTGCCGTCCGCGCACTTCACCAGGCCGAGCATTGTGATTAAACCTAACGCCAACAGCCGCCCGACCGGGGATACCACGGGCTATCTGGCAAACCCGAAGGAGGTGTGAGATGGGAAGTGGATGGCATGAATGGCCGCTGGTGATCTTCACCGTGTTCGGGCAGTGCGTGGTCGGGGCGTTGATCGTCTGCGGTTTGACCTGGTTTACGGAAAAAGACGAGGCGGTGAAGGCGCGGATTGTCCGCAGCATGTTCTTTCTCTGGGTGGTGATGGGGATCGGCTTTATGGCCTCAGTGCTCCATCTTGGCTCCCCCCTTCGCGCCTTTAACTCTTTGAACCGCATCGGTGCCTCGGGTCTGAGCAACGAGATTGCCGCCGGTTCAGTATTCTTTGCGGTGGGCGGTTTCTGGTGGCTGATATCGGTGACAGGTAAAATGCCGCCTGCGCTTGGCAAGGTATGGATGATCGTGAGTCAGATCCTGGGTGTGGTGTTCGTCTGGGCGATGACCCGCGTCTATCAGATTGAAACTGTCCCCACCTGGTACACGAGCTACACCACGCTGGCCTTTTTCCTGACCGCTGCGCTGGGTGGCCCTCTGCTGGCGGCGCTGTTACTGCGCGCTGCCGGAGCACCGTTTAAAGGCACTGTTTTCGCCTCGGTGAGCGTGCTCGCGCTGGTGGCGAGCGTCGCGGTTATCGTCATGCAGACCGCTGATGTAGCGATGATTCACAGCTCCGTTCAGCAGGCAAGCGCCCTGCTGCCGGACTATGGTTCGCTGCAAACCACACGTATTGTGCTGGTCGCAGCCGGGTTAGGCTGCTGGCTCTGCCCGCTGGTTCGTCGTCAGACGCCACGAACCTTCGGTCTTTTTGCAGGCGTCATCCTGGTTGTTCTCGGCGAGTTGCTGGGTCGTGGGTTATTCTATGGTCTGCACATGACCGTCGGTATGGCGATTGCGGGTTAATAAGCGTGCGGGGCAACCCGCACGAGAAAGGAATGTTGTAATGAATGAAGTTTCTGAGAACGACGCGTTCGCGTTTAGCGCCCGAGTATTAGGCGCACTGTTTTATTTTGCCCCGAACAGCGAGCAGATTGCGCCGCTGGTGGAGGCCATCGCTGCAGGTGACTGGTACCAGGCCTGGCCGCTGGATCAGGAGACCCTGTTGCCCATCGCCGACGCGTTTAATACGCCTGCGGATGAGTCACTCCCTGAAGCCTGGCAACGCCTGTTCGTCGGGCCGTACGCACTGCCCGCGCCACCGTGGGGCTCCGTCTGGCTGGATCGTGAATCTGTGCTGTTTGGGGATTCCACTCTCGCGCTGCGCCAGTGGATGCGCGATAACAACATCCATTTTGAGATGCAGCAAAACGAACCGGAAGACCACTTCGGCACGTTGCTGCTGCTGGCCGCATGGCTTGTTGAAAATGGCCGCGAGGCGGAACGCGATCAGCTTCTCGCCTGGCACCTGCTGCCGTGGAGCACGCGCTTTTTGTCCGAGTTTGTCGAAAGTGCAGGACATCCCTTCTATATCGCGCTGGGTAGACTCGCGCAACTGACCCTGGCAGACTGGCAGTCAAGGTTGCTTATTCCGGTGGCGGATAAGCCGCTTTACCGCTAATAAACACCAGGCTTGCTTGATGTGGAGTAAGCCTGGTTTCCCTGATATTGTAGCGCTTGGGCTATCCATATGCGTGTAAGCCGATGATATTTAGTAATAAACCGCAGTTTTTTGTCCCGTCTATACAGAACGCTCACTCGAAACATCCAATTTATAGAGATAATTGGTAGTTGAAAAGATACCAGTAATGACCGGAAAATATGCCACTCGTGCTGGGGTTTATAAGGCTTGAGGGACAAGAAGTGGGAGTTTCTGAAACAGTAAAAAAATCTGTTATGCTGCTCATTATTGCGAGCCTGACCGCGGGATGCGCGCCGTTACATCCTTCCGGATGCCATAAAACCACAGCTACGGGTATTTGCAGTTCAGGACGCTGGGATGACCAGGATGAATGGGGCGCGCAAGCGCGGGCAATCAGGGCAGCAGTAAATGCCAAACTTGATGGGTCGCAAAACTGGAAAGGGAAAAAATGCAGGTTGCATATTGAATTTGCTCAAGATGGTAAACCTTTAAAAATATCAACCAGCGACGGCAACAAAGCCTATTGCGAAGCGATTGAATCAGCAGCTCATAAAGCCAAATTCCCGGCCTTCAGCAACCCGGAAGTCTATAGAGATTTCCAAAAATCCGGCTTCAATATGCGCGGTTAGCATCATAATAACCCTCTGCAATGCTTATATCTTCCTCCGTACAGTAATTCCTGCGAATAAGCTTCCTAATAGCGCCTATGAAGGTTAAACGCCGTATCAGACGTTTCTGATACTTATCGCGTTTCTTCCAACACCCTTTTAAATGCTACAATTTTCGCAAGTATCCTTTGCTGAAAAAATGACTTATGGCTCTTGATAAATTTGAACGACCAAAACTACAACTCCCTGACGGTGCAGATAAATTGTTGTTGCACTCGTGCTGCGCCCCCTGTTCCGGGGAAGTCATGGAGGCCATTCAGGCGTCGGGCATTGATTACACCATTTACTTCTACAATCCGAATATACATCCGCAGAAAGAGTATCTCATCCGAAAGGAGGAGAATATTCGCTTCGCCGAGAAACATGGCGTCCCTTTTGTCGATGCAGATTATGACACTGACAACTGGTTTGAACGCGCGAAAGGCATGGAGTGGGAGCCGGAGCGCGGCGTTCGATGCACCATGTGTTTTGATATGCGTTTTGAGCGCACGGCTCTCTATGCGGCGGAACATGGTTTCAGCGTAATAAGTAGCTCGCTTGGGATTTCCCGCTGGAAGAATATGCAACAGATCAATGACTGCGGACAACGTGCTGCTGCCCGTTACCCGGGAATGGTGTACTGGGATTACAACTGGCGTAAGCAAGGCGGATCATCGCGCATGATTGAGATCAGCAAGCGCGAACAGTTTTACCAGCAGGAGTATTGTGGTTGCGTCTATTCACTGCGTGATACCAACATGCATCGTAAATCGCAGGGCAGGCCATTGATCAAACTCGGACAACTCTATTACGGAAAAGAGGATGAAGGGAAATAAGCTCTGCCCACACAAAGCTGAAAAAGCTCCTTTTTTCAGCTTTACATTTTGTTGCTGTATGACTCCTCTCAAAACCAAAAAAAAGATGAAAAGCAAAATCCTCGTAAGTGCCTGCCTGATGGGTTTCCGGGTTCGTTATAACGGAAGTGATAAAGCAAGGGTGATCGCTCAGTTATCTCAGTGGCAACAGGAACAACGCTTAGTGATCCACTGTCCTGAACTGGCCGCCGGGCTACCTGTTCCTCGTCCACCAGCTGAAATTCAGTTAGCGGACGGTCACGATGTCATGCACGGCCACGGCAGAATAGTTGAGAATACCGGACAGGATGTTACCGAACACTATCAGCTCGCTGCGTGGCTGGCCCTGCGGGCAGCACAGGAATCAGGATGTTGCGCCGCATTGTTAACTGACGGCAGTCCGACGTGCGGGAGCCAGACTATCTATAACGGTTCATTTAACAATACCCGTAAACCCGGTATGGGAGTCGCGGCATCACTGCTTTCCGAACACGGCATCGCGGTATTCTCCGAAGCTCAGGTGGCAGAGCTGGTGCAGTGGATAGAAGAAAGAGACGGACACACCTCCTGAAATTGAGCTATTCCGCTTCTTGCCGGAAGCGGACATTTTTGAAGCCAGCCGTGTCATTACGCGTATGTATTATTTATTACTCCTCTCGCTTCAATTTTCAGAATAATATCCTCAGCGTTTCGCCCTGCCCTGAAAATGGATAACGCCACGCATAAGCTAAGTCTTAAAAAGTTTTTACAGGCGCGCATAACAAAAGGCGTAACTGGTCGATCGGGATATTCATTGTCATTATTAGACAGAGTTAAGTAATCAGAATTTTACATGAAGTGCGTATCTTTATTATTGTTTGTTGCGATCCTGATGACGATGGTTTATACATATTCCCCGTAAGCCTGCATTGGGTTTACGCGAGGCAAATAAACGCCTTGCGGCAGGCGGACAACCTATCGGTACACATAGCTTTTCCTTTACTATTTATAGAGTTACATTTTTATAAGCTTGTAACTCGCTCAATGTGGTCATTTATTCCGCGCAATGTAGGTATGGCCTGATATTAATTGTTAATTTTTTGTTTTTCTTTTTAATGACGCGCATATTCATCCCCGGGTCGTGCCGGAACAACGCCAGAGTCTAAAAAATGAATGAACCCTTGGGGATATTTAAGAATTTTACACATCAGCGCACGCGGATATTCCTCACCGTTGCTTTTTTCTCATCAGTAATAAATATTCTGATGCTTACGCCTTCCATCTATATGTTGCAGGTATACGATCGGGCATTGCCCTCCGGGAATACGGCGACCCTGTTTATGTTGACGCTGCTGGTGGTATTTATGTTTGCCATTATGGCACTCATGGATTATGTCAGGGGTATCGTCATTATCAGGTTAGGTAATCAGTTTGATAACGCCCTTTCGCCAGCACTCTATACCGCTGCATGCGAAAAAAATCGGGTGAAGCGCAGCCCGAACGCCGGCCAGGCCATCAGCGATCTGACGACCTTACGCCAGTTTATTACCGGCCCGGCGCTATTTGCGATTTTTGATTCAGTCTGGTTTCCCGTCTATGTCGGCGTCATTTTTCTGTTTAACACCTGGCTTGGCCTGTTTTCGCTTGCAGGGGCTTTTCTTCTGTTGGGCCTGGCGTTTATTAACGAAAAAATGACCCGTACGCTGTTAAACGAAGCGGGCAGCCATGCGCTATTTTCTAACCATCAGGCAAACAGCACCCTACAAAATGCCGAGATCCTGCTGGCGCTGGGGATGACGGATAACGTTAAGGCCCGCTGGTGGCGGGCGCATCAACAGTTCCTGTATTGCCAGGGCGCAGCGAGCGAACGGGCTGCGCTGATGTCTGCCATCACCAAAACGGTGCGCATGGCGCTGCAGTCCCTGATGCTGGGGCTGGGCTGCTGGCTGGCGATTCTGGGTGACATTTCACCGGGTATGATGATTGCAGGCTCCATTTTACTGGGAAGAGCGCTGGCTCCGGTTGAACAACTCATCGGCGTGGCGCGGGGATATCGGTCTGCCCGACAGGCCTGGGAACGCGTGTCTTGCCTGATCCGCGACTATCCTCCGGTGCAGGAGAGTGTGTGCCTGCCTGCGGCCCAGGGCGTTCTTACGGTGGAGAACCTGACCGTCAGCGCACCCGGAAATGCGCAGCAACCCCTTCTGCACGCTATCAATCTCCAGGTACAACCTGGAGACGTGCTGGGTATTGTGGGGGCCAGTGCATCGGGAAAATCCTGTCTTGGCAGAGTGTTATGCGGCGTCTGGCCTGCTGGTGAAGGCGATGTCAGGCTGGATGGCGCTGATATTTACCACTGGCAGAAGCAACACGCCGGGCCGGGGATAGGCTATCTGCCGCAGGATGTGTCGCTGTTCACCGGCACCATCGCTGAGAATATTGCGCGTTTTGGCGAGATCGATTCGCCTCTGCTCATCGCCACCGCAAAGCTGGCAGGTGTACATGAGATGATTTTGCGCATGCCCGACGGCTACAACACCCTGATTGGCGAACAGGGTACGACCCTTTCGGGCGGGCAAAAGCAGCGCATTGGCCTGGCGCGGGCGCTCTATGGCAATCCCGCGCTGGTGATACTGGATGAGCCTAACGCCAGCCTTGATGAACAGGGTGAGCTGGCCTTGCAGCAGGTCATCCGCCAGCTCAGTCAGCAAAAAAAAACGGTGGTGATCATCTCGCATCGGCCGGGGATCCTCCCCCTCACCAGCCACCTTCTGGTTCTGGAAGGCGGAAAACAAAAGCTTTACGGCCCGACATCACAGCTCTTACAGCACGCAGCCCGACCGGCGAATCAGCCGAAAACCGCGCCCGCAGGACAAGGAAAAGCCCATGCATAACCGCGAAGCGCTGTTGGCGCCAGCCGTTAACGTTAACCCGTTTGTCCGCCTTGGCTGGATAGTATTACTGGCCGGTCTGGGCACTTTCCTGCTCTGGGCTGCCCTGGCACCGCTGGACAAAGGCGTGGTTGCCTCCGGGACGGTAATGGTTGACGGATACCGTAAGGCCATTCAGGCCCCTACTGGCGGCGTGGTGAAGCACATCGCCGTCAAAGAGGGCCAGACGGTACATAAGGGCGATCTTCTGGTGCTGCTGAGCCAGCGATCGACGCTTGCGCAACTGAGCGCCGCCCGCCTGCAATACCTGACGGCCCTTATCGCGCAAAGCCGCCTCCAGGCAGAACTGGCCGGTGTCAGCGAGCTGCAACTACCGCCTGAAGCGCAACAAGAGGCGCTGAAAGAGGTTATCCATCCCATTATTGTTCAGCAATGCCAGCTCATGGCGGCAAGGAAGGAGGCGCTGGAAAGCGCGCAGCAAAACGACGCGCAGGCCATCGCCGGGCTGGAACGCCAGCGCGATGCGCTTGTCCGAACTGCCGAGACCAAAGCAAGCGGGCTCGCGCTGCTTAATCGTCAACTGAAAGACCTGAAGCCGCTGATGGCCGAGGGCTATTTCCCGCGTAACCGCTATCTCGACATTCAGGTGCAATCTGCATCGCTGGCAGGCGATTTGGGCGAAACCCGCAGCCGAATCGTGGAGTCAGGCAATCAGATCGCACAGCTTCAACGCAGCATGCAGCAGCGCCTGGCCGACAACCGGAAAGAGATTGAAACCCAGCTTGACCAGCTGCGCCTGCAAATCAGCGAGAGTAAAAAACAGCTGACGCTGTCGGATGTCGATCTCTCGCAGACCCGGGTCGTTGCCCCGCAGGATGGGGTTGTCATGAACCTCGCGCTTGCCAGCGAAAGCGCCGTTGTGAGCGCCGGGGAGCAGCTGCTGGAGCTGGTGCCGCAATCCTCTTCTCTGATTGTCGACTCACAGCTCGATGTCTCGCTCGTCGATAAAGTCCACAAGGGTATGCCCGTCACCCTGATGTTCACCGCCTTTAATCAGCAGAAAACGCCTAAAATTCCGGCCCAGGTGTCGCTGGTATCAGCGGACCGTCAGACCGACCCCGCCACACAAAAACCTTATTACAAAATTCAGATTACGGTTTCACCCGATGGCATGAAAACACTGGAAAAAGAAGACGTTAAACCCGGCATGCCCGTCGAGGTATTTATCAAAGCCGGGGAACGCTCGCTGTTGAGCTATCTGATGAAACCGATCCTGGATCGTGCGTCGCAGTCTTTTATAGAGGAATAATGGTGTTCACTGGCAAATTAAAACGCGCTTTAGCGCTTATCGCGCTGCTTACGCCGTTTTCAACAGGCGCGTTAACCCTTTCGCAGGGCTGGTTTATGGCGCTGGACAACGACCCCCAGTATCTGGCTGCGGTTAAGGATCAGCTTGCCGGGGAAGAGTACATCCCCATAGGCCGGGCAGGTTTGCTGCCAAAACTGAGCGTCAGCTACCAGCGCGCGCCGCGTAACTGGCAACGACAGCAGTATCAGCAGTCAAATTTTTTGGGCGAGCGCACAGAGGTGGTTCAACACCAACAGTACGACAGCTATTCCGGATCGCTGACCCTGGTTCAGCCGTTATTTGATTACGACGCTTATGCCAGCTATCGCATCGGCATCATCAAAAAAATGCAGTCTGACGAACGCTACCGAAGCAGTCTGGTTGATCTGCAAAACCGTTACATCACGGCCTGGCTGGACGTTGCCGAGGCGTCCCAGCGGTTGCAGCTTGCGGTGTTGCATCGTCAGGGACTCGAAGAGCAGCAAAAGCAGACACAGCGCCAGTTTGAGTCCGGTGAAGGTTCGATTACCGACGTCACCGAGACCCGGTCGGCGCTCAGTCTGGCGGTTGCTGATGAGGTAGAAGCGCGCGATGCGCTGGATACAGCCACCGTTGCGCTTTCGGCGATCGTGGGTATCAGCCTGCCTGACACCGCCGCGCTGCCCACCCTCAGCGAGAAGCCGCTGGAGCTGCCGCTGGCATCCACCCGCTATCAGTACTGGGAGCAAAAGGCCGCCCTGCATAATCCCGAGATCCTCTCTGCCGGGCAGAGTGTCGAGGAAAAACGCTATGAGATCGAGCGTAGCCGAGCGGGTGCCCTGCCCCGGGTTCAGCTTTACGCGTTGCATTCGGAGAATGACTCAAGCAACGACAACACCATTAATCAAAAATACCGTACCGACAGCGTTGGCCTGCGCGTCAGCATGGATCTGTTTTCCGGTGGAGGCGTGTCAGCGTCTGTCCGGCAGGCTGCTGCCCGCTATGAGCAGGCCAAATACCTTCACGACGCGCAGCGCCTGAAAACCTACAGCGAAATTAAAAAATCCTTGAATAAATGCCTGCATGCGCCAGAACGGATTGCGGCCTATACCTCGGCGGTGGAGGCCGCAAGACGACAGATTGACGCCACTAAAAAAAGTATTCAGGCGGGCCAGCGCATGAATATCGATTTACTTAACGCCGAACAGGCGTTCTATAAAACCAACGTTGAGCTTACTGCTGAAAAACATGCTGTCATAAAAGCATGGGTCAGTTTGCTCGCGCAGTCGGGCGAAATAAACAATGACAACGTCATGTTACTGGACACCTATTTCGCTCAATAATTGTAAAATAAAACAGAGGGACAGACCATGCCTGTATTTGATTATCAGGGTGAGAAAAACACGCAGCTTATTAAGGATGCGCTGACCATAGAGAGTATTAATTTTGGTGCGGCGACGTATCCTGATTATACCTATAGCGAAGAGAATGGCTGGAAAGTGCTAGACGGTAAAACGCTTAACTATTCAGGTTGTGCTAACCCTTATGGCGCGTTTTATGGCGAAAGCCTTCTGGAATCCAGCGCCGAGTGCAACGTGATGGGGAAATATGATGCCAACGGTAAGCTCGTCAATATCGGTATCAGCTTCTGGGGAACGGGCACCTATGCCAGCGCACCGTCGATTCTGCATACGATTAACACGGTGATGGATACCGTAAGCGATGGCTTATCGGCGGTGATCGATGGCTATGCGGATAATTATGTGCTCAACGCCTATAAAAACCTCATGAGTTCAGTGGCCGCATTTGCGACAGCGAATGGACTGACGGGTGACGATGTAATTATTACCGGGCATAGCCTTGGCGGACTGGCGGTTAACAGCATGGCAACCCTTTCCGCACAGGGACAATGGGGCGGTTTTTATGAGGAGTCGAGCTATGTCGCTTTCGCTTCTCCTACCCAAAACCTGGCCGATGATAAAGTCCTGAATATCGGCTACGAGAACGACCCGGTATTTCGCGTTTTAACAGGCCACAGTTTATCGCTGGACAGCTTGTTTAATCATGACACCCCGCTTGAGACCTGTACCAATAATATCGTTTCATTCAATGATTATTATGCAGGCCTGACCGATGATTTACAGATCTTCTCCATCGCAAATATGGCGGCATGGGCCGGACATTCCGGTCAGGGGTATACCGACGGCGCGTTACGCATTATGAATTCTGAAATCTATGATTTGACGCATCAGAATTCAAATATCATCGTATCCAATCTTTCTGAGGAATACCGCTCGACAACCTGGGTGTCCGATTTGAATAAATCCACCACGCATGTTGGGTCAACCTTTATTGTTGGCACGGAAACAAACGATTTATTACAAGGGGGTAAAGGTAACGACTATCTCTGCGGTGGCGGTGGCGATGATAGCTTTAAAGATCACAGTGGCTATAACGTTATTTATGGCGGCGCGGGCAGCAATTCCTACGTCACGGAATGTAATGTCGCCGATTTCACCTTCAGCCACGACGCTGAGGGAACGCTGTACTTTAAGTATTCTACCGGGGATATTACCCGAGCAGAAGATATCCAGTACGTTAATGCTGACTACACCTTATTCAGCCTGTTTGGTATCCACTTCAATCAGAACGCGACATGGGAAGTAACGGATTACGGGTTAGAAGGTAACAGCGGCTCCCTCGCCTATGCCAACAGCTATTATGCTGACACGCAGAACAGTTTCACCGTTTCTACCGCCAGCAATGATAGCTGGTTCTATTCAGGGGCCAATGACAGCGATATCAGCGTTGTCGGTAACAATAACAACGTGGTTTCAGGCTATGCCGACGACGCGATTCACCTGAACGGCAGCGATAATACGCTTCTTTTCTATGGTGATTTCGGCCACGACACTGTCTACAACCTCTCAACCACCGACAGCCTGGTCTTCATGGCTAACGAAAGTATTGCCGATAATGACAGCTATCTTAACCACCTTTCGTTTGAAGGCGATAGCGCCCTGCTGACGTATGGTGACAGCAGCGTCACGCTGGTAGGGGTTAATAGCGATATGCTTTCACAGATGCATATTGCTGTGGCATAAGTCCCATCCCCACGGGATCGCCTGTGGGGATATTTCCCTTTCTGTTCATCCTGCTTTTTGTCCCCATCCGTTTCTGTACTTTTGACTGACGGATTTTTAAAACGTCAACCGCCTCACGTCCCGGCATTAGTTGAGGTGACATTCTCAGGATACGAATTAAGCACTATCCTGGTCAGCCCGTGATGCCGCTTTGCTAGTCTGACTGTTGAGGCAGGTCGCAAACCGGAGGTATTCCTTGCTGATTAAATTTAAAAAAGCGCGCACGCACCGGGAGGATCGGCGGCTTGCACTGTGGCTGGCGACCTCTGCAGGGGTGCTGAACGCCATTGCGCTGGGGGCGTTTGGCTTTTTTCCGTCACATATGACCGGCAACACGTCACAGCTCTCCAGCGAAGTCTCCTCGACGGATCTGGACGATATCCTTTTCTTCGGCACGCTGATTCTGGCGTTTGTCACGGGCGCGATAGTGGCGCGCATGATTGTCCTGTGGGGCGTTATCCATAATGTCAGGCTGGTATTTAGCCAGGTTCTGCTGGTGGAAGGGATATTACTGACCGGGGTAGCCTTATATGAAATCTATTTTCACGCCTTCTCCACCAACCGGGAAATTATTATTTTCCTCTGCGGGTTAATGGGGATTCATAATTCCACCTCTACTCAGCTTTCTGGTGGACGCGTCCGATCCACGCACATTACCGGGACGCTGACCGATGCGGGGATATCGCTGGCCTCCGTGGTGGTCGCCATGATGCGTCGGGATTATTCCAAAGATACGGCAGCGCAGAAAAGCCAGCTGAAAACCCATTTAACAACCCTTTTCTCCTTTATCACGGGCGGTATTGCAGGGCTTATCCTGTTCCGCTGGTTTGGATTTACCGCAATGCTGGCGCTGGGGCTGATGCTGGTGCTCGTTGCTGCCTTTTCCATCATTAGCACCTCCCTTCGCGTACGCCGGGTGCGTACCAATATACGTGGGCCGAGGCAATAAAGTTACAGTGTCACTTTTATAAGATCGCTTTCAGACAATTCTGCCCGCCCCATACGAACCCTTACCCCGTAAGGCTTAACCCTTGATCTCACTAGTTTCATAGGGTTACTGATTTTACCCCTTCGCTGGAACCCGTCCCAAACGCTTGCTATAGCTCTTATACCCCTGCCGAAACATGGCATAACAACAGGCAACCCAGGTTGCTATAACGCATGCGCACAGGGAGACACACCGCAATGCACCCATTACTTAAACGTTCGCTGCTTTTTGTCGGCGCGATTATCGTGGTTCTCGCCCTCCTCACCTGGGGTATTGGGCTGGAGACGATCAAGGCGCGGCAGGTTGACCTGGTCTATCTCGGGCAACAACATCTGATTTTAGTGTTCTCGTCCATGTTCTTTGCCCTGCTGGTCGGTATTCCCAGTGGGATCTTGCTCAGCCGCCCGGCTGCGCGAGGCGTGGCGGAAT
Source organism: Enterobacter sp. V87_3 (assembly GCF_029967835.1). NCBI lineage: Bacteria > Pseudomonadati > Pseudomonadota > Gammaproteobacteria > Enterobacterales > Enterobacteriaceae > Enterobacter > Enterobacter sp. V87_3. The sequence goes on along the minus strand of NZ_JASCAM010000022.1, from coordinate 204,127 downwards.
ACGTGATGCAAATATTTAACGTCGGTAACACGCTGCCACCGCTGGCGGTTCTCGCGCTGGCAATGGTCGTGATTGGTATCGGCGATACCCCCGCGATCATCGCGCTGTTCCTCGCGTCGCTGCTGCCCATTGTCCGCAATACCTATGCCGGGCTGTGCTCCGTTCCGGCGTCATTGCTGGAAGCCGCCAACGGGATCGGGATGACCAAATGGCAGCGTTTGCGCCAGGTTGAAATCCCTAACGCCTGGCCCGTGATGCTCTCCGGCATCCGCATCGCCACCGCTATTAACGTCGGTACGGCACCGCTGGCCTTCCTGATTGGTGCCAGCAGCTACGGCGAGCTGATTTTTCCGGGGATCTACCTCAACGACTTCCCGACGCTGATTCTGGGTGCCGCGGCCACCGCCCTGTTCGCCCTGATTCTGGATACGTTGCTGGCGGCGCTGGGCCGCCTGATGAGCCCGCATCTCGCTCGATAATTATAACAAGGAGCTTTTATGAGACTGTTTTCCGGCCTGACGGCGTTTTGCGCCGCCGCGCTCTTTACCAGCCAGACGTTCGCCGCCCCGCTAATCCTGGCGACCAAGAGCTTTACCGAGCAACACATTTTGTCAGCCATGACCGTGCAGTATCTGCAAAAAAAGGGTTTTCAGGTTCAGCCGCAAACCAATATCGCCACGGTGATCTCCCGCAATGCGATGATCAATAAACAGATTGATATGACCTGGGAATATACCGGTACGTCGTTGATCATCTTTAACCACATCAATAAACGTATGTCGCCGCAGGAGTCTTACGAAACGGTAAAACGCCTGGATGCGAAGCACGGTCTGGTGTGGCTCAAGCCTGCTGATATGAACAACACCTATGCTTTCGCGATGCAGCGCAAACGCGCCGAGGCGGAACATATCACGACCATGTCAGAGATGGTGGCGAAGATTGAGCACATCCGCAAAACCGATCCTGATAACAACTGGCTGCTGGGTCTCGACCTTGAATTTGCCGGGCGCAGCGACGGCATGAAGCCGCTGCAGGCGGCGTACAACATGCCACTGGATCGCCCGCAAATCCGCCAGATGGACCCCGGTCTGGTCTATAACGCGGTGCGCGATGGCTTTGTCGATGCCGGGCTGATTTACACCACCGACGGGCGCGTAAAAGGTTTCGATCTCAAAGTGCTGGAAGATGATAAAGGCTTCTTCCCAAGCTACGCGGTTACACCGGTCGTGCGCAAAGACACACTGGACGCTAACCCTGGTCTGGAAGAGGCGCTGGACACCCTCTCGGCCCAGCTCAATAACGACGTTATCACCGAGTTGAATAAAAAGGTCGATATCGATCATCAGTCACCGCAGCAGGTCGCCCGTGATTTCCTGCGTAGCAAGAATCTGCTGTAAGGAGACGCTATGGATACGGTTCACTACATTTTAGACAACTGGGATTACCTGCTGATGCTGACGCTGCAGCACCTGTGGCTGGTCGCGCTGGCCGTCGGCCTTGCCATTATTATCGGCGTTCCGCTGGGGATTTTGATTGTTCGCCACAAATGGCTGGCAACGCCGGTGCTGGGCATTGCCACCATTGTGCTCACCATCCCGTCCATTGCCCTCTTCGGCCTGATGATCCCCCTCTTCTCGCTTGTCGGCCAGGGTATCGGCGCGCTGCCCGCCGTTACAGCGGTATTCCTCTACTCCCTGCTGCCGATTGTGCGAAATACCCATACGGCGCTCGACAGCCTGCCGCCGGGCCTGCGTGAGGCGGGTCGCGGAATTGGCATGACCTTCTGGCAGCGCCTGCGCTGGGTGGAAATCCCGATGGCGTTACCGGTGATTTTTGGCGGGATCCGTACCGCCGTCGTAATGAACATCGGCGTGATGGCCATCGCCGCGGTGATTGGCGCGGGCGGTCTGGGTCTGCTGCTGCTTAACGGCATTGGCGGGAGCGATATTCGTATGCTGATTGCCGGCGCATTGATGATTTGTCTTTTAGCGATTGTGCTCGACTGGTTACTCCATCGACTGCAGATCGTCCTGACTCCGAAGGGGATTCGATAATGATAAAACTGGAAAACCTCACCAAACAATTTTCACAGAAGCACGGCCAGACCGTTAAAGCCGTGGATAACGTTAATCTGAACGTCCCGGAAGGGGAAATGTGCGTTCTGCTCGGCCCGTCTGGCTGCGGTAAAACCACCACGCTCAAGATGATTAACCGCCTTATCACCCCGAGCAGCGGGAAAATTCTGGTAAACGGCAAGGACACCAGCGAGATGGATACCGTGACCCTGCGTCGCAATATTGGCTATGTTATTCAGCAGATTGGCCTGTTCCCGAACATGACCATCGAAGAGAACATCACCGTTGTGCCGCGCATGCTGGGCTGGGACAAAGCACGCTGCAAATCGCGCGCTGCGGAGCTGATGGACATGGTTGCCATGGATCCGCATAAGTTCCTTAACCGCTATCCGCGTGAAATGTCGGGCGGCCAGCAGCAGCGTATCGGCGTGATCCGCGCCCTGGCAGCCGATCCTCCGGTACTGCTGATGGATGAACCTTTCGGTGCGGTCGATCCGATTAACCGCGAAGTGATCCAGAACCAGTTCCTCGAGATGCAGCGCAAGCTGAAAAAGACGGTCATGCTGGTCAGCCACGACATTGACGAGGCGCTGAAGCTTGGCGACCGTATTGCCGTGTTCCGCCAGGGACGCATTGTTCAGTGCGCCAGCCCTGACGAGCTGCTGGCAAAACCGGCAAATGAATTTGTCGGCTCGTTTGTCGGGCAGGACCGTACCCTGAAGCGCCTGCTGCTGGTGTCTGCCGGGGATGTTACCGATCAGCAGCCGACAATAACCGTGCGTCCGTCTACCTCGCTTTCGGAGGCGTTTGCCACCATGGATGACAACGATATCCGTGCCATTACCGTTGTCGACGAGCTGGGCAAGCCGCTGGGGTTCGTTAAGCGCCGTGAAGCCCGTAACGCCAGCGGTGCCTGCGGCGATATCATCCATCCGTTCCGCATGACCGGCAAAGCGGAAGATAACCTGCGCGTGGTGCTGTCCCGTCTGTATGAAAGTAACACCAGCTGGATGCCTATCGTCGATGAAGAGGGGCGCTACAACGGCGAGATTTCTCAAGATTACATCGCGGAATATCTTAGTTCAGGGCGCACGCGTCGGGCCTTGAATATCCATAGCGACAGTTAACCTTTCTGGCCGGGCGTTGCCCGGCTTTTTCGCACGCATACCTTTTGCTAACCCCGCGATTTCCCGCCACAATATTGTATCTTTCCCGTTTACACGTGACCCATGCAACGTCTACATGCCTACCCCGACATCCGCGCGATGTTTCGCCGCCTGCTGATCGCCACCCTGACTGGCGTACTGGCCGCGCTGGCCGTGGCCCTGTTTCGGCATTCTATGTATCTGCTGGAGTGGCTGTTTCTCAGTAACAGCAGCGGCAGCCTGGTGAACGCCGCCGCCGCATTATCGCCCTGGCGACGGGCATTAACGCCTGCACTCGGCGGGCTGGCCGCCGGACTATTGCTGTGGGGATGGCAACGCTTTACGGCACAACGCCCGCACGCGCCCACGGATTATATGGAAGCGCTGGAGACCGGCGATGGGCAGTTTGACTATGGGGCCAGCCTGGTGAAGTCGCTCGCCTCGCTGCTGGTGGTTGCCAGCGGCAGCGCCATTGGCCGGGAAGGTGCGATGATCCTGCTCGCCGCCCTCGCCGCCTCCTTCTTTGCCCAGCGCTTCACGCCAAAATCAGAGTGGAAGCTGTGGATCGCCTGCGGAGCCGCCGCCGGGATGGCAAGTGCCTACCACGCGCCGCTGGCGGGCAGTCTGTTTATTGCAGAAATCCTCTTCGGGACGCTGATGCTGGCCTCCCTCGGGCCGGTGGTCATCGCCGCCGTGGTGGCATTGCTCACCACTCGTCTGTTAAGCCCCGGAGCCAACACGCTCTATGAGGTGCATCTTAGCCAGGCGCTCAGCGCAGCGGATTACTCTCTGATTGTGGGGATGGGGCTGATCGCGGGCGTCTGCGGTCCGCTGCTGATGTGGCTCATGACCTACAGCCACGCCCTGTTTCTGCGGCTGAAGCTGACGCCACCGTTGCAGCTGGCGCTTGGCGGGCTGATCGTCGGGTCATTGTCGATTATCACGCCTAAAGTGTGGGGCAATGGTTACAGCGTGGTGCAGGCCTTTCTTCTCGCGCCGCCGCTGCTGTCGGTGATTGCGGGGGTGTTTCTCTGCAAGCTGCTGGCGGTGCTGGCCAGTAGCGGCTCAGGCGCGCCGGGCGGGGTATTTACGCCCACGCTGTTTATTGGCATGGGGACGGGCATGCTGTTTGCGCAGATTTTTGCGCTGTGGTTACCGGGGTCTGAAACGGCGATTTTACTGGGGCTGGCGGGAATGGCGACCTTGCTCGCGGCGACCACGCATGCGCCAATCATGTCGGCATTAATGGTGTGCGAAATGACCGGGCAGTATGTCTTACTGCCCGGCCTGCTGGTTGCGTGCGTGGTCGCATCGGTGCTTTCGCGGACGTTACGCCACGACTCTATCTACGGACAACATCCCGCCGAGAGCAGAGAGGTCGACGTATTGCGCTAACTCGCGCTGCTCGGCACGCGGCAGGTAAGGCAGTTCGCCCACCAGCGGCCCGGGTAATTTTTTGCTAAGCACGTCAATGATTTCAGCGTAATGTGCCAGCCCCGGGTTAATGCGGTTCGCCACCCAGCCAATTAGCGGCAGGCCGTCGTTTGCGATAGCCTGGGCCGTGAGCAGCGCATGGTTGATGCACCCTTCCTGGATCCCCACCACCATCACCACCGGCAGCTGTTCCTGCACCACCCACTCCGAGAGCGGACGCAAATCGTTCATCAGGCTGCGCCAGCCGCCGGTGCCTTCGACCACCACGTGATCCACTTGCGCGCTGAGGTTCGCCAGCCCATCAGATAACAACGTGTAATTGATCAGGCCACTGTGCGCCACGCTGCTTTCATCTTCGCTTAACGCAATCGGATTGACCGCATGATAAGGCAGCTCCAGGGATGAGACGCTTTGGAGGACCAGAGCATCTTTATTGCGCAGCCCCTCTGGCGTCTCTTTACTGCCTTTTGCGACCGGCTTGTAGCCTGCAACGCGTTTATTGCTCGCCGCCAGGGCCTGCAATAGCGCGCGGGATACAACAGTCTTCCCGACAGAAGTATCAGTACCAGTTACAAAGAAACGCTTAAGCATGACTCACTCCACCCCTTGGGTATGCTTTGAAAATATAAACCAGGTAAATAATTCAGTGGAGGAAGTCTACGGGATGCCTGCGCTACCCGGCTTGAGATAGCGCAATTTTTCGTACATCTCTGGAAAAGAGTTAACCCTGAAGCAAACGGATCAGTAAAGAACCGTTATACATTGCGTCTTTGACCAGCGCCGCGCCGGCCATAGTGCCCTGGTTAGAAAACTGGGTGCTTTCAACCACGATATTCTTGCTGTACGCGGGCAGAGATTGCTGGTTGATGCAGGCGGATATTGTCGGGAAGAGAATATCGGGTGCCTGGCTCAGCGGCGAACCAATCAGAATTTTTTGTGGATTAAAGAGATTGACCATGATGGCGAGGATCCGGCCCACGTTATTCCCCACGCCGGTAATGATGTCCTTCGCCAGCAGATCGCCCTGCTGCGCGGCGGCGCACAGGGAATCGACGGTTAAGGGCTGGCCGTGAAGCGAGGAACTCATCGACTGGCTCAGACGCACCTGCGCCAGCTCCAGCACGCTTTCTACGCTGGCAATGGTTTCCAGGCAGCCGTGGTTGCCGCAATAGCAGCGCTTACCGTACGGATCGACCTGAGTATGACCAATTTCAACCAGGCTACTGCTTCCGGCATGCAGCAAGCGTCCGTCGGTAATCACGCCGGCCCCGACGTTATGATCGATAACCACCTGAATCACGTCCCGCGCGCCGCGCGAGGCACCAAACAAGGCTTCCGCCATCGTCCAGGCGCTGATGTCGTGCTGAATATAGACGGGCACCCCGGTATGGCTCTCCAGCACATCGCCAAGGGGCATCTCTTTCACGCCGTCGTAAAACGGCATGCGATGCACAATGCCATTTTCCGTATCAATGATGCCGGGCAGGGTGATGGCGATCGCCGTCAGGCGCTCAAGGCGCTGCTGATGGCGTATAAAAAACTGGTCGATATGAGTGAGAATGGCGTCAAGGAGCGGCTGTTCGGCATCAAGCGGCAGATCCAGACGGTCTTCCACCACCAGCTTGCTGCTTAAATCACGCAGGGCAAGGAAGATTTCACCGCGGCTTATGCGCATCGAGAGGTAATGCCAGGCCTCGGTTTCGACAATCAGCCCTACCGCCGGACGTCCACGGCTGCCCGGCTCCTGGATTTCTGTCTCCTGAACAAGATGGGCTTCCAGCATTTCGCGAACAATTTTCGTGATACTGGCAGGCGCCAGTTGAGCCAGGCGCGAAAGATCGATGCGCGAAACCGGTCCGAGCTGATCAATCAGGCGATACACCGCGCCAGCGTTGGTCTGCTTAATCTGATCAATATGCCCTGGCTGACTATCAGCAACCACCTCGTACTCCCTTATTTTCGAGCTTCGAAATAAACTGTGGGCTATGGTGAAGCACTTCAATGGCCGCCGTCAAATTTTTACTTAGCCATGTGATTTACAGCACATTTCTGCCCACTTTTCCCTGTATTTATCGCCCCTGTGAGGCGCTGATAAGCTGCTTTTTAAAACGCTGTGCCGCCTGGCTCAGTTCATGATGTTTTGACCACACCAGCCACATCTCAGAGACCGCATCCTCTTCGGCAAGCGCAACCCAGCGCATCTCGCGCAGCTGCACCCGCTTAAAGGAGGCCGGCAAGATCGAAACCCCCAGCCCTGCCGCCACCAGGCCGATAATCGTCATCGCCTCTCCCACCTCCTGGGCGATCGTTGGCGTGAGATCGTAGCGACGCAGTAATCCAAGGATATCATCATACAGGCCTGTGCCCACCTGCGGATCAAAAAAGACAAACGGCTCAGCTGCCAGCTCTGTCAGGGTGACGACGGGCTTTGCGGCCAGCGGATGATCGCGCGGGATCATCGCCATCAGCGGCTCGCGCAGGATAACCTCCCACGCCAGCGTGTCGGGGAGCAGAGTATTGCGCATCAGCCCGAGGTCAAGCGACCCTTCGTTGAGGGGCGAAATTTGCTCACGGGTATTAATTTCGCGGGTCTGAATATGCACGTCCGGAGAGTGACGGCGAAACGAGGAAAGCGTGGCCGATACTGCACCGATAAAGGGTGCCGAGGAGGTAAAACCGATGCGTAACTCCCCCGTTTCGCCCATGTACAGGCGTTCCGCCCTGGCGGCGGCGTCGTTCACCAGGCCCAGAATGTGTCGGCTATCGGCAAGAAACTGCCTGCCCGCCGCGGTCAGGCTTACGCTGCGGTTAGTCCTGGCAAGCAGGCGTGCCCCAATCTGCTGCTCGAGGATCTGAATTTGCTGGCTCAACGGGGGCTGGGAGATATTCAGACGCGCGGCGGCGCGGCCAAAATGCAGCTCCTCAGCGACCGCGACGAAGTAACGTAGGTGACGCAGCTCGATATTCATATTTCTAAAGTATCATTTGAGATTATTAATATATTAGACAGAATATTTACATTTTCCTACTCTGATCCTGTGGTCATATTCGTCACCCGTCATCCCGGGGATGTTAAGCAAGGAAACCGTGTGAGTCGTACATCTACCCTCGATATCGATCCGGCAAGCGATATCGATGATTTACCCCCAGCAGCACAGCCGGTGCAGTTCATCAAACGTGGTACCCCTCAGTTTATGCGCGTCACGCTGGCGCTCTTTTCGGCCGGTCTGGCCACCTTTGCCCTGCTCTACTGCGTTCAGCCCATCCTGCCCGTTTTATCCCATGAGTTTGGCGTCTCGCCTGCCACCAGCAGTATTTCGCTCTCCATTTCAACCGGCATGCTGGCGGTGGGCCTGCTGTTCACCGGACCACTTTCAGATGCGATAGGCCGTAAACAGGTGATGGTCACGGCGCTTATGCTGGCGTCCGTATGCACGCTCTTGTCCACCATGATGACCAGCTGGCACGGCATTCTGGTGATGCGCGCCCTGATTGGCTTATCGCTAAGCGGCGTGGCGGCAGTTGGCATGACCTACCTCAGCGAAGAGATCCACCCGAGCTTCGTCGCGTTCTCGATGGGGCTGTACATCAGCGGAAACTCCATCGGCGGGATGAGCGGGCGTCTGCTGAGCGGTGTCTTTACCGACTTCTTTAACTGGCGCATTGCGCTGGCGGTGATTGGTCTCTTCGCCCTTGCCGCCGCGCTGATGTTCTGGAAAATTTTGCCCGCGTCACGCCACTTCCGCCCGACGTCCCTGCGCCCGAAAACGCTGTTTATCAATTTCCGTCTGCACTGGCGGGATAAAGGGCTGCCGCGTTTATTCCTGACCGGTTTCCTGCTGATGGGGTCGTTTGTCACGCTGTTTAATTACATCGGCTACCGTCTGATGCTCTCCCCGTGGCACCTGAGCCAGGCGGTGGTGGGTCTGCTGTCTGTCGCCTATCTGACCGGCACCTGGAGTTCACCGAAAGCCGGAGCGATGACTGCACGCTTTGGCCGTGGCCCCGTGATGCTGGTTTCGACCGCGGTGATGCTGCTCGGCCTGCTGATGACGCTGTTCTCTTCCCTGTGGCTGATTTTTACCGGCATGCTGCTTTTCTCTGCCGGTTTTTTTGCCGCCCACTCCGTCGCCAGCAGCTGGATTGGCCCGCGCGCCCGCCGTGCCAAAGGCCAGGCGTCGTCACTGTATCTCTTTAGCTATTATCTCGGTTCAAGCATTGCCGGGACGCTCGGCGGCGTCTTCTGGCATAACTACGGCTGGAACGGTGTCGGCGGGTTTATCGCCCTGATGCTGTGTGCGGCGCTGCTGGTGGGCGGGAGTTTGCATAAGAGACTGAAATAGACCCGGAGTCCCTTCTTTCTGGTGCAGGAAATGTGCAGGGTTTGTGTTGAAATTTTGTTACTATCCACGAACGCTCCTGAAAACATTCCCATCCAGAAGGAAGAACAAGAATGGAAAAAAATCCGCAATACCAACAACTTGTAAAAGTATTCCAGCGTCTCTCCCGCTTCTCCCACCTCTCCTCCATCGCCAGCTGGGATATGTTTACCATGATGCCTCCGGGCGGAAGCGCCGCGCGCGGTGAAGCTCTGGCGGAGATGAGCGTCCTGCAACATCAGATCCTGACCGATAAAAAAGTGGGCGACTGGCTGGCAGCGGCGGCGCAGGAAGATCTGAATGACGTTGAACAGGCTAATCTGCGCGAAATGACGCGCCATTACCAGCAGGCCTCTCTGTTGCCGGAATCGCTGGTAGAGGCCAAATCGCTGGCGGGGAGCAAGTGTGAACATGCCTGGCGTACCCAACGTCCCGCCAATGACTGGCAGGGTTTTTCTGCCAATCTGAAAGAGGTAGTCAAGCTCAGCCGCGAAGAGGCGCGTCTGCGCGCCGAGTCTAAAGGTTGTTCGCCGTACGATGCGCTGCTGGATATTTTTGAACCCGATATGACCAGCGCTCGCCTCGACGTACTGTTTGGCGATATGAAATCCTGGCTGCCGGACCTGCTGGCAAACGTTGTTGAAAAGCAGGCTCAGCAGTCGTTCGTTCCGCCACAGGGGCCTTTCCCGACGGCGACGCAGCGTGAGCTGGGGCTGGAAGCCATGAAGATGCTTGGCTTCGACTTCAACGGTGGTCGTCTGGACGTCAGCGCGCATCCGTTCTGTGGCGGTGTGCCGGAAGATGTGCGCATCACCACCCGCTATGATGAGAACGAACTGCTCAGCGCCCTGTTTGGCGTGATCCATGAAACCGGCCATGCACGTTACGAACAAAACCTGCCCCGCGCCTGGGCCGGGCAGCCGATTGCGCTGGCGCGTTCCACGGCCATCCACGAATCCCAGAGCCTGTTCTTCGAGATGCAGTTGGGGCGCAGTAATGCCTTCCTGAAGCACCTGCTCCCGGCGGTGCATGCCCGTTTCGGCAGCCAGGCGGCCTTTAGCGAAGAGAACTTTACCGCCTGGAACCAGCGCGTTAAACCGGGCTACATACGTGTCGATGCCGACGAAGTGAGTTATCCCGCGCATGTGGTGTTGCGTTATGAAATTGAACGTGCGTTGATTAATGGCGAGATTGAAGTGGATGACATTCCGGCCCTGTGGGATGAAAAAATGCAGGCCTTGCTCGGACTGTCCACCAAAGACAACTACCGCAACGGTTGCATGCAGGATATCCACTGGACCGACGGCGGCTTCGGCTACTTCCCGTCCTACACGCTGGGGGCGATGTACGCCGCACAGCTGTTCCACGCCGCCAGTACGGCGCTGCCTGACCTAGAGGCCTCTATCGCTGAGGGTGATTTCAGCGCTCTGTTTGACTGGCTGCGCCAGAACATCTGGCAACACGGTAGCCGCTTCACCACCTCACAGCTGATCGCTCAGGCCACCGGCGAAGATCTTAACGTTCGCTATTTCCGCGAGCATCTGACCTCACGCTATCTGTAACCGCCTTCGCCGGGTTCGTACCCGGCGTTGTACATATGGTTACACGCGGATACCAATCACTCACGGAAACCCAGAATTTACAGGGATATAGTTATTTCAACGGCCCCGCAGTGGGGTTAACTGAAAAACCAAATTCGAGGGTATGAACATGAAAAAAGTATTAGCTCTGGTTGTTGCCGCTGCTATGGGTCTGTCTTCTGCTGCGTTCGCTGCAGAAACTACCGCGACGCCTGCTGCTGCGCCAACGACCACTACCGCTGCTCCGGCTAAAACCGTTCACCATAAAAAGCATCACAAAGCGGCTAAACCTGCTGCAGAGCAGAAAGCGCAGGCAGCGAAGAAGCACCACAAAAAAGCAACCAAGCCTGCGGTAGAGCAGAAAGCACAGGCGGCGAAAAAGCATCACAAAAAAGCGACCAAGCCAGCGGCTGAACAGAAAGCGCAGGCCGCTAAAAAGCATCACAAAAAAGCGGTAAAACACGAAACGGCTAAACCTGCTGCACAGCCAGCAGCATAAGCGTACACGCTGAACCGTGTCCTTCGGGACACGTTGGTAAACCGGCGCTGAACAGATTGTCAGCGCCGTTTTTTATCCGGAGGGCGTATGCTGCGACGCTATCGGTTTGAGCTCATTCTTATCTTCCTTATTTTATGCGCGCTCATCGCAAGCCATTTTTATCTTTCCTGACTGTAGCACGCTGATTTTACTCCCACTTTAGCGCCGTCCCGTCTATAGTATTTTTACAGGGTTCACTTTTAATAATCATAATTACCCCACCAGAGTGTGATATGCGTAAATCTGTTGTGCTGTTACTGGGAACGTTTGGGCTTTTTTCTGGCTTTACCCATGCGGATGATGGTGATGAAAGCGTCATAAGCGCGAAAGAGGTCAAGACGCTGTTTTTTGGTCATGACGACCGCACGCGCGTTGCCGATCCCACTCAGGCCCCCTGGGATGCCATAGGTCAACTGGAGACCGCCAGCGGTAACCTCTGTACCGCCACGCTCATTACCCCTAAGCTTGCCCTGACGGCAGGCCACTGCCTGCTCACTCCGCCCAACGGGAAACCGGACAAAGCCGTCGCCCTGCGCTTCGTGTCGCTAAAAGGGATATGGCGCTATGAAATCCACGGGATTGAAGGCCGCGTTGATCCGTCGCTCGGTAAAAGGCTCAAGCCCGATGGCGATGGCTGGATCGTGCCGCCTGCGGCTGCTTCATGGGATTTTGGTCTGATCGTGCTGCGTTATCCGCCGTCGGGCATTACCCCGCTGCCATTGTTTGAGGGAGACAAAGCGGCGCTCACCGCCGCGCTGAAAGCGGCCGACCGCAAAGTCACGCAGTCAGGCTACCCTGTCGATCATCTGGATGCGCTTTATACCCACACGGACTGCGTCGTCACAGGCTGGGCGCAAAACAGCGTGCTTTCGCATCAGTGCGATACCTTACCGGGAGATAGCGGCTCGCCGCTGATGTTAAAAACCGACAACGGCTGGCAGTTAATCGGGGTACAAAGCTCTGCGCCCGCCGCCAAAGACCGCTGGCGTGCCGATAACCGCGCGCTCTCCGTGACCGGCTTTCGTGACAAGCTCGACGCACTGGCGCAGCAGTAACGTCTTTTTTCGTCTCCCCCAAACGTAACACAGGCAGCGAATGTCGCTGCCTGTAAACATTGGTGGAGGGGGATCAGGCGAATTTAATCATGATCATGCCCGCCAGTAACAGCACCAGCCCTATCCAGCCTTTGTTATTTAAACGCTGACCGAACAGGATCCAGCCCGCGGCCAGAGTGGCGGCGATACCGAATCCGCCCCAGAGCGCATACGCCACTGAGAGATCGATGCCTTTCACCGCCTGTGACAGGGCGCTAAACGCCCCGAGCACAGCAGCAATCGACATCAGGCCGTAAAACTTACGGCGAAAACCGTCCGAGAACTTCAAAAAAACGTTAGCCGCAATTTCCAGCACGATAGCGAGTCCCAGCCAGGCCGCATGGATCCATTCAAACTGCTGCATGGGTCTGCTCCTTTGGCTGTTTTGTCGGCTTACGTGTACCCGATTTAATCAGCACGATCCCGGCCACCAGCGTGGTCAAACCGGCAATCTTCATGGTCGATAACGTTTCGTCAAATAACATCACGCTGAACAACGTGATCAGCAAAATACCGATACCTTCCCACAGCGCATAGGCGACACCCAGTGCGATTTTTTTAACCGCGAAGGAGAGAAAAATATAGGAAAGGGTAATCATCACCAGCATTAAAATAAAGCCGGTGTTGCCATCACTGACGCTGGCCCATTTCATAGACAGCGTGCCGGTAATTTCAGCGACGATCGCTAATGCTAATAAAATCCAGTAAAACATGGTTTTTCTCCTGCTTGAGAATATAATCCATCGAGGCCCGCTGAGCACAGCAAACCCTAAAAATATGAAATTAAATCAGACAGCTAAGCGCATAGCGCCAGCTCAGGCAGAAGATGTGACTACAGCGCGGTGTGCCAGTGTTGCTCACCAAAGAGAAGGCAGAAGGAGGAAGAAATGACAGCGGTGTTTTTTGAAAAATACGTCCTGAACAAATTGTCCATAATATTACAATTATCCGCGTTGTTGCTTCTCGTCTTTGCGGATGAAAATTGTCCTCGGTAGTTGAACACGCCTGATTTGTACCATAAGCCAGGAATTTACTCAAAGCCTTTTCAATTCTTTACCCAGCTTGTTTGATTTTGGTTAGTTTTTTTAAACGGCTTTCGCATCTATTATAAATAAAAAGATTATTCAGGAACGTCCATGGCCAAACCCATCATTACCCTGAACGGACTCAAGATTGTCATTATGCTGGGCATGCTGGTGATTATCTTGACCGGCGTGCGCTTTGCCGCTGACATTATCGTGCCCTTTATTCTGGCGCTGTTCATCGCAGTGATCCTCAATCCGCTGGTGCACCGCATGGTCCGGCTGCGCATACCGCGGGTGCTGGCCATTACGCTGCTGATCGGCATTATTATTGTCGCCATGGTGCTGCTGGTGGCCTATCTAGGTACATCGCTGAACGAGCTGGCGCGCACGCTGCCCAAATACCGCTCGTCGCTGGCGATCCCGCTGATGCAACTCGAGCCATGGCTGCAGCGTGCGGGCATAGAAATTTCTGTTGAAGAGCTGCTGAGGTATATCGATCCCAATGCGGCCATGACCATCGTCACCAGCCTGCTGGCCCAGCTCTCCAACGCCATGACCTCCATTTTCCTGCTGTTTTTGACCGTGGTGTTTATGCTGCTGGAAGTGCCGCAGCTGCCCGCCAAACTGCAGCAAATGATGGTCCGCCCGGTTGAGGGCATGGGCGCTATTCAGCGCGCGCTGGACAGCGTCTCTCGCTATCTGGTGTTGAAAACCGCCATCAGCCTGGTGACGGGTGCGGTAGTCTGGGGCATGCTGATGGCTCTGGACGTCCGCTTTGCGTTCGTCTGGGGACTGCTAGCCTTTGCCCTGAACTATATTCCCAACATTGGTTCGGTGCTGGCGGCGATCCCGCCGATTCTTCAGGTTCTGGTCTTCAGCGGGCTGTACGATGCGCTTGTTCTGCTGGCGGGGTACCTGATCGTTAACCTCATTTTCGGCAACATACTGGAGCCGCGCATGATGGGACGCGGTCTCGGGCTTTCCACCCTTGTCGTTTTCTTATCGCTGATATTCTGGGGCTGGCTGCTTGGTCCGGTCGGGATGCTGCTCTCCGTTCCCCTGACCATCATTGTGAAAATCGGCCTTGAGCAAACCGCGGGCGGACAAAGCATCGCGGTATTACTCAGCGATATGAGCCATAAATAAGGGTGCCGGGGGGTCAGACGCCCATCGCCAGCATGGGCTTACCGGGCCTTCCGGCTTCACGATACGCGGCAAGCGCCGCCTTCCACTCCGTCAGGGGATAGAGGGTGGCGTCGCGATATAGGCTTGCCCGCAGCTTCGGCCAGATGCGCCCGAACTCCGCCTGCCATGCCTCTGTGCTCAGTGCATCCAGTGAGTTCCGAATATGGAACCACGCCACGCGCGGTAGCGCCCGCTGCTGACGGAAGGTTTGCCCGCTCAGCAGCCCATAGCAAACAAAGACGCCCTTCTCCGGCATGGCATCCAGGATCGCCTCCGCCAGGCTGCCGCCCGTGGCGTCAAACACCACGTCCGCGCGGGCAGCAACCGCGTTGATTGTTGCCGTATCCTGCTGAGCAATGGGGATGATCCCCATAGCGGCGAGCCGCCCGGCATGGACAGGCGAGCGATGGATCCCGTACACCGCCTGCGCTCCGGCCTGGCGCGCCCACTGTCCGAGCAACACCGCACAGTCAGAGCCCGCTGCCGTCAGGAGTATTGTTTTCCCGTCTGGCGGATGGTTATCCAGCATCATCTGTGCCGCCAGCGGGTTGATATACGCCCGTGCGGCAAGCGTTGAGTCGATATCGTCCGGCACGGGGATCGCATACCCGGCCGGGCAATCCACGTAGCGCTGCCAGGTTCCCTGCCCCCTCAGCGGCAGCACGCGTTTACCCAGAAGGCAGGCAAACGCCTCGGGTGCCTCAGTGACGATCCCGACCCCTTCGTACCCCGCCACCGCCGGTAATGACGTCCGGTGGCGGTACGCGCCGGTTATCGGGATAAGATCGGAGGCATTGACCGGCGAAAAGAGCATTTGCACCCGCAAATGCTCCGGGGAGCGGGCGTTGAGCCGCGAAACCTCAGGTTGCAGAACGCTGTCTGGCTCGCCGAAACGGCGATACCAGAGGGCAAGATTTTCCATTATGTCTCGCTGTGAAGGCCGGTTTAGCTGTCGCGCCAGCCCAGTGCCGGTGCAACATGCTTAAGAATGGATTCAATAACATGCGCATTGTAATCCACACCCAGCTGGTTTGGCACGGTCAGCAACAGGGTATCCGCTTCAGCGATGGCTTCGTCCTGTTTCAGCTGTTCAATCAGCTTGTCAGGCTCCGCTGCATAGCTACGGCCAAAGATCGCACGCGTTTTTTCATCGAGGAAGCCCACGCTGTCGCTGTCGTTACGGCTTGCACCAAAGTAGCTCCGGTCACGATCGTTCATCAGGGCAAAAATGCTGCGGCTCACCGACACGCGCGGCGTCCGGGTATGCCCGGCTTGCGCCCATGCCTCGCGGTAGGCACGGATCTGTTTTGCCTGCTGAATATGGAACGGCTCGCCGGTTTCATCATCTTTCAGCGTCGAACTTTGCAGGTTCATGCCCAACTGAGCGGCCCACACCGCCGTGGCATTCGAGCCTGCCCCCCACCAGATTCGGTCGCGTAAACCTTCAGAATGGGGTTCCAGACGCAACAGTCCCGGCGGGTTCGGGAACATCGGCTGCGGGTTAGGTTTCGCAAAGCCTTCGCCACGCAGCGCCTCAAGCAGTACCTCGGTGTGGCGGCGCGCCATATCCGACTCGTTTTCGCCTTCCTGCGGCACGTAGCCAAAATAGCGCCAGCCGTCGATCACCTGCTCCGGTGAGCCGCGGCTGATGCCCAACTGCAGGCGACCGCCGGAAATCAGATCCGCCGCGCTCGCCTCCTCGGCCATATACATCGGGTTTTCATAACGCATATCGATAACGCCCGTGCCGATCTCGATCCGTTTGGTTTTCGCGCCAATGGCGGCCAGCAATGGGAACGGCGAGCTGAGCTGGCGGGCAAAGTGGTGCACGCGGAAATACGCGCCGTCAGCGCCAAGCTCTTCGGCCGCAACGGCCAGATCGATGGATTGCAGCAGCGTGTCCGCCGCAGAACGGGTGGCAGACTGCGCCGACGGCGTCCAGTGACCAAATGACAAAAAGCCGATCTTTTTCATAACGCGCATCCTGGTTAAAACGGGTTTCCCCCACTTTACGCATTCCATGATGAGAATAAATACCGTTTCTTTCACTGACCAGGTCAAATAAATTGACGGACCGATCGTGACGCTTATCACGTGCCAGCCACCAGCCCCAGATAGGCGTTCACTGCTGCACTCGGCTCCTGCTTACGACTGATAAGTACAAGGTTGGCGGTGAAATCGGGCTCGTTCAAAGGACGATAAACCAGCCCCGGGATATTCACCTGCTGAAGCGGGGCCGGGATCAACGCCAGCCCTAACCCGGTCGCCGCCATCGCCAGAATACTCAGCGTACTGCCGGAGCGGTACGCCACATGACACTGCTCTCCGAGCTTTTGAGTCAGCATGATAAACAGATGCTCATGCGCATCGTGCGCGTCGTAAAGCACAAGCGGCTTCCCGGCCAGCATTCCAATGGTCAAACAGGGGTGCTGAGCGAGTGGATGATCGTCCGTCATCGCGACAAGGAACTCCCAGGCTCCGATGCGCCGGACGTGAATTTCCGGTGCTGAAAGCGTGCTGCTTATCGGGGTATACCCGATATCCAACTGTCCGGCACGAATCGCCTCGACCTGGTTCTGCGGGCCCACTTCCTGAATCATGAGCTCAGCGTCAGGAAAACGTTGATGAAAAAGGCGCAGGTCTGCAATCAACCTTCCGCTGAAAATAGCATTGCCTGCGAACCCTACCCGCACCCGCCCCGTTTCGCCACGCATGGCGCGCGCCACGGTCAATTTCGCGTGCTCCGCCTGTTCGAGCGTGCGCCGGGCTTCGGTCATAAAAAGTTCTCCGGCATCAGTCAGTTCGACCCGGCGGCTGGTGCGCACAAAAAGCGGGCCACCCAGTTCTGCTTCCAGGGCTTTGATCTGCATGCTCAGGGCCGGTTGCACGATATTCATTTTTTCTGCCGCCCGACCGAAATGGCCCTCTTGCGCGACCGCCAGAAAATAACGCAGATGGCGAAGCTCCATACCCACCTCATCGATAATTAAAAATGATTAATCAGTCATATCTATATATTTCATTTTAGCCTGTTATGGCGTCAAACTGCATCCATCCCATAACAGGAGGAAACACAATGCGTAATCTGGAAAATGACAGACAACAACTCAGTGATTTAATGAATGGCTGGATGCACCGGGACCTTGGCGAATGGCATGCGCTACGTGAGCTTTTCCATCCCGACGGCACGATTGAGATCACCTGGTTTGAAGGCCTGGCGAGCGACTTTGTCGACGGCTCTATGCGCATGGGCGCATCTGATCTGCGCACCAAACATTTTATCGCGACGCCTGCCGTGACGTTTAATGCTGAAGGGACTAAAGCGATCCTTGAAACCAACGCGATGATCGTGGCTGAAAATGTGAAGCTCAATATTGGCTGCGAATGCCACAACCGTTTCTACGATCTGGCCGAAAAACGCGACGGCGTGTGGAAACTCTTTCACCGCCAGAGTATCTACGACATGGGCACGTTCACCTTCCCGCTGGGCCCGGTGGAGATAGATCGCACTGTCGTTGCAAAATACCCGCGTGAATATGCCACCCTCGCCTACCTGCTTGAGCAAAGTGGTTTTCCTCTCGGACGAGTATTTGCCACACGCGGCAGCGATCTGGAAGCGAAAATGAAGGCCGACGGTCAGCGCTGGCTCGCAGCCTGAGCGCGATAACCGGGATCCCGTTACCTTTCTGCGGACTTATGCGATATATTTGCGGCCTGAACTCAATCGCAGGTAATCACTGAAATGGCTCTGATCCCCAAAAACTACGCGCGGCTGGAAAGCGGCTACCGCGAGAAAGCGCTCAAAATTTACCCGTGGGTGTGCGGGCGCTGCTCGCGGGAATTTGTTTACTCCAACCTTCGCGAGTTAACAGTCCATCATATCGATCACGATCACACCAATAACCCGGAAGATGGCAGTAACTGGGAGCTGTTGTGCCTGTTTTGTCACGACCATGAACACTCGAAGTACACCGAAGCGGATCAGTACGGCACCACCGTGGTGGCGGGTGAAGATGCGCAGAAAGATGTCGGCGAAGCGACCTACAACCCTTTCGCGGATTTAAAGTCGTTGATGAATAAAAAGAAATAACCTCTCCGCGTGCGTCAGGCAACGACACTGCCTGAGATTGGGCAGTGTCATCTTCGCAATCCCATGGTGTGGTTAGAGTCCCCCCGGCGTTCCCCATACTTAGCAGGTAAAAGCGCGCTCTTTCGCCAGCAGGAAAGGCCGTAAATAGGCCACGGTGTTGGACAGCGGTATGACATCGTCGCTGAGCTTAATCTTAAGCACGTCAGTGAGATAACGTTTGCGGGCCTCTATCCTTGCCCACAGCTCGGGATAAGCGCGCCGGATCTCGGCCTGCAACTGAGCGTCAGCCAGTGCAATGCTCTCTTCAGCACTGACGCCGGTATAGCCCTTCACGGAAGGGATGATATCGATTTGCACAATCATGCCGCTTTTCAGGGTTTGCGTTGAGCCGCTAAACACAGGCGATGACATCCACTCTTCTTCCGCGCTGAGATGGCCCGGATTCAGATGCCAGCCATATTTGTGTTTAGGCAGAACGGATTCGATAAGCGCATAAAGCGCCCCGCCCACCATGCCAACGTGAATATGTTCAAGCCAGGTGACGACCGCGGCGAAATAGGGTTTTGCGATGCGGTCGAGATAGTCTTTTTGCGTTTCCGGCAGCTCACTTTCATCTGCGATGACAAATCCGGTGCGGCTGGACAACCCACCCCGAAAGCCGGTCGTCATGGACAGCGGCTGGCCGCGCTCAACGGGCTTAAACGTGGGATAAAGGTTGGCCTTTTCAAAACGTGTCCCGGCGGCGGCGATGGTGACAACCGTATTATATTGCCCCTGCGCGGCCAGATAGCTGCCGAGTTCCGCCTCCCGAATGCCGGGTTCTACCGCATTCATGGCGTTCAGCATGCAGGTAGACGCCAGATTTGCGCCATATTCATAGTGCGCAATTTCATTCGCGTTGTTGATGGTGCGCACGCCGTTATCCCCGCCGATAAACAGTGAGGTGGCGTTTTCAATGCTTGCATTCGCCCCGGCAGACTCACGCACAGCATCAACGATAAACGACGGGATATCAAACAACTGTTTATTGTCTGTCACGGCTGCGGTGAACATTTTCCAGCCGACCAGCCCGATCCGGGCCATGTCCGACAACCCGACCTCGCGGAAAAGGGCGTCGAGCGGTTTTTCGTTGTCCATGGGCTGGTTGGGCAGTGAGAAATAAGGACTGTGTTTCAGGCTCACCGGGATGCGTGAATGGGCGGCCATTTTGAGATTTTCATTGCCAAGGATTGCGGTCGCCTCCCCGCGCTGCGTCAGGATCAGCAGGCCCTCTTCGAAACGCGGAATGAAACCGGTCAGGTACTCAAAATTGCTGCCATGCTCTTTATCGGCATAAATCATCAGGGCATCAAACCCCTCCTCATGCATGCGCGCAAGAATCTTCGCCTTACGCGACGCCAGGGTGTCATCCGTAAGCGGGACGGGCGCCACATCCGGGAATGTCTCGGGTGCTTCCGTAATCTGCAACTGCACTGCCTTATAATCCATTCTTCTACCCTCACGATCTGCGCTAAACGACGTTTTATCATGCCGTAGTACCCGTCACATAGCTAACCCGATAAACAAAAGGGTGATAAAAGTCACTTCATACACACATCAAAATGACTTAACCCAGAAAATAAAATTCACTATGAACACACTATGCATTGACTTTGCTTTCTCTTGATATCATATTTTACAGCACAAATTAACAAGACACATTCTGGAGGACGTTTTCTATGCCAACCCGTGATTATCCCGACAAACGGACGGCGCGCGGTTTAGCAAAGGAGGCTGACCTGAAAATGTTGAGCGCACGCATCGATGCTGCCCTGATGGAATACGTCAGGACGACCGCGTATGAAACGCGCAAGAGCAAGCAGGAAATTGTGGCGGAGGCGCTGGCGCTGCACAGGCAGAGCCGTCAGGTGGCGACCGGGGCGAAATAAGCCCGTGCGCCCGTCAGAAAAAAGCCCGGTGAAAGATCGCCGGGCTTATATCGGCACGCTTAACTCGACAGGGAATTCAGGGCATCCAGCGCCTCAGGTGGAAGCTCAAGGTCCGCGCTGGCAAGATTTTGCCGCAGATGCGCCACGGACGAGGTGCCCGGGATAAGCAGGATGTTTGGGGAACGTTGCAGTAACCATGCCAGCGCAACCTGCATCGGCGTTGCCCCCAGCGTATCGGCGACCGATTGCAGCCCGGACGATTGCAGCGGCGTAAAGCCCCCGAGCGGGAAGAACGGCACGTAGGCTATCCCCTGCTGCGCAAGGGAATCCACCAGCGCATCATCGCCGCGGTTAACAATGTTATACATGTTTTGCACGCAGACGATGGTTGCGAGGCTCTGCGCTTCGGCAACCTGCGCGGCGGTGACATTACTCAAACCGATGTGTCTTACCAGCCCCTGCTGCTGAAGCTCTGCAAGCGTGCTCAGCGGTTCGGCAATTGAGCCTTCCGCCGGACCGTGCGCGCTGAACATGATCCGCAGGTTCACCACGTCCAGTACGTCCAGCTTAAGGTTACGCAAATTATCGTGTACCGCCTGCGTCAGTTCCGCAGCGGAAAACGCCGGCAGCCAGGAAGCATCCTCCCCACGGCGAGCCCCAATCTTGGTCACGATAGTCAGATCGTCCCGGTACGGGTGCAGCGCCTCGCGGATAAGCTGGTTGGTCACGTGCGGCCCGTAAAAATCACTGGTATCAATGTGATTGACGCCGGCTGCTACCGCTTCGCGAAGCACCTCCAGCGCGGCTTGTTTATCCTTCGGGGGGCCAAACACCCCCGGCCCGGCGAGCTGCATTGCACCATAACCCAGCCGTTTAACCGTACGCGTGCCAAGCGTAAACGTCCCGCTTTTATCAATGCTGCTCATGCTGACCTTCCTCATAAAAATGACTCGGATTTACAACAGGTTCCGTATGGAAACCATTAGTTAAGCAATAGTTAATTAAAGTTTAAAGGGGCTACGACGATAGTAATTATGCAACCCCTGCATCCTAATGGACGACCGCTATGCTGAAAAACCTGCACGTGATCACCGGTATTCTCTTTGCTCTCACCATATTCTGTCTGCTGCAAGTTGTCACGGGAGGCTTGTTCTATTCCGCCGTGAGCAACGACCGTCATAATTTCCAGAACTCCGGGGTACTTAACGCCCAACAGGAGAGCCTGAGCGACAGCGTGAATACGCTGGTGAAAACACGCGTGACCGTCACCCGCGTGGCGATCCGCTATCTGAAAAACCAGCGCGACCCGGCGTCTCTTGCCGCGATCAACACCCTGCTGGGTACCGCCAGCGACTCACTGGTTAAGGCCGAAACGTATCACAACGACTGGCAGAAAATGCCGCAGGTTAAGGGCCAGAACGCGGCCTTAACCGAGGAGATGCAGGCCGCCTGGAAGCAGATGCATGAGGTGATGCGTTTGTCGATTGCGTACCTGCGTGCAGACAATTACCAGGCTTATGGCGATCTTGATGCGCAACAGGCGCAGGATAATATGGAGGCCGTCTACACTCGCTGGCGCGCTGAAAACAATACCCTGCTTAAGGCCGCCGCCGTTGAGAACCAGAGCAGCTTTACCCAGATGCAGTGGACGCTGGGGGCGATCCTGCTGGCGGTGATTGCCGTGCTGATTGTCATCTGGCAGGGGCTGCAGCGCATGCTGTTAAAACCGCTCAACACCATTATGAACCATATTCGTACCATCGCGAGCGGCGATTTGACACAGACCCTTCACCTCTCCGGGCGTAACGAAATGGGCCAGCTCGCAGCCGGTCTGCACGAGATGCAGCAGTCGCTGATCGGCACGGTGAGCGCCGTTCGCGGAAGCACGGACGCCATTTATACCGGGGCGGGCGAAATAGCCGCCGGCAGCAACGATCTCTCGGCCCGGACCGAGCAGCAGGCTGCCTCGCTGGAAGAGACGGCTGCCAGCATGGAGCAGCTGACCGCCACGGTGAAACAGAACTCCGACAACGCCCGACAGGCGACGCTGCTGGCGAAGAACGCCTCTGAAACCGCTGCACGTGGGGGGCAGGTCGTGGATAACGTCGTACGCACCATGACCAACATTGCCGACAGCTCGCGGCAAATTGCGGATATTACCGGCGTCATTGACAGCATCGCCTTCCAGACCAATATTCTGGCGCTGAACGCGGCGGTCGAGGCCGCACGCGCGGGCGAACAGGGTCGGGGTTTTGCCGTGGTCGCGGGCGAAGTTCGCACCTTAGCCAGCCGCAGTGCGCAGGCGGCAAAAGAGATCAAAGGGCTTATCGAGAACTCGGTCAACCGGGTAAACACCGGTTCAGACCAGGTGAGCGAGGCGGGTGCGACCATGAAAGAGATCGTCGCGGCGGTCACCCGCGTGACCGATATCATGGGCGAGATTTCATCCGCCTCTGACGAGCAAAGCCGCGGTATTGAGCAGGTAAGCCTGGCGGTGTCTCAGATGGATAGCGTGACACAGCAAAACGCCGCGCTGGTGCAGGAGTCCGCCACCGCAGCCGCCGCGCTGGAAGATCAGTCCGGGCAGTTACGTCAGGCCGTGGCAGCTTTTCGCCTGAACGTGCAGGAGACGGTTGCCCCACGTCCGACCGGGGTGAAAACACCTCAGCTGTTGCGCCCGGCGACGGCCACGGCAAATGCCGCAGACGCCAACTGGGGAACCTTCTGACATATGCGCCCGCAGACACAATAATGCCAATGAACCGGGGCGTGTTGCGCCAGCATGCCCCGCTCCGAGCCCTGCGCTAGCGGCTACGCTTGGCGTGACGTTCCCAGTTTTCGTGCTTCGCCTCTTCGGATTTGCGCAGCGAGACGTAACACGCCCCGCTGCCGCCGTGGTGCGGTTGCGCTTCACAGAATGCCTGCACGTCGTCGAATTCGGTCAACCAGCGCGCCAGATAGCTGCGCACCACGTTGGGATGGGCGTTTTGCTCGCGCCCTTTACCGTGGATGATAATCAGATTGCGCAAGCCATCGCGACCGGCCTGGCGAATAAAGGAATAGAGCATCTGGCGGCAGCGTTCGACGGGCTGGCGCAGCAGGGTCAGGCTGGCCTGACGGGAGTATTTCCCCGCACGCAGTTTCTCAATCACGCCCTGCTGGACCCCATCACGCTTAAACGCCAGCGGCTCCTCAAGCGGAAGCAGTTCCAGGAACCCAAGCGTCAGAAAGTTATCCAGCTGCTCGGTATAAATATCCTGCCGCTCCCGCGTGTTGCGGTTGGCCTGCCAGTGTATGTCCGCACAGCGTTTCAGGGGCTGGACATCTTCCATGGCGTCTAAGAAAAGGGATTTATCTTCAGGATTCATGGAAATTCTCCGGCTGCATCTGAACATCTACTATACCTGCGCCAGTCGCGGGCCTCAATCTTCCGCTTTTGGCGGATTTCACCGATCCTTCATCGGGCAAATATAATTTTGGTGAATATATTAAATAACCGTTCACTAAATAATTTAAGTAAACTTAACTAAAATTTCAGCGCTAATGAAATGATAAATTTCAGTTAAAAAATCGTGAAATCAATCACTACTCTCTCTATCTTTTTAGCGGAAAACTGTTATAACTGATCAGACCTGCCGAAGGAATAAAACATGCGGGACTTGCGAATGGACGCACTGCTGTGTGTACTATAGGGTCTGTCTGATGTCGGACAGGCTCTGTTTTTTTTTACTTATTTTATTTCGACACTCTTTATTGGCTTTTTATAGCGCTATGCGGGGCTCTGCCTGGCACCCGCGCAGTTCAGGGTTTCGTGTCATAAGAATCGAGACAAATGAAAATGATTCGCAAATAATACCGATACGCATTATTCTTAGCGCGTTAAATACATTTTCCGCATTATGACAAATAACCTCTCCCTTGCTCGCTTATAAGCAAATGCATATTACGCAATCGTCTTCTGAAGCCGGATATCCTTTCCGATAAACGCCTGCTTATACATTAACTCGCTCTGCCTCATATTAATCAGCAATCGTGCTGACATGGGGTAATTGATGACTGCCCGTCAGGCAGAGTACCTCCAATTCGCTGGCCTCATCATGACGGCGTATCTTTTTAGGGGTATGGCTGGTGAGGCAACTGGCATGGTATCTTGTCGTCCTGCCGCCTGGACCGCATACGGACGAAGGACTGAAGATGCTGAGATTACTCGAAGATAAAATTGCGACGCCCCTCGGGCCGCTGTGGGTGATTGCGGATGAGCAATACCATCTGCGCGCCGTTGAATGGGAAGAGCACAGCGACCGTATGGAAGCGTTGCTTAACATCCATTACCGCGCGCAGGGTTATGAGCGTGTATCTGCCACCAACCCGGGTGGCCTCAGCGATAAACTTACCGCCTGGTTCGAAGGCGAACTCGACATCATCAACGACCTGCCTACCGCCACGGGCGGAACGCCCTTCCAGCGCGAAGTCTGGCAGGCGCTGCGGTCTATTCCCTGCGGGCAGGTCATGCACTACGGCCAACTCGCGGAGCAGCTCGGTCGTGCGGGCGCAGCACGCGCGGTGGGTGCCGCTAACGGCTCGAATCCTGTCAGTATTGTGGTTCCCTGCCATCGCGTCATCGGACGCAACGGCACCATGACGGGCTATGCCGGTGGCGTGCAGCGTAAGGAGTGGTTACTGCGTCACGAAGGGTATCTTTTGCTGTAGAAACCAGGCTTTTAGTGCTTAATTTTCTTCCGGTTAGGCTAAAAATCCATAATCAAGCTGTGGAATTTCAAGAAGATGGCAACACGTTGGCGTCTCTTGTGTTTATTGGTCGTTTGTCAGGCTTACGTACTTACCAAAAAGATGTTAAAATTGACCAATATCAATTAAGGCTTGAGCAAACCTATGATCCCGGAAAAGCGAATTATACGACGCATTCAGTCTGGCGGTTGTGCTATCCATTGCCAGGATTGCAGCATCAGCCAGCTCTGTATCCCGTTTACTCTGAATGAGCATGAACTCGATCAGCTTGATAATATCATCGAGCGCAAAAAGCCGATTCAGAAAGGGCAGACGCTGTTTAAAGCGGGAGACGAACTGAAATCGCTCTATGCTATCCGCTCTGGCACCATTAAAAGCTACACCATCACCGAGCAAGGCGATGAGCAGATCACCGGCTTCCATCTGGCGGGCGACCTGGTAGGCTTTGATGCCATCGGTACTGGCCACCACCCGAGCTTTGCTCAGGCGCTGGAAACCTCTATGGTTTGCGAAATCCCGTTCGAAACGCTGGACGACCTGTCCGGGAAGATGCCTAACCTGCGCCAGCAGATGATGCGTCTGATGAGCGGTGAGATCAAAGGCGACCAGGATATGATCCTGCTGCTTTCTAAAAAGAATGCAGAAGAGCGCCTGGCTGCGTTTATCTATAACCTCTCCCGTCGTTTCGCAGAACGTGGCTTCTCCCCACGCGAATTCCGTCTGACGATGACGCGCGGCGATATCGGTAACTACCTCGGTCTGACCGTTGAAACCATCAGCCGCCTGCTGGGTCGTTTCCAGAAAAGCGGCATGCTGGCGGTAAAAGGCAAATACATCACCATCGAAAACGGTGAAGCGCTGGCGGTCCTCGCCGGACACGCCCGCAACGTGGCGTAACCGCTTCGCACGACGCCTGCCAGATCGATAAATCTTCGTAATTATTGATCTGGCAAAACTCTCCCCCCTGTTTCATTCAACATATATAGGTTACTCTTTTAATTACAGACTGTGGTGACAGTTGTAAGGAGACCTGTATGGCAAAGTATCAAAACATGCTGGTGGCCATCGATCCTAACCAGGACGATCAACCCGCTTTACGGCGTGCTGTGTATTTACATCAACGGATTGGCGGCAAAATTAAAGCGTTTTTGCCGATCTACGACTTCTCGTATGAGATGACCACCCTTCTGTCCCCTGACGAGCGTACCGCGATGCGTCAGGGCGTGATCGGCCAGCGTACCGCGTGGATCCGTGAACAGGCAAAATATTACCTGGACGCGGGCGTTCCCATCGACATCAAAGTGGTCTGGCACAACCGTCCCTTCGAAGCCATTATCCAGGAAGTGATCGCCGGTGGGCACGATCTCCTGCTGAAAATGACGCACCAGCACGACAAGCTCGAATCTGTGATCTTTACCCCTACCGACTGGCACCTGCTGCGTAAATGCCCTTGCCCGGTATGGATGGTGAAGGACCAGCCGTGGCCGGAAGGCGGGAAAGCTGTCGTGGCGGTCAACCTGGCAAGCGAAGAGGATTATCATAATTCCCTTAACGAGAAGCTGGTAAAAGAGACGCTTCACCTCGCCGAACAGGTCAACCATACCGAGGTACACCTGGTAGGCGCGTATCCCGTCACGCCGATCAATATTGCCATTGAGCTGCCTGAATTTGATCCCAGCGTCTATAACGACGCGATCCGCGGTCAGCATCTGCTGGCGATGAAAGCGTTGCGTCAGAAATTCAGCATCGATGAGAAAATGACCCACGTTGAAAAAGGGTTGCCTGAAGAGGTTATTCCTGACCTTGCCGAGCATCTGCAGGCCGGGATTGTGGTGCTGGGGACCATTGGCCGCACCGGTATTTCTGCCGCCTTCCTGGGCAATACCGCCGAACAGGTGATCGACCATCTGCGCTGTGACCTGCTGGTCATTAAACCGGATGAGTATCAGACCCCGGTTGAACTGGACGATGAAGAAGACGATTAACCCCTAAATAAAAGCCCGCCGGTAAAGGCGGGCTTTTTTATTACGCTTCGCTCAACCGTTGCGCAGGTGCCTCGTCGACGGCATCCATCCAGGGCGCGTGGAGAACCATGCTCGGCAGCGCCAGCTTGATCTCCTGCTGGTTCAGTCCCTCCAGAATACGGATATTAATCTCCTGCTGAATATCCATGTATTTGTTGTAATCCGCTGTATCAACGATATGAACCACCTCAAAGGTCAGGCGATCGCGATCGAAGCCCAGGAAATGGGCGCGGTCAAACTTCGTCTCACCGACGTCAGTAATAATCTGTTTGACCATCTCACCGACAGAACGCAGTTTGTCCGGCGCCGTATCGCTGGCGACACCGAAGGTAAAGACGATTCGCCGCGTTTGCATACGCTTATAGTTATGCAGCGTCTGTTGCAGCAGGATGGCGTTTCCGCAGACAATCTGCTCCCCGCTCAGGCTGCGGATGCGGGTGGTTTTCAGACCAATGTGCTCAACCGTCCCCGCGACATCGTTGAACACCACAAAATCGCCAATTTCGAAGGGTTTATCAAAACCGATAGACAGTGAGGCAAAGACATCGCTCAGGATTGTCTGCACCGCGAGGGCGATGGCAATACCCCCTACCCCAAGGCTGGCAACCAGAGCAGTGATGTTGACGCCCGCGTTAGCAAGAATAGACAGCAGCATCACTGACCAGACAATGGCACGGAGGATAAGCCCCGTGATCACCAGCGTCACCGGATTTTTATGGCTTCCCGGCACCAGCATGACGTGATGAAGCCACGACACCACCCCCTTATCCATCCATAGCGCCACCTGGATCGCGAAGACCAGGAACCAGGCGTGGCTCACGGTGCCAAAGAGATGGTCGGGTAAGTCGATGAAACGCAGGCTGAACAACAGTGCCACGATAAACAGCAAGATGCGGCTGGTGCGGTTAAGCATGTCCGTCAGGATAAAGCGCATCCGATTGGTGGTGGGGTGCTTGTCGCCCCAGGTGGTGATCCCTTTCTTAACGAAGGCGATCAGGCGCGTCAGCAGCCAGTACACCAGCAGCGTCACAAAGACCACCGTGGCGACGCCTATCCAGAAAGACGGCGTCATCATCAGCTCGATGATGTCGAAGCGGGACAAAAATCGCATTACACCTCCTCATGTTACACAAAGGGTAAAGTATAGACAGAGGAGAAAAGCCGGCCGCAGAAATAAGAAAACCGCCCCTGGGGGCGGTTTGTCAGGATGAAGCGGAATTACAGCGCTTTCAGAATCGCATCCACGCTGGCCTTGGCGTCGCCAAACAGCATATGGGTGTTTTCCTTGAAGAACAGCGGGTTCTGCACGCCAGCATAGCCGGTGTTCATCGAGCGTTTAAAGACAATGACGTTCTGCGCCTTCCACACTTCCAGAACCGGCATTCCGGCAATCGGACTACGCGGATCGTCCTGCGCTGCCGGGTTAACGGTGTCGTTAGCGCCGATTACCAGCACGGTGTCGGTATCAGCGAAATCATCGTTGATTTCATCCATCTCCAGCACGATGTCGTAAGGCACCTTGGCTTCCGCCAGCAGCACGTTCATGTGGCCCGGCAGACGCCCGGCGACCGGGTGAATACCAAAACGAACCTTGATCCCGCGTGCGCGCAGCCTCTCGGTAATTTCCGCCACCGGGTACTGCGCCTGTGCAACCGCCATGCCGTAGCCCGGGGTGATGATCACCGAATGGGCGTTTTTCAGCATCTCTGCGGTGTCTTCTGCGGTAATCTCGCGGTGCTCGCCCACTTCTTCATCAGAACCGGTAGAAGAACCGTCAGTACCAAAGCCACCCGCGATGACGCTGATAAACGAGCGGTTCATCGCTTTACACATGATGTAGGACAGGATCGCACCGGAAGAACCCACCAGCGCACCGGTGACGATCAGCAGGTCGTTGCTTAACATAAAGCCCGCCGCTGCCGCTGCCCAGCCCGAATAGGAGTTCAGCATCGATACCACGACCGGCATATCTGCCCCGCCGATGGAGGCCACCAGATGCCAGCCAAACGCCAGTGCGATGATAGTCATCACCAGCAGCGCCAGAACCTGCACGCCCACGCTTTCGGTCTGCACGAAGATCAGCAGCAACACAAAGGATACGACCAGCGCCGCCAGGTTCAGTTTGTGACGGTTAGGCAACATCAGCGGTTTTGAGGAAATTTTGCCGCGCAGTTTGCCAAAGGCCACAATTGAACCGGTAAAGGTGACCGCACCGATGAAGATCCCAAGGAACACTTCTGTCAGGTGAATGTTTACCAGAATCGGCTCCATCCCCGGTTCGTGATACAGGTAGCTGTTGAAGCCCACCAGCACCGCCGCCAGCCCGACAAAGCTGTGCAGGATCGCCACCAGCTCTGGCATTTCGGTCATTTCAACGCGTTTTGCCAGGCGAATACCAATCGCCCCGCCGATGATCATCGCCACCAGGATCCACGCAACGTTGCCGGTATCCGGCCCGAAGATGGTGGCAATCAGCGCAATCGCCATCCCGGCGATACCAAAATTATTTCCCTGCTGAGAGGTTTCGTGTTTGGAAAGCCCCGCCAGACTGAAAATAAACAGGATTGCAGCAACAATGTATGCGGCTGTTACTAATCCTCCAGACATATGCTACCCCTTAGCCTTTACGAAACATTTTCAGCATGCGCTGAGTGACGGTGAAACCACCGAAAATATTGATACTGGCGATCAGCACCGCGATAAAGCTCAGGAAGCTGATCCAGCCGCCGTGACCAATTTGCAGTAATGCCCCCACCACAATGATCCCCGAGATGGCGTTGGTAACGGACATCAGCGGCGTATGCAGCGCATGGGAGACGTTCCACACCACGTAGTAACCCACCACGCAGGAGAGCGCGAAGACGGTGAAGTGGCCGAGGAACTCTTTCGGCGCAACGTCGGCCAGCCAGCCAAACAGAATAATCACCAGCGCCATGATCGCGTATTTGCGCCACGGCGAGGCCGGTTTTGCGGGCTCTACAGGCTCAGGCGCGGCTTTAGGGGCGGCCTGAGGCTGGGCGGAAACCTGAATCGGTGGTGCAGGCCAGGTGATTTCACCGTCGCGTACCACCGTGACGCCGCGCACCACCACATCGTCGAAATCAACGGTGATGTTGCCGTCTTTCTCTTTGCAGAGCAGCTTCAGCAGGTTAACGAGGTTGGTGCCGTAAAGCTGGGAAGACTGCGTTGGCAGTCGGCCCGGCAGATCGGTATAGCCGATCACCTTCACGCCGTTGGCCGTGGTGATGACCTGATTCGGCACGGTGTATTCACAGTTCCCGCCGTTCTGCGCGGCCAGATCGACGATCACGCTGCCCGGGTTCATGCTGTCGACCATTTCACGGGTGATCAGCTTCGGTGCTGGTTTACCCGGAATCAGCGCGGTGGTGACGATAATATCGACCTCTTTTGCCTGCGCGGCAAAGAGCGCCATTTCCGCCTTGATAAAGGCTTCGGACATTACCTTCGCGTAGCCGTCACCGCTGCCCGCCTCTTCCTTGAAGTCCAGCTCAAGGAATTCGGCACCCATACTTTGTACCTGTTCTTTCACTTCCGGACGGGTATCAAACGCACGGACGATAGCGCCGAGGCTGTTGGCTGCCCCGATTGCCGCCAGGCCCGCCACGCCCGCACCTATCACCATCACTTTTGCTGGCGGCACTTTGCCCGCAGCGGTGATCTGACCGGTAAAGAAGCGACCAAATTCGTGAGCGGCTTCGACGATCGCGCGGTAACCGGCGATGTTGGCCATCGAACTTAAGGCATCCAGCGACTGCGCACGTGAGATGCGTGGCACAGAGTCCATCGCCATTACGGTCACACCGCGTGCGGCCAGTTTCTCCATCAGTTCCGGATTCTGAGCAGGCCAGAGGAAGCTCACCAGCGTCGTGCCCGCGTTAAGCAGCCCGATCTCACTCTCTTCAGGCGCATTCACCTTGAGAATGATTGGTGATTGCCAGACTTCCGCGCCGTCTACGACTTCTGCGCCAGCCTGAATAAAGGCCTCGTCATCGAAACTTGCCAGCTTGCCCGCGCCGCGTTCAACCGCGACGGTAAAACCCAGTTTAAGCAGTTGCTCCACCGTCTTCGGTGTTGCCGCTACGCGGGTCTCATTGGCTAACCGTTCTTTTGGTACCCCAATACGCATAGTTTTCCCTTCCATCGGTTATTGATGATGGTTTGTCGATAAATGACCGCGGCTTGTATCATTTTTCGCCACCGACATAGCGTCGAAAAATGAGTCACCCCGGAAAATAAAACAGTAACAAACTTTCTATAACCTACTGAAAATAGCGCCTGTGATCTACCGCCATAAAACACTATTTCTTATTTTATCTGTCAAAAATAAGCGATCGGCGTCACTGACAGGGATATTTACCTTAAATTCATCGCGAAGACCGATAAATCGCGCAAGCGAAGCGGTAAAAACATGATATAGCGCCATAAGAGAACAACTTATTAACATTAAATTAACTTGTAAAAGTCATATGCTTCATCAGTTTTGCTTGTCAAACGTCTGTTTTTTCAACATATCACTAAATGCTATCGAATTGGGTCACGCCGTGAGCACAGGCTGTGAAAAATGGCGCAGACAGCGACGGGTTTTAAATGCCATAATCGGGACCGTCTCAAATTAACAACAATACCAGTACATGGTTTGCGCAAGGCGAAGGATTATTTTTATGAAGCTTAAGAACACACTCCTGGCGTCCGCACTTCTTTCTGCGACCGCCCTGTCTGCGAATGCCGCGACAGAGTTAACGCCGGAGCAAGCGGCAGCGTTAAAACCTTTTGACCAGACGGTCATTGTGGGTCGTTACAACTCCATTGGCGACGCCGTTGCCGCCGCATCAAAAGCCGCCGATAAAAAAGGCGCAGCCTCGTTTTACGTCCTTGATCAATCCGATCAGGGCAACAGCGGCAACCAGCGCGTGACCATTGCGCTGTTCAAAGAAAATGCCCCGAAAGCGGACGCGCCGACAAACCGCGTCATTAACGGTATCGTAGAACTGCCAAAAGATCAGGCGATTGAGCTTGAGCCTTACGACACCGTTACCGTTCAGGGCTTCTATCGCAGCCAGCCTGAGGTGAATGATGTCATCACCAAAGCGGCGAAAGCGAAAGGGGCTTACGCGTTCTACATCGTGCGTCAGGTCGATGCCAACCAGGGCGGCAACCAGCGCATCACCGCGTTCATCTATAAACAAGATGCGAAAAAACGCGTACTGCAAAGCCCGGATGCCATCCCTGCTGATTCTGACGCCGGTCGCGCAGCGCTGGCGAAAGGCGGCGAAGAGGCGAAGAAAGTCGAAATCCCGGGCGTTGCTACCTCTGCAGCCCCAAGCGCTGAAGTGGGTCGCTTCTTTGAAACGCAAACCACTAAAGGTGGACGTTACGCTGTCACGCTGCCGGATGGAACAAAAATTGAAGAGCTGAACAACGCCACTGCTGCGCAGATGGTACCGTTCGACAGCATCAAGTTTACCGGCAACTACGGCAACGGTACGGAAGTCTCTTATCAGGTGGCGAAGCGTGCCGCGAAGAAAGGGGCCAAGTATTACCACATCACCCGCCAGTGGCAGGAACGTGGTAACAACGTGACCATCAGCGCCGACCTGTACAAGTAAGTAAAGGGTTTAGCAAAGGCGGCGCTGGCCGCCTTTTTTGTTACTTTTTTTAGAATTTCTGCCGCACATCATTGCATGCATTCGTGACACTCCGTAAAATCCCGCGCCTTAGTGTGATCCACCATTTTTATGCGCCTTAGCGAAATAATTATTCTGGATTTGGACCTTTCATAACAGGAAGCCAATGGAAAAGAAACTAGGCCTGAGTGCTTTAACTGCACTCGTATTGAGCTCAATGCTGGGCGCGGGCGTATTCAGTTTGCCGCAGAATATGGCGGCGGTCGCAGGCCCTGCGGCACTGTTGATTGGCTGGGGCATCACCGGGGTCGGGATATTATTGCTGGCCTTTGCCATGCTGCTGCTGACGCGTATCCGACCGGACCTGGACGGCGGGATATTCACCTATGCACGCGAAGGCTTTGGGGAGCTGATTGGCTTCTGTTCCGCATGGGGCTACTGGCTGTGTGCGGTCATCGCTAACGTCTCCTATCTGGTGATTGTCTTCTCTGCCCTCAGTTTCTTTACCGACACGCCAGAACTGCGTCTGTTCGGCGACGGGAACACCTGGCAATCCATAGTCGGTGCCTCGGTTCTGCTGTGGGTGGTCCACTGGCTGGTACTGCGCGGCGTTCAGACCGCGGCCAGCATCAACCTGGTCGCGACGCTGGCGAAGCTGGTGCCGCTTGGCCTGTTTGTTGTCCTGGCGTTTATCGCGTTTCGTCTGGACGTTTTCACGCTCGATTTCTCCGGCGTTGCGCTCGGCGTGCCCGTCTGGGAGCAGGTGAAAAACACCATGCTGATTACCCTGTGGGTGTTTATCGGTGTTGAAGGTGCGGTGGTGGTCTCTGCGCGGGCGCGGAATAAGCGCGATGTTGGCCGTGCTACCCTGCTGGCCGTACTGGCAGCGTTGGGCGTCTATCTTCTGGTAACGCTCCTGTCGCTTGGCGTGGTTGCTCGCCCGGAACTGGCCGGGATGCGTAATCCGTCGATGGCGGGCCTGATGGTCAAAATGCTCGGTCCATGGGGTGATGTGGTCATCGCAGCCGGGCTGATTGTCTCGGTCTGCGGGGCATATTTGAGCTGGACGATTATGGCGGCAGAAGTGCCGTTCCTGGCCGCAACGCACAAAGCCTTCCCGCGTCTTTTTGCCCGCCAGAATAAAAACAATGCGCCATCGGCATCGCTTTGGCTGACAAACATTAGCGTGCAGGTCTGTCTGGTGCTGATCTGGCTCACAGGTTCAGACTATAACACACTGCTGACCATCGCCTCTGAAATGATTCTGGTACCCTATTTCTTAGTGGGTGCGTATTTGTTGAAAATTGCCAGCCGTCCGGCTCACTATGCGGTAGGTGTCGGAGCCTGTCTCTACGGCCTGTGGCTGTTGTATGCTTCCGGTCCTATGCACCTGCTGCTGTCGGTGGTGCTGTATGCGCCGGGTCTGCTGGTGTTTATCTACGCGCGTAGTACCCATCAGCTCGATAATGCGCTCAAACGTCGCGAGATGGTGCTGATCGGGCTGCTGTTAATGGCCGCCGTACCGGCAACGTGGATGTTAATGGGATAACGCTGTTTGTCCCGTTGTTGAACTGTAAAGGAGAACACGATGGGACAAACACCGCATCGCCCAATACTGATTACCGGCGCAGGCCGTCGCATCGGCCTCGCCCTCGCCCATCATTTCCTGAACCTCCACCAGCCGGTGATCGTGAGCTACCGTAACGAATATCCCTCGATTGAGGAGCTGAGAAAAGCCGGGGCAATTTGCATCCAGGCAGATTTCTCGACCGACGAGGGAATACTGGCCTTTGCTCAGACGGTGAAAGCAACCACTCAGGGTCTGCGCGCCATCATTCATAACGCCAGCGCCTGGCTTGCCGAAAAGCCCGGTACATCGCTCAGCGACACGCTCGCCTGCATGATGCAAATCCACGTCAACGCGCCGTATCTGCTCAACCACACGTTGCAGGATTTACTGCGCGGCCACGGTCATGCCGCGGGCGACATTATCCACTTCACCGATTACGTCGTAGAGCGTGGTAGCGACAAGCATATTGCCTACGCGGCAAGCAAGGCGGCGCTGGATAACATGACGCGTTCGTTTGCCCGCAAGCTGGCCCCCGAAGTCAAAGTTAACGCCATCGCCCCGTCGATGATTTTGTTCAATGAGGGTGACGACGCCGAGTACCGCCAGCAGGCGCTAAACAAGTCGCTGATGAAAATTGCGCCGGGTGAAAAAGAGATCATCGACCTTATCGATTATCTGCTCACCAGCTGCTACGTCACTGGGAGAACCTTCGCCGTGGACGGTGGACGCCCGCTACGCTAGTGGAAGCGGCTCCAGAAGAAGATCAGCACCCAGGCGCTGAGCGCCCAGCATACCACTGCCCCGCTCAGCGCCAGAGGAAGACGAAGAAAGCCAGTGAAATACCACAGCGACAGTAGGTAGAGGAAATAAGGGATAATCGACCACATCCCAAAAACAATAGTACTGCGCAGCGCGTCATTGCCCCGCTCGGTGGCGACGATATAGTGCGCGATCAGCGCAAAGGTCGGAAACAGGGGAATTAACCCGGCAATATAGTAATTCTTCGTTTTTGCCAGCACACCAATCAATAACACCACCAGCGCGCCCAGCGCAGCCTTCATCACCAGCCCCATACTTTTTCCTATAACAATCAAGTAACAATGTCAGCCAGAATAACGAAACTGGCGTTAATAGTGAAAGAGTATATGGAAGGTTAAGGTTGTGAGGTGTATGTTGGCTTTTTTCGCGATAACAGACGCAGTATGAATAAGATCGTTTATGTAGAGGATGAACCCGAAGTCGGGCAACTGATTGCCGCTTATCTGGGTAAACATGATATGGATGTCATTGTTGAGCCTCGCGGCGACCGCGCCGAAGAGGTGATCTTGCGAGAAAACCCCGATTTAGTGCTGCTGGACATCATGCTCCCCGGCAAGGACGGCATGACGCTGTGCCGGGATCTGCGTGCGCAATGGGACGGCCCTATCGTCTTGCTGACCTCGCTCGACAGCGACATGAACCACATTTTGTCGCTGGAGATGGGGGCTAATGACTATATCCTCAAAACGACGCCGCCAGCCGTGCTGCTCGCGCGCCTGCGCCTTCATCTTCGCCAGCGAGCCAGCAATGAACGCGAAGCGCCTGCCTCTTCCCTGGCGCCGCATAAGGCGATGCGATTCGGCACGCTCTCTATCGATCCCGTCAATCGTCAGGTGCTGCTTTCCGGAGAGCCAATCGCCCTTTCAACCGCAGATTTTGACCTGCTCTGGGAGCTGGCGACTCACGCCGGACAGATCATGGACCGCGATGCGTTGCTCAAAAACCTACGCGGCGTCAGTTACGACGGAATGGACCGCAGCGTGGACGTGGCCATTTCACGCCTGCGTAAGAAGTTGCTGGATAACGCCACTGAGCCGTACCGCATTAAAACCGTGCGCAATAAGGGCTATCTTTTTGCCCCGCATGCCTGGGAAACCTGATCCCGCTTATTTCAGCGCATTCAGAATCTACGCATTTTGAATGCGCATTTGCAGTTTTCATCTCTTAATCAGGCTGTCTCGCACAGGCCAGCATGTTCAAGAAAACCGGTTTTCATGCTCCGCAAGGCAAAATATTTCCGCGCGAAACCATCACTTCACGGTAAGATTAGTCCTAAAGCCAACCTATATTACCTCGGCAAAACCGCAACAGAAGTAACAATACCTGTCTATTATCCGCATGCTCCTTAACGCAAGCGAAAGAATATCTAATGAATTGATGTTTTAGCAAAGAATATATTTTGCATTCGCTTTTCAAATTTATCGATCAAAATTCAGGCATTCAATTCATAAAATCGTTAAATTTTTGTAAGCACTTAAACCTGGCTTTATTGTTATCCCTATGAAAACAAAGGACAACCGCCGTAAAATTAAAAAATAGTGATCATTTTCAACAACTTATATAATTGCCGAAATCTGGATCGCATGCTAAACCTTATAAGCTCAAAATTTTTTAATGGTAGAGGTAAAGCGATGTCATGGAGAGTAATCAGCTCAATCATTTGTCCGAATACGGGAATTGTTTATTCGAGCATTTTGGGACTTAAGTTTCTGAAGCTGATCATATGGTACGAAAGTGATGTGTATTTGTACCCAGGGGACAGAATATACCCAACAAAAAAGGGTGTGTTCATCAATGGAATTTATAGCCCTATCTCCTTATACAACGTGTCTCCTTATAACGAAATGCTGTGGAATGAAATCAAAGACAAGATGGCGTGTCCGTTCAATAAAAATCAGCACGAAGAAATATGCTCTTATGCGATGCATTGCAACGCACGAAAATGTCCGCATGGATTTGCGACGAATCCATTAATTATGGGCGCGAACCGGAACAGACATTAATCGCCTTATCCCGGTGCAAACGCACAGTGCAAGAGAGGCGTAGTCTTCGGGTACAGGGAGACCAGAAATGTTGTCAGCAGGCGCAAAGCCTGCTTTCATAGCAGCACACAGGTTGCTGGATCTGCGTCTTCTCGGTGGTGTGCCATTAATGAAAAAGCTTTTTGTGCAGTTTTATCTGCTGCTGTTTGTCTGCTTCCTGGTCATGACCATGCTGGTCGGGCTGGTGTATAAGTTCACCGCTGAACGCGCTGGCCGACAGTCGCTGGACGATTTAATGAAAAGTTCGCTTTACCTCATGCGAAGTGAATTGCGTGAAATCCCCCCTCGCGACTGGGCGAAAACCCTGAAAGAGCTGGATCTCAATTTGTCGTTTGATTTACGCATTGAGCCGCTGAAGAATTTTGATTTAGACGCTCCAGCCCTCCAGCGCCTGCGGGATGGCGATATCGTGGCGCTTGATGAAAAGTACACTTTCATTCAGCGCATTCCGCGCAGCCATTACGTACTGGCCGTTGGCCCGGTTCCCTATCTCTATTTTTTGCACCAGATGCGGCTGCTGGACATGGCGCTGCTGGCGTTCATTGCCATCTCGCTGGCCTTCCCGGTCTTTATCTGGATGCGTCCGCACTGGCAGGACATGCTAAAGCTTGAAACCGCCGCGCAGCGTTTTGGCGAGGGGCATTTTACCGAGCGCATTCACTTCGACAGCGGCTCCAGCTTCGATCGCCTCGGGATCGCCTTTAACCAGATGGCCGATAACATTAACGCGCTGATTGCGAGTAAAAAGCAGCTTATCGACGGCATTGCTCACGAGTTACGCACGCCGCTGGTCCGCCTGCGTTACCGGCTGGAGATGAGCGAAAACCTCACCGAGGCGGAGTCCCTGGCGCTTAACCGCGACATCGGCCAGCTTGAAGCGCTGATAGAGGAACTGCTCACTTATGCCCGGCTCGACCGTCCGCAAAACGAACTGCACCTCACTACGCCGGACCTGCCCGTCTGGCTGCAAACGCATATTGATGATGTGCAGAGCGTGAATCCCCAGCGCGCACTGTTAACCGCCGTCACGCCAGGCGATTATGGTGCGCTGGACATGCGCTTGATGGAGCGCGTGCTGGATAACCTGATGAATAACGCGCTGCGCTACAGCGAGCACACTCTGCAAATCAGTTTAGATCTGCAGGGCAACCAGGCGAGCCTGACGGTTGAGGACGATGGGCCTGGCATTGCCCCCGATGAGCGCGAAAACGTCTTTGAACCCTTTGTCCGTCTCGATCCGAGTCGCGATCGCGCCACGGGCGGCTGCGGTCTGGGGCTGGCGATTGTGCACTCTATTGCGCAGGCGATGGGCGGCACGGTGCGTTGCGATGACAGCCCCCTCGGCGGCGCGCGCTTCTGCTTTAGCTGGCCGGTGTACCATACTATCCCCCTTCCTGTCCCTGCCTGACCTAAACCGCACGCTGGCCTGACCGGGCGTGCTGTGCTATACCATAAGTATGTTGTAACTAATGAGAGTGATTATGGCGACTTACGATCTCATCGAACGGCTCAATGCCACGTTCCGAAGTATTGAGCATGAACTGCTGACGTTGACGGAACATTTACAGGCGTGTCGCCTGCTGGCGGCGCGCGTGTTTTCGCTTCCCGATGTGGCAAAAGGGGCGGAACACGACCCGCTGCAAACCATTGAGGTGACACAGCACGTCGGCAAAAGTGCGCTGACGCTCGCGCTTCAGCACTATCGCCGCCTGTTTATCCAGCAACAATCCGAGCAGCGCAGCAGCAAGGCGGCCGTGCGCCTGCCGGGCGTGATCTGTCTGCAAACGGATACCACCACGCGTGAAGCGCTGGAGGCGCACATTCAGCGCATCAATGCCCTGAAAAACGCCTTTGAGAAAATCGTGACCGTGGAGTCCGGGCTGGCACCCGCCGCCCGCTTCGAATGGGTTCACCGCCAGCTACCGGGATTAATTACCCTGAATGCGTACCGTACGCTCACGGCGCTGCGCCACCCCGCCACGCTCCGCTTTGGCTGGGCCAACAAGCACATCATTAAAAACTTCACCCGTAACGAGGTGCTGGACATGCTGGAGAAGAGCCTGAAAGCCCCGCGCACGGTCGCTCCCTGGTCGCGCGAGCAGTGGATAGAACGCCTGGAGCAGGAGTATCACAGCATCGCCTCATTACCGGCAGATACGCGTCTTAAGATAAAGCGTCCGGTGAAGGTGCAACCTATCGCCCGCGTCTGGTATTCGGGGCAACAAAAGCAGGTGCAGTACGCCTGCCCAACGCCGCTGATCGCGCTTTACGATAGTGAGCAGGGGGCGGTGGTGCCGGACATTGGCGAACTGTTGAACTACGATGCCGACAACGTTCAGCATCGCTATAAACCGCAGGCGCAGCCGCTGCAGCTGATCATTCCACGGCTGCACCTGTATGTGGCGACGTGATTACTTCATGCTGCCGACCATCTCTTCCGGACGGACCCAGCTGTCAAACTCGGCGTCCGTCAGGTAACCCAGCGCCAGCGCCGCAGCTTTCAGGGTCAGCCCCTCTTTGTGGGCTTTTTTGGCGATTTCAGCCGCTTTGTCATAGCCGATATGGGTGTTGAGCGCCGTAACCAGCATTAACGACTCATTGAGCAGCTGGCCGATGCGCTCGCGATTCGGCTCGATACCCACCGCGCAGTGCTCATTGAAGCTCTCCATGCCGTCCGCTAGCAAACGTACGGATTGCAGCAGATTATGGATCACCATCGGGCGATAGACGTTCAGCTCGAAGTTACCGGATGCGCCGCCCATGTTGACGGCCACGTCGTTGCCCATCACCTGACAGCAGAGCATGGTCATGGCTTCACACTGGGTTGGGTTCACCTTGCCCGGCATGATTGAGCTGCCCGGTTCGTTTTCCGGAATAGCGATCTCACCGATACCGCAGCGTGGGCCTGATGCCAGCCAGCGCACGTCGTTGGCAATTTTCATCAGCGATGCCGCCAGCCCTTTTAGTGCGCCATGGGTATGAACCAGTGCATCGCAGGTCGCCAGCGCTTCGAACTTATTCGGCGCGGTGACAAACGCCTGCCCGGTGATGGCCGCCAGCTCCTCTGCCACGCGTACCGCATACTCCGGATGGGTATTGAGTCCTGTGCCCACCGCCGTGCCGCCTAATGCCAGCTCCGACAGATGCGGCAGGCTGTATTCGATGTGCTTGAGATTGTGCTCAAGCATCGCCACCCAGCCCGAGATCTCCTGGCCGAGGGTCAACGGCGTGGCATCCTGCAGGTGCGTACGGCCAATTTTGACGATATTGCGGAACGCCTGCGCTTTTTCGTGGAGAGTGGTTTTGAGCACATTCAGCTGCGGGATCAGCTGCTCGCGAAGGGCGATCACCGCGGCCACGTGCATCGCCGTCGGGAAGACATCGTTGGAACTCTGGCTTTTATTGACGTCGTCGTTCGGGTGAACCTTGCGCTCCATCCCGCGAACGCCGCCCAGCAGTTCGCTTGCCCGGTTCGCCAGCACTTCGTTCATGTTCATGTTGCTCTGGGTGCCCGAACCGGTCTGCCAGATGGCAAGCGGGAATTCGTCGGGATGTTGCCCCTTCAGCACTTCATCTGCGGCGTCAATGATGGCGCGGGCTTTCTGGGCCTCCAGCAGGCCTAAATCCTGATTAACTTTGGCTGCTGCACGCTTGGTCAGCGCCAGCGCCTGGATCAGCGAGACGGGCATTTTCTCGGTTGAAATGCGGAAATGCTCAAGCGAACGCTGGGTCTGCGCGCCCCATAGCTTGTCAGCCGGGACGTCGATTGCGCCCATCGAATCTTTCTCGCGGCGATGCGTTGTCATTACTTTCTCCTTGATTATCAAGATGGGATTGCTCACATGCTTAAGAGATAAGTATTGATGACTTCTGAGAAACGTTATGGCGCTTTGTGCGCTCTTTTTGATGTCGGGTGGCGGCTTCGCCTTACCCGACCCACGAGAATGTAGGCCGGGTAATGTAGTCAGACTACTTCACACACGCCGAACACTGGGAAGACTGGATCTGTTTGAAGAAGTCATTGCCCTTGTCATCCACCAGGATGAACGCCGGGAAATCTTCCACTTCAATTTTCCAGATCGCTTCCATACCCAGTTCCGGGTACTCCACACACTCCAGGCTCTTAATGCTGCCCTGCGCCAGCACGGCTGCCGGGCCGCCGATGCTCCCGAGGTAGAAGCCACCGTGCTTGTGGCAGGCATCGGTCACCTGCTGGCTGCGGTTGCCTTTGGCGAGCATGATCATGCTCCCGCCGTTGGCCTGCAGCTGATCGACATACGAGTCCATACGGCCCGCCGTGGTTGGGCCTAAGGAGCCGGACGCATAGCCTTCTGGCGTTTTCGCCGGACCGGCGTAGTAGATTGGATGGTCTTTAATGTACTGCGGCAACCCTTCGCCGTTATCCAGCCGCTCTTTGAGCTTCGCGTGGGCGATGTCACGTCCAACGATGATCGTTCCGTTCAGGGAGAGGCGCGTTGAGACCGGATACTGAGACAGTTGCGCCAGAATCTCGCTCATCGGACGGTTCAGGTCCACGTGAACCGCTTCCCCCTCGCCCGCCTTACGCAGCGATTCAGGGATATATTTACCCGGATTATTCTCCAGTTTTTCGATCCAGATGCCGTCGCGATTGATCTTCGCTTTGATGTTACGATCCGCCGAGCAGGAGACGCCCATTCCCACCGGGCAGGATGCGCCGTGGCGCGGCAGACGAATCACGCGAATATCGTGGGCAAAGTATTTCCCGCCAAACTGCGCGCCCAGCCCCAGATTCTGCGCTTCCGTCAGCAGTTCCTGTTCGAGCTGCACATCGCGGAACGCCTGACCATGCTCGTTCCCTTCGGTCGGCAGGCCGTCGTAGTATTTCGTCGACGCCAGCTTAACAGTTTTGAGCGTGCTCTCGGCTGACGTCCCGCCAATCACGAAGGCGATGTGGTACGGCGGGCAGGCCGCCGTGCCGAGGGTACGCATTTTCTCGACCAGATAGTTTTTCAGCTTGCCTGGGGTAAGCAGCGCTTTGGTCTCCTGGTAGAGGTAGGTTTTGTTGGCTGAACCGCCGCCTTTGGCGATGCAGAGGAATTTATACTCATCACCGTCAACGCTGTAGAGGTCAATCTGTGCGGGCAGGTTGGTGCCGGTGTTGACCTCTTTATACATATCAAGCGCGGCGTTTTGCGAGTAGCGCAGGTTGTCTTCGGTATAGGTGTTATACACACCACGCGCCAGCGCGGCTTCGTCGCCGCCACCGGTCCAGACGCGCTGGCCTTTCTTACCGGTGATAATGGCAGTGCCGGTATCCTGACAGGTAGGCAGAATGCCTTTGGCCGCAATATCGGAGTTTCGCAGGAACTGCAGCGCAACGTATTTATCGTTTTCGCTGGCCTCCGGGTCGCTCAGGATATCGGCAACCTGCTGCTGATGCGCGGGGCGAAGCATAAAAGAGGCATCGTGAAACGCCTGCTGCGCCAGCAAGGTCAGCGCCTGCGGATCCACTTTGAGGATCGCCTGGCCTTCAAACTCTGAGACGGAAACGTAATCGCGGGTAAGCAGGTAATACTCGGTTTGATCCTTGCTGAGCGGGAAAGGATCCTGATACTGGAAGGGTTTGTTCGACATTGTTCTCTCACTTACTGCTTGGGTCTGATTATGTAGGGCAGATGTTCCGCTGCCCGGCTTAAAAGCGAGTTAGCTTATCCTACACAATTTTTTAACAAAAACTGAGACTAGTACGACTTTTTACATCCGCAGGTTACTTCGGGGCGGTTTATTGCTTTAATACCCGCAGTTAATTCCACATTTGAATCAGGGCTTGATAATGCAAAAACTCATCAACTCAGTGCAAAACTATGCCTGGGGAAGTAAAACTGCGTTAACGGATCTCTACGGTATCGCGAATCCAGACCAACTGCCGATGGCAGAGCTGTGGATGGGCGCACACCCGAAGAGCAGCTCAAAAATCGAGGACGCCAACGGTCAGGTGCGCAGCCTGCGTGACGCCATCGACGCCGATAAAACGGCCCTCCTTGGCGATAAAGTTGCCAGCCGTTTTGGCGAACTGCCGTTCCTGTTTAAGGTACTGTGCGCCGACCAGCCGCTTTCCATTCAGGTTCACCCGAACAAGAAAGCCTCCGAAATCGGTTTTGCGAAAGAGAACGCGGCAGGTATTCCGCTGGACGCCGCCGAGCGTAATTACAAAGATCCTAACCACAAGCCGGAGCTGGTTTTCGCCCTTACCCCTTTCCTGGCGATGAATGCCTTCCGCGAGTTTTCAGAGATTATCTCTCTGCTGCAACCCGTCGCGGGCGCCAACAACGCCATTGCGCATTTCCTTGAAAACCCAAACGCGGAAGGCCTGAGCCAGCTGTTTGCCAGCCTGCTCAACATGCAGGGTGAGGAGAAATCGCACGCGCTGGCGATCCTCAAAGCCGCGCTGAACGACCAGCAGGGCGAGCCGTGGGACACCATCCGCTTTATTTCAGAATTCTACCCGGACGACAGCGGCCTGTTCTCTCCGCTGCTGCTGAACGTGGTGAAGCTCAATCCGGGCGAAGCGATGTTCCTTTTTGCCGAAACCCCACACGCCTACCTGCAGGGTGTGGCGCTGGAGGTAATGGCGAACTCGGATAACGTGCTGCGCGCCGGCCTGACGCCAAAATACATCGACATTCCGGAACTGGTTGCCAACGTTAAATTTGTGGCGAAACCCGCCGCCGAGCTGCTGACCCAGCCGGTGAAGAATGGCGCAGAGCTGGACTTCCCAATCCCGGTAGACGATTTTGCGTTCTCCCTGCACGATCTTAGCGCAGACGAAACTGCCATTGCGCAAGAGAGCGCGGCGATCCTGTTCTGTGTGGAAGGCGAAGCGACGCTGCATAAAGGCGAGCAGCGTCTGGTGCTGAAACCCGGCGAGTCGGCCTTCGTGGCGGCAAACGAGTCTCCGGTAAGCATTAGCGGTAAGGGCCGTCTGGCGCGCGTTTTCAATAAGCTTTAGGGACTTACTGAATTTTTTAACAACTCTTGCTAAGCTAGTAACAGGCGTTGTATCACCAGGCGGTTTTCACCGCCTGGTTTCATTTTAGGGATAATCGCAATGAAAAAATCGGTCGTAGCGGTAGGAGTGATTGTAGCTTTAGGCGTGATCTGGACGGGAGCTTCCTGGTATACCGGGAAACAACTGGAAAGCCGTCTGGCAGAGATGATGGCCCA
The DNA here is from genome assembly GCF_029967835.1 of Enterobacter sp. V87_3. Taxonomy (NCBI): domain Bacteria; kingdom Pseudomonadati; phylum Pseudomonadota; class Gammaproteobacteria; order Enterobacterales; family Enterobacteriaceae; genus Enterobacter; species Enterobacter sp. V87_3. The sequence goes on along the minus strand of NZ_JASCAM010000022.1, from coordinate 159,599 downwards.
GGCAAACAGCGAGATTAAGCGCAGCGCGCCGGAGGCAGGCCTGGAGCTGAGCTATCAGGACTATAAGCGTGGCGTCTTTACCAGCCATATGCAGGTGGTCGTGAAGCCGGTTGCCGGTAACCAGAACGCCTGGCTGAAACCGGGTCAAAGCGTCGTGCTGGACGAAGTGGTCAGCCATGGTCCCTTCCCGCTGGCGCAGTTAAAGACGTTTAATCTGATCCCATCCATGGCATCAGCACGAACCGTGCTGGTCAATAATGAGGTGACGAAACCGCTGTTTGATATGGCGAAAAACACCTCTCCGTTTGAGATCAATACACGCATCAGCTATGCCGGAGACACCCACTCCGATATCGACCTGAAAGCGCTGAACTATGAAAAAGGCACCGATAAAGTTGCCTTTAGCGGCGGTAATTTCCAGCTTGATGCCGATCGTGACGGTAAGAATGTTTCCCTGACCGGGGATGCAGAAAGCGGCCTGGTGAATTCCGTCAATGAATACAACCAGAAGGTCCAGCTTACTTTCAATAACCTGAAAGCCAGCGGCAACAGCCGGATGACCGATTTTGATGAGCGCATTGGCGACCAGAAACTGAGCCTTGATAAAATCGCCATTGCGGTTGAAGGCAAAGAGATGGCCGTGCTGGAAGGCATGGATCTGGACGGCAAATCCGACGTGTCTAAAGACGGCAAAAGCATCAATACGCAGCTGGACTATAGCCTGAAAAGCCTGAAAGTGCAGAATCAGGACCTGGGTACCGGAAAACTGTCGCTGAAAATCGGCAATATTAACGGTCAGGCGTGGCACGAATTTAGCCAGAAATACAGCAAAGAGAGCCAGGCCCTGCTGAGCGATGCTGCGCTGCAACAGAATCCGCAGGCTTACCAGCAGCAGGCGATGGCGGTGCTGTTTAATAACCTGCCGATCCTGCTGAAAGGCGAACCGGTAATCACCGTTGCGCCGCTGAGCTGGAAAAATGGCAAAGGCGAGACCAACTTCAATCTGTCACTGTTCCTGAAAGATCCGGCCACCGCGACGGGTGAAGTACAGACGCTGGCGCAGGAAGTGGATCGCAGCGTGAAGTCACTCGACAGCAAGCTGACAATCCCGATGGATATGGCTACCGAGTTTATGACGCAAATTGCGAAGCTCGAAGGCTACGGCGAGGACGATGCGGGCAAACTGGCTAACCAGCAGGTGAAAGGTCTGGCGGCAATGGGCCAGATGTTCCGTATCACGAAGGTGGAGGACAATACCATTTCCACCAGCCTGCAGTACGCGAACGGCCAGGTCACCCTCAACGGCAACAAAATGCCGCTGGAGGACTTCGTGGGTATGTTTGGTATGCCGACGCTGGGTATACCTGAACCGGCTGCGCCAGCGCCCGCTCCGGCGGTACCGCAGCAGTAAATGTCAAAACCCCTCGCATGAGGGGTTTTTTCTTGCCGGATGAGGCCTGTGGATCCGGGCCGTGCAAGCGCAGTGCTGCAGAAACTACTTCGCCGTCACCAGTCGCGCCGCCACAATCTGGTGTCCGGCCTGGACATCGGTATTTTCGATGCGCTGCATGATCCTGTCCGCCAGGGTATACCCCATCTCACGCGCAGGAGTTGTGGCCCAGACAATCGGCAGATCGTCGAGTGCGTTCTCCCCGACATCCGCAAAGGCCCCCAGCGCCACCTGATGCCCAAAGAACGTTTCAACGCCGCCCTCACCGCTCTGGCGACCGGCGCGGATCAGGCCGAACCAGGCACCCATCGCAATCACATCGTTATAGCAAATCACGGCGCTAATGGTTGGGTTACTGCGCAGCAGCGTCCCCATCGCTTCCGCCGCTCGCTTTTGGCTGGATTCGCACTCCACGACCCACTCGCTGTGGAACGGCAATCCGTATTTGATGAGCGTAGCGCAGTAGCCGCCGACCCGCTCGGCACGCGTCAGGGACGAACTTTTACCGCCCAGCCACGCGATACGCTGGTGTCCACGACGAATAAGATGTTCGGTCAGCATTTGTGCCGCCTGCATGTTGTCCGGGCGCAGCGTATCCGCCTCATCGAGATAACTTGCGCGCGAGGCAATCACCAGCGGAACGCCTTTTTCGGCGGCGCGCTCGCACAATTCACTGCCCACGCCCGATGCGCCCGCGACGATCACGCCATCAACGCCCTGGGTCAGCAGCATGTCGAGCCTGGAGAGCAGCTGTTCTGGCTCGCGCCCGCCGTGAAGCAAAAAGACCATCCGCCCCTGCGCCTCAAGCGCTTCGGTTAGCCCGGCGGTCAACTCGGCGTAAAACGGCGAGGTCAGGTCACGCACGATCAAACCAATCACCCCGCTTTGCCCTCCGCGCAGCGCCGAGGCCTGGCGGTTACGCACAAACCCGAGCTGCTCAACGGCCTCGTTGACGCGCTGACCCGTCGCAGACGAGATGCGACCTTTCCCGCTCAGCACCAGTGAAACGGTACTCACGGAAACGCCCGCCGCGAGCGCGACATCGTTGATGGTGACTTTTTTCGCTACAGCCATGGGTTGGCGAAACTCCCTGAAATGAGATCGGTAAAACGTTTTATCAATACATTATCTTTATACTACCAGCTAAAGCCTGAGAATGTGATTTAGCGCGCACAAAAATTTGATAAAACGTTTTATCTTCTCGCAGCATTGAAGCAGGTCATCTTATTTTTATCATTAAGGAGTCGTTTTATGACGGCGAAAGCAGCACAAAAAATATCGCTGTGGGAATTTTTCCAGCAACTGGGTAAAACCTTTATGCTGCCCGTGGCACTTCTGTCTTTCTGCGGGATTATGCTCGGGATCGGCAGCTCGCTCAGCAGTCACGATGTGATCACGCTGATCCCCTTCCTTGGCAATCCTGTGCTGCAGGCGATCTTCATCTGGATGAGCAAGGTCGGCTCCTTCGCGTTCAGCTTCCTGCCGGTGATGTTCTGTATTGCCATCCCTCTCGGCCTGGCGCGTGAAAATAAAGGCGTTGCGGCATTCGCAGGCTTTGTCGGCTATGCGGTGATGAACCTTGCGGTTAACTTCTGGCTGACCGCAAAAGACATTCTGCCTACCACCGACGCTGCGGTATTGAAAGCGAACAACATTCAGAGCGTGATCGGCATTCAGTCCATCGATACCGGGATCCTCGGTGCGGTCATTGCGGGCGTGATCATCTGGATGCTGCATGAACGCTTCCACAATATCCGTCTGCCTGATGCCCTGGCGTTCTTCGGCGGTACGCGCTTTGTTCCGATTATCACCCTCGTCGTCATGGGTCTGTTTGGCCTGATTATTCCGCTGATTTGGCCGGTCTTCGCGATGGGCATCACCGGCATTGGCCGCATCATTAACGGCGCGGGTGATTTTGGACCGATGATCTTCGGTACCGGTGAACGCCTGCTGCTGCCGTTTGGCCTGCAGCACATCCTGGTGGCTCTGATTCGCTTTACCGAAGCGGGCGGCACCATGGACGTGTGCGGACATGACGTTAGCGGCGCGCTGACCATCTTCCAGGCGCAGCTGAGCTGCCCGACGACGCACGGTTTTTCTGAGAGCGCCACGCGCTTCCTGTCACAGGGTAAAATGCCTGCCTTCCTGGGCGGCCTGCCTGGTGCTGCGCTGGCGATGTACCACTGTGCACGCCCGGAAAATCGTCATAAAATTAAAGGCCTGCTGATCTCCGGCGTGATCGCCTGTGTTGTTGGTGGTACCACCGAGCCACTCGAATTCCTGTTCCTGTTCGTCGCGCCGGTGCTGTATCTCATTCACGCCGTGCTGACGGGTCTTGGCTTCACCGTGATGGCCGTGCTGGGCGTGACCATTGGTAACACCGACGGCAACGTTATTGATTTCGTGGTGTTCGGTATTCTGCACGGTCTGTCCACCAAGTGGTATCTGGTACCAGTGGTGGCAGCCATCTGGTTTGCGGTGTACTACGGTATCTTCCGCTTCGCCATCACCCGCTTTAACCTGAAAACGCCGGGCCGCGATACGGATAACGCCACCAGCGTTGAACAGGCGGTCGCGGGCACCGTGGGCAAATCCGGCTACAACACCCCTGCCATTCTGGCGGCGCTGGGCGGTGCGGATAACGTCACCTCGTTGGATAACTGCATCACCCGTCTGCGTTTGTCGGTGGCGGATATGTCCAAAGTCGACACCAACGCATTGAAAGCCAACCGGGCGATTGGCGTGGTACAGTTAAATCAGCACAATTTGCAGGTGGTTATCGGCCCGCAGGTTCAGTCCGTGAAAGACGAACTGGCTACCCTGATGCGGACAGTCGAAGCGTAATGCCAACCCCCTCTGCGTGAGGGGGTTTTACTTTAAGGATCGACGTTATGTTTGATTTTTCTACCGTCGTGGATCGCCACGGCACCTGGTGTACTCAGTGGGATTACGTTGCCGACCGTTTCGGGGCCGCGGACCTGCTGCCGTTCACCATCTCGGATATGGATTTCGCCACGGCGCCCTGCATTACCGACGCACTGCATCAGCGCATCAACCATGGCGTGTTTGGCTACAGCCGCTGGAAGAATGATGAATTTCTGGCCGCCGTGGCTCACTGGTTCCGGCAGCGTTTCAACAGCCAGATCGACATCGATACCCTTGTGTATGGCCCGTCGGTCATTTACATGGTGTCGGAGCTGATTCGTATCTGGTCTCACGCCGGAGACGGCGTGGTTGTACATACCCCCGCCTACGATGCGTTTTATAAAGCAATTGAAGGTAACCAGCGCCGCGTGGTGCCTGTCGCCATGCAAAAAACGCCAGAGGGCTGGCAGGGCGATATGGCTGCGCTGGAAGCGGCGCTGTCCCAGCCGCAAAACAAAATACTGCTGCTGTGCAGCCCGCAGAACCCGACCGGTAAGGTGTGGACGCGCGACGAGCTGGCCCACATGGCTGATCTCTGCGCGCGCTATGACGTGGCGGTGATCAGCGATGAAATCCACATGGATATGGTCTGGGGCGAAAATCGTCATACGCCGTGGAACGAAGTCGCTCGCGGAAAATGGGCATTGCTGACCTCAGGCTCGAAAAGCTTCAACATTCCGGCACTGACCGGCGCTTACGGCCTGATAGGTGACGATTTCAGCCGGGAGGCTTATCTCAGCGCGCTAAAAGGCCGGGATGGACTCTCTTCCCCTTCGGTGCTGGCCCTGACCGCGCACATTGCAGCGTACCAGCAGGGTGAACCCTGGCTTGACGCGTTGCGCAGCTATCTTGAGCAAAACCTGCACTATGTCGCGCAGGAATTGCACCGCGCATTTCCGAATTTAGGCTGGCAGCCGCCCGACGCGACCTATCTCGCCTGGATCGACTTGCGTCCACTGGCTATTGATGAACACGCACTGCAAAAGGTGCTGATCGAGCAGCAAAAAGTCGCCATCATGCCCGGATATACCTATGGCGAAGAGGGTAAAGGATTTGTGCGCCTCAATGCCGGGTGTACACGCAGCAAGCTGGAGCAAGGCGTTCAGCGGCTGATCAACGGCATCCAATCTCTACGGTAATTTGTTTGCGCAACGGAATTTTCCCTTGCGCAAATAGCTTTTTACCCCGTTTTGTTTTTATAATGTGTCGCACTTTAACCAGAAAAAGAGTGCGACCATGATTGATACACGCCTGCCATTAACTGATATTCATCGTCACCTTGACGGTAACATTCGTGCCCAAACCATCCTCGATCTTGGCCGCCAGTACAATTTAACCCTTCCCGCCCACACGCTTGACGCGTTGATCCCGCACGTGCAGGTCACCTCAAACGAACCTGACCTGGTGAGCTTCCTGAGCAAACTGGACTGGGGGGTGAAAATGCTGGCCTCGCTGGACGCCTGTCGCCGTGTGGCATTTGAAAACATTGAAGACGCCGCCCGCAACGGCCTGCACTATGTCGAACTGCGCTTTTCGCCGGGCTATATGGCCATGACCCACGGCCTGCCCGTTGACGGTGTGGTTGAAGCCGTTATTGCTGGCGTCCAGGAAGGCTGTAAAGCCTTTGATGTTCAGGCTCGTCTGATTGGCATCATGAGCCGTACCTTTGGGGAAGCCGCCTGTCTGCAGGAACTGGACGCGTTGCTGGCGCATCGTGACCAGATCACCGCCATCGATCTGGCCGGTGATGAGCTGGGCTTCCCCGGCAGCCTGTTCCTCTCCCACTTTAACCGTGCGCGCGATGCGGGCTGGCACATTACGGTTCACGCGGGTGAAGCAGCGGGCCCGGAAAGTATCTGGCAGGCTATTCGCGAGCTGGGCGCAGAGCGTATTGGTCATGGTGTGAAAGCCGTTGAAGACCGTGCTCTGATGGATTTCCTTGCTGAGCAGCGCATCGGGATTGAATCCTGTCTGACGTCCAACATCCAGACCAGCACCGTGGCGACGCTGGCGCACCATCCGCTGAAAACCTTCCTTGAGCACGGCGTACTGGCCTCGCTGAACACCGATGACCCGGCGGTACAGGGTGTCGATATCATTCACGAATACTCGGTCGCCGCCCCACAGGCTGGCCTCAGCCGCGACCAGATCCGTCAGGCCCAGATTAACGGACTGGAAATGGCCTTCCTGACGCAGGAAGAGAAGCAGGCGCTGCGCGATAAAGTGGCGCACGCGTAAGCCCTCTGCCGGGCAGCGTTGACGCGTGCCCGGCCAACAAAACATCATGCCAGACAGAGCGTTGCGCGATGTTTGGCGGATTCCATTCCCAGCTCGATAAGCTCCATAATCTGTATCGCCTGGCTCGCCGGCACCGGATTCTCGCCGTCACCGTTTAACGCATCGCGGATGGCCGCGTAATATGCCGGATAGTTACCGGGCAGCGTCAGCAGGGTCTCTTCCACCAGCGCTTCCCCTTCCACGCGGCTCAGCACACCATCGCGCATATCGTAGCCCCAGTCCTCCTGCGGTAACCGCTCGCCGTTTTTGAGGCGTTCTTCCTGCGGATCCAGACCAAATTTAACGTAGCTTCCCCGCGTGCCATGAACGATATAGCGAGCAGACTCCGCCGCCGCCAGCATAGTGGCGTGAAGAATGACACGGCGCTGCGGGTAGCTAAGAATGGCATGAAAGTAATCCGTGGTCTGCGCGCCGGGCCGGAGCTGCGCCAGATCGACGGTCATGCTCACGGGCAGGCCAAAGAGATTCACCGCCTGATCGAGCAGGTGCGGAGCCAGATCGTACCAGATGCCGCTCCCCGGCCCCGCCTGCTCGCGCCAGCGGTCGCGCACCTGAGGGCGAAAACGATCGAAGTGGGATTCAAACGAGGCGATTTCCCCAAGCGTGCCTTCCGCGATCAGCGCTTTGACGGTGAGGAAATCACTGTCCCAGCGGCGGTTATGAAACACCGACAGTAGCCGCCCGAGGCTGCGCGCAAGCGCGTCCAGTTCTCGCGCCTGTGACAACGTCACGGTGAAGGGTTTATCCACCACCACGTGCTTACCCGCGTCGAGCGCGGCTTTAGCCAGTGGGAAGTGGGTATCGTTTGGCGTGGGTATCACGATTAAATCGATATTGGGATCGTTGAACAGATGCTTAGGCTCAGAAACCACCGGCACCACAGGCCAGTCGGCATTCACTTTGGCTGCATCGCTGCTTGAGATTGCCGCCAGGGACATGCCGGGCGTACCGGCAATCAGCGGCGCGTGAAATGTTTTACTCGCGTACCCATACCCAATAAGGCCGACACGGATATTTTCACTCATAATGCTACCCTCTCACGTCATGAACGTATTTCACACTGGCTTTATGCGCGTCCGGCAGCGTAATTCCGTATCCCTTCACTAAAAATAGCATCCTGTGCCGGTAGTCTTTGTTAAATAAATGTAACCTCATGAGAGCGGATACGGGAACGATACCCAAACCCCTTGCCGACTCGCATGGCGCGCTGTAACATTCGTCATCTGTATTTAAGGATAAATTACAAACGCAAATTATGACGTCAATTATTAATCGAATCATTGAATTAGCAGGATGGATTGTCCTGGGGGTTTCGGTCATTTTGCTCGGCGTTGCCAGCCACATTGATAACTACCAGCCTCCGGAGCCTGTCGCTGCCGTGCAACCGAAGTAGCCTGCCCGCCCGCCGGTGAGTGACATAATGTGTCAGTGGCATATTGCCAGCCGTGGTGAACAAGGTTAACCTCTCTTCCAGGCATCATCTGATGCCTGATTCTTTCTTTAAAGAAAACTCCTAATTTCGTCGCATTACCTGAGTGGGCAGTTTACGTCTTTATTAATCCGTTTATTATCCAAACGAATTACCTTCAGAGGTATTACTCACTTTTATATGGAAACTTATTAAAAATGACAGTTCAGGACTATTTATTAAAATTTCGCAAAATCAATTCGCTTGAGAGCCTGGAAAAACTGTTTGACCATTTGAACTACACGCTGTCAGATAATCAGGAAATCATCAATATGTACCGCGCTGCCGATCACCGTCGTGCTGAACTGGTCTCCGGCGGCCGTCTCTTTAACGTCGGCGAAGTGCCTAAGTCGGTATGGCGTTACGTACTATAAGAAGGTAGCCATCCGCGCGAAATGTTATATACTCTCCGCCCTGCAAATCTCTGTAGAACATTTCGCGCAAACTCATCGGAGAGAACATGACCGCATCGGCTGGTGAAAAAATTGGAGGCTGGTTAATCGCCCCCCTGGCATGGCTGCTGGTTGCCTTATTAAGCGCCTCGCTGGCGCTGCTGCTTTATACCACGGCACTGATTACGCCTCATGCCATTCAGACCCTGATGTCGCAAAGTGTGCTTAATATTACCCTGTGGTTCGTGTCGTTCGTTTTCGCAATTGCCATGTGGTACTACACGCTGTGGCTGACCATTGCCTTCTTTAAGCGTCGTCAGAGTGTGCCCAAACACTACATTATCTGGCTGCTCATTTCCGTGCTGCTGGCGATCAAAGCCTTTGCTTTTTCACCGGTTTCTGACGCGCTGGCGGTTCGCCAGTTGCTCTTTCCGTTATTGGCGGCGGCGCTTCTGGTTCCCTATTTCAAGCGTTCAGCCCGTGTGAAAAAAACCTTCGTTAACCCGTAATAACCTTACAGTTAACCTGTTGTCGCCCGTTGTGGATTATTCGATAATAGGCGGCTTTTTTATTTCAGGCTAAATAATGACCGATTACTTACTGCTCTTTGTCGGCACTGTGCTGGTTAACAACTTCGTCCTGGTGAAGTTTCTGGGCCTGTGTCCGTTTATGGGGGTTTCCAAAAAACTGGAGACCGCAATGGGTATGGGGCTGGCGACCACCTTCGTCATGACCCTGGCGTCGATTTGCGCCTGGTGGATTGACACCTGGATCCTCATTCCGCTGGGCCTGACCTATCTGCGCACCCTGGCCTTTATTCTGGTCATCGCGGTGGTGGTGCAATTTACCGAAATGGTGGTGCGTAAAACCAGCCCCGCGCTGTATCGCCTGCTGGGCATCTTCCTGCCGCTGATCACCACGAACTGCGCGGTGCTCGGCGTGGCGTTGCTGAACATCAACCTCGGTCATAACTTTATGCAATCGGCGCTGTATGGTTTCTCTGCCGCGGTCGGTTTCTCCCTGGTGATGGTGTTATTCGCGTCCATTCGCGAGCGCCTGGCAGCCGCAGATATTCCCGCGCCTTTTCGCGGTAACTCGATTGCGCTGGTCACAGCGGGTTTAATGTCTTTAGCCTTTATGGGCTTCAGTGGTCTGGTGAAGTTGTAATGAATGCAATCTGGATTGCCATCGCCTCAATCAGCGTGCTGGGACTGGTGTTTGGCGTCATTCTGGGGTATGCCTCCCGCCGTTTTGCGGTGGAGGACGACCCGGTTGTCGAAAAAATTGATGAGCTGCTGCCGCAGAGTCAGTGCGGGCAATGCGGCTATCCCGGCTGCCGCCCGTATGCTGAGGCGGTTGGCGTTCAGGGTGAAAAGATTAACCGCTGCGCGCCGGGTGGCGAAGCCGTGATGCTGAAAATCGCTGCCCTGCTTAACGTCGATCCGCAACCGGTGGACGGCGATGCCGACGTGCAGGAGCCAGTGCGTGCCCTGGCGGTGATTGATGAAGCCAACTGCATCGGCTGCACCAAATGTATTCAGGCCTGTCCTGTGGACGCCATTGTCGGTGCCACCCGCGCCATGCACACCGTGGTAGCGGATCTCTGCACCGGCTGCAACCTCTGCGTGGCCCCCTGCCCGACGCAGTGCATAGAATTACGTCCGGTTGAAACGACTACCGAAAACTGGAAATGGGATCTTCAAACCATTCCGGTTCGCATTATTCCTGTGGAACACCATGCTTAAGTTATTCTCCGCGTTCAGAAAAGAGAAGATTTGGGACTTTGATGGCGGTATCCATCCGCCAGAAATGAAAACCCAGTCTAACGGCACGCCGCTGCGTCAAATTCCGCTGGCGACGCGATACGTCATGCCGCTGAAACAACATATCGGCGCTGAGGGTGAACTCTGCGTCAAAGAGGGCGATCGCGTCCTGCGCGGCCAGCCGCTGACCTTTGGACGCAGGCGCATGCTACCCGTTCACGCCCCGACCTCCGGAACCGTGGTGTCGATTGCTCCGCATACCGTTGCGCATCCTTCTGCCTTGTCTGAGCTGAGCGTAACCATCTACGCTGACGGGGAAGATCGCTGGATCGACCGTGACGGCTGGAGCGACTACCGCGCCCAGAGCCGGGAGGCGCTGATTGAGCGAATCCATCAGTTCGGCGTGGCCGGGCTGGGCGGCGCGGGTTTCCCGACGGGGACCAAACTGCGCGGCGGCGGCGACAAAATCGACACGCTGATTATTAACGCCGCAGAGTGTGAACCCTACATTACCGCCGACGATCGTCTGATGCAGGACTGTGCCGCGCAGGTTGTGGAAGGCATTCGCATCCTTGCGCATATCCTGCAGCCGCGCGACGTCTTAATTGGCATTGAAGATAACAAACCGCAGGCCATTTCCATGCTGCGGGCGGTGCTGGCGGGAAGCCACGACATCGGCCTTCGCGTTATCCCGACCAAATATCCTTCTGGCGGGGCTAAGCAGCTCACCCAGATCCTGACCGGCAAACAGGTTCCCCACGGCGGACGTTCATCGGACATCGGCGTGTTGATGCAGAACGTCGGCACGGCCTACGCGGTTAAACGCGCGGTGATTGACGGTGAGCCATTGACCGAACGCGTGGTCACCCTGACCGGTGAATCCGTCTCCCGTCCGGGCAACGTCTGGGCGCGTCTGGGCACACCGGTACGCCATTTGCTTGACCATGCCGGCTTCTGTCCGGGTAGCGATCAGATGGTGATCATGGGCGGCCCGCTGATGGGCTTTACTCTGCCGTGGCTGGACGTCCCGGTGGTCAAAATTACCAACTGCCTGCTGGCGCCCTCCTCCACCGAGATGGGCGAGGAGCAGGAAGAAAAAGGCTGCATTCGCTGTAGCGCCTGTGCCGATGCCTGTCCGGCCGATCTGCTGCCGCAGCAGCTGTACTGGTACAGCAAAGGCCAACTGCACGATAAAGCCAAAGCCCACAATCTGGCAGACTGCATTGAGTGCGGTGCCTGCGCCTGGGTCTGCCCGAGCAATATCCCGCTGGTGCAATATTTCCGTCAGGAGAAGGCCGAGATCTACGCCATCTCCATGGAAGACAAACGCGCCGCTGAAGCCAAAGCGCGCTTCGAGGCTCGCCAGGCACGTCTGGAACGTGAAAAAGCTGCGCGCCAGGAACGTCATAAACAAGCCGCCGTGCAGCCCGCTGAGACGGATCGGGACGCAATCGCCGCCGCGCTGGCCCGCGTGCGGGAGAAAAAAGCTAACGCCGCCGAGACGATAGAAATCCCGGCAGGTGCAAAACCGGATAACAGCGATGCGATTGCCGCCCGTGAAGCGCGTAAAGCCGAAGCCCGCGCGCGTCAGGCTGAAAAAGCGCAGCAGGCAGAGCCCGCTGGTGAAATCGACCCGCGTAAAGCCGCGGTTGAGGCCGCTATTACGCGAGCAAAAGCCCGTGCGCGTCAGGCTGAGAACGTGCAACCGGCAGAACCTGCGGTTGAGGTTGATCCGCGTAAAGCCGCGGTCGAAGCCGCTATTGCGCGAGCAAAAGCCCGTAAAGCAGCCCAGTCCAGCGTCGTGATTGAGCCAGAGGCGGTCGATCCGCGTAAGGCGGCGGTTGAAGCAGCTATCGCGCGTGCTAAGGCGCGCAAAGCCGCACAACAGGCCGCACAACAGGAAGAACAGACCGTCGCTGCAAATGACGATCCACGCAAAGCCGCAGTCGCCGCCGCGATTGCCCGCGTTCAGGCGAAGAAAGCCGCACAGCAAGCAGTTAACGAGGATTAAATGGTTTTCAGAATCGCAAGTTCCCCCTATACCCACAACCAGCGCCAGACCTCGCGCATCATGATGCTGGTGTGCCTGGCGGCACTGCCGGGTATCGCCTTCCAGCTGTGGTTTTTCGGCTGGGGAACGCTTATTCAGTTAGCGCTCGGCTGTGCCAGTGCCCTGGCGGCTGAAGGCCTGGTGCTGAAGCTGCGTAAAAAAGAGGTGAGCCGCATTCTGGCCGACAACTCGGCGCTTTTAACCGGCCTGCTGCTTGCGATCAGTATTCCGCCGTTTGCACCGTGGTGGATGGTAGTGCTGGGCACGGTCTTCGCCGTGATTATTGCTAAACAGCTCTATGGCGGGCTAGGCCATAACCCGTTTAACCCGGCGATGATCGGCTATGTGGTTCTGCTGATCTCCTTCCCGGTGCAGATGACGAGCTGGCTGCCGCCGCAGGAGATCGCGGCCACGGTGCCCGGCTTTATGGATGCCCTGCACGTTATCTTTACCGGACACACCGCGCTCGGCGCGGACATGAACGTGTTGCGCATCGGCGTGGACGGCATTAGCCAGGCGACGCCGCTCGACACCTTCAAAACGTCCCTGCACGCCGGGCACAGCGTGGATCAGATTATGAAGTCCGCCATTTTCAGCGGTATGCTGGCTGGCGCGGGCTGGCAGTGGGTCAACCTTGCGTACCTGCTGGGTGGCCTGTTCCTGCTGCAGCAAAAAGCCATTCGCTGGCATATTCCGGTCAGCTTCCTCGTGACGCTGGCGGTCTGTGCGACCCTGGGCTGGGTGTTCTCTCCTGAGTCGCTGGCAAGCCCGCAGATGCATCTGCTCTCCGGCGCGACCATGCTGGGTGCGTTTTTCATCCTGACCGATCCGGTCACCGCCTCCACCACTAACCGTGGCCGCCTGATCTTCGGCGCGCTGGCCGGGCTGCTGGTCTGGCTGATACGCAGTTTTGGCGGCTATCCGGACGGTGTCGCCTTCGCCGTGCTGTTAGCCAATATCACCGTTCCGCTCATCGACTATTACACGCGTCCGCGCGTGTACGGCCATCGCTAAGGGTTTCGCCATGCTGAAAACAATGCAAAAACACGGCGTTACGCTGGCTGTTTTCGCCGCCGTGCTGACAGGCCTGACCGCGCTGGTCAATACCCTGACCAAAACCACCATTGATGAGCAGTCGACGAAGCAGCAGAAAGCGCTTTTTGACCAGGTGATCCCCTCTGACTTCTATGATAATAACCTGCAGCAAAGCTGCTTCCTGGTGCAGGCTCCGCAGCTCGGCAAAGGGACGCATCGCGTCTTTATCGCCCGAAAAGGTGATAAACCAGTGGGCGCGGTGATGGAAGCCACGGCGCCGGACGGTTATTCTGGCGCGATACAGCTGCTGGTCGGTACCGACTTCACGGGCACCGTGCTGGGAACGCGCGTGACGGAACATCACGAAACGCCGGGCCTGGGGGATAAAATCGAAACTCGTCTGAGCGACTGGATATTGCATTTTGCCGGTAAAGTGATTCATGGCGAGAATGACGCAGCCTTTGCGGTGAAAAAAGACGGCGGCGAATTTGACCAGTTTACGGGCGCGACCATCACCCCCCGCGCCGTGGTCAACGCCGTAAAACGTGCCGGGCTGTACGCGGAAACGCTGCCTGCGCAACTTGACAATCTTCCGGCCTGTGAGGAGTAATCATGAGTCAGGTTAAAGAGGTTATCGTCCAGGGTCTCTGGAAGAACAACTCCGCATTGGTTCAGCTGCTGGGGATGTGCCCGCTGCTGGCGGTGACATCCACCGCAACCAACGCCCTTGGCCTGGGGCTGGCGACCACGCTGGTGCTGACCCTGACCAACCTGTCCATCTCTGCGCTGCGCCGCTGGACGCCCACGGAAATTCGCATTCCGATTTACGTGATGATCATCGCCTCGGTGGTGAGCATTGTGCAGATGCTGATTAACGCCTATGCCTTCGGACTGTATCAGTCCCTGGGGATCTTTATTCCGCTTATCGTCACCAACTGCATCGTTGTGGGCCGCGCAGAAGCCTTTGCCGTGAAAAACACCCCGGCGATGTCTGCCCTGGATGGCTTTGCCATCGGCATGGGCGCGACCGGCGCGATGTTCGTCCTGGGCTCCCTGCGTGAAATTCTGGGCAACGGAACGCTGTTCGACGGTGCGGATGCGCTGCTGGGCGGCTGGGCAAAAGCGCTACGCATTGAGGTCTTCCATACGGATACCCCCTTCCTGCTGGCGATGCTGCCACCGGGTGCTTTTATTGGCCTTGGCATGATGCTGGCGATAAAATACCTGATTGATGAAAAACGTAAACGCCGCGCGGCCGAGCGCAGCGTGCAGGAAGGGATACCCGAGAAGGCTTCATGAATAAAGAGAAACGCATTGCGATCCTGACCCGTCTGCGGAATGAAAACCCTCATCCGACGACGGAGCTTAACTTTACCTCACCCTTTGAGCTGCTGATCGCCGTACTGCTCTCTGCGCAGGCCACCGACGTGAGCGTCAACAAAGCCACGGCCCTGCTCTACCCCGTCGCTAATACGCCTGAAGCCATGCTTGGGCTCGGCGTCGAGGGGGTTAAATCCTATATCAAGACAATCGGGCTGTTTAACAGCAAAGCCGAGAACGTAATTAAAACCTGCCGGATTTTGCTGGAACAGCACGGTGGGGAAGTCCCGGAAGATCGCGCTGCGCTGGAAGCCCTGCCGGGCGTCGGGCGCAAGACGGCAAACGTGGTGCTTAATACGGCGTTTGGCTGGCCGACTATCGCCGTGGATACCCATATTTTCCGCGTCTCAAACCGCACCAACTTCGCGCCCGGTAAGAACGTTGAGCAGGTCGAAGAGAAATTGCTCAAAGTGGTACCGGCAGAATTTAAGGTGGACTGCCACCACTGGTTAATTTTGCATGGGCGCTATACCTGCATTGCCCGTAAGCCCCGCTGCGGCTCGTGCATCATTGAAGATCTTTGCGAATACAAAGAAAAAGTCTACGCCTGACGCGCTCACCGCATTCTTCAGCCATTCAATACCTTATAAAAGGAAGGCGTACTAATAACCTTCCTTTTGACCGAAATTTGTTCGCCGTTGACCGCAACGTACCGGGCGATCCTTCGGTGATTTAACACTCAAACAGGTTAATTGTTTTTTCATCACCAAAAATTTCTATACATCTGTGATCGGGATCACTCTGATAACGTCATGTTGGATTTTTGTTGTTAAAAGCCCGGCAAACCCTTAGCCAGACAAGATTTAACCACCCCAACACCGCAGATAAGACCAGTCATTTTTCAGAATATGGGCTATATCACTGCCTGAAAGGGCAAATAGCAGAACATATCGCCATACAGCTGATTTCCGGGGCTAAAGGTAGTGAAAAAAACCAACAAAACTCATCGAATGAAATTTAACGCTGAATAACATTTGCCTGACCCGCTGATTATAGGGCTTCAGTTATATGTAACAGAGTATTACAAACGTATTGCCAGAAGGCCGCGGATAGTGAACATTACCCGCCGTTTCCCCTCCCAATATAACTATAAAGCGGATGGACCACGGTCATCACGCTATGAACACCCCCGTTAATATGGGATGTAAAAAAAGAGGTATATGTGTCGACTGCAAACAATAAACCAACTGAAGAAAGCGTGAGCCTGAACGCTTTTAAACAACCTAAAGCGTTCTATCTCATCTTCTCCATTGAGTTATGGGAGCGTTTTGGTTTCTACGGCCTGCAAGGGATCATGGCGGTCTACCTGGTTAAACAGCTGGGTATGTCAGAAGCCGATTCCATCACGCTGTTCTCTTCATTCAGCGCACTGGTGTACGGTCTGGTCGCGGTAGGCGGCTGGCTGGGTGATAAAGTGCTTGGCACCAAACGTGTCATCATGCTGGGCGCCATCGTTCTGGCGATTGGCTATGGGCTGGTTGCATGGTCTGGCCATGACGCCGCGATTGTGTACATGGGTATGGCGACCATCGCCGTGGGTAACGGCTTGTTCAAAGCGAACCCGTCTTCCCTGCTCTCAACCTGCTATAACAAAGAAGATCCGCGTCTGGACGGTGCATTCACCATGTACTACATGTCCATCAACATCGGTTCCTTCTTCTCTATGCTGGCAACACCGTGGCTGGCTGCTAAGTTTGGCTGGAGCGTCGCGTTCGCATTGAGCTTCGTGGGTATGCTGATCACCGTGGTGAACTTCCTGTTCTGCCGCAGCTGGGTTAAAAACAACGGCTCCAAACCTGACTTCGAACCTGTGCACATGGGCAAACTGCTGGCGACCATCGTAGGTGTTGTGATCCTCGTGGCGATCGCAACCTGGCTGCTGCATAACCAGACCATCGCTCGTGGCGTTCTGGGATTAGTTGCGCTGGGTATCGTCTGTATCTTCGCGAAAGAAGCCTTTGCTATGCACGGTGCTGCGCGTCGTAAGATGATTGTGGCCTTCATTCTGATGCTGCAGGCGATTATCTTCTTCGTTCTGTACATGCAGATGCCAACCTCTCTGAACTTCTTCGCCATCCGTAACGTTGAGCACGCTATTCTGGGCATCGCGTTCGAGCCGGAGCAGTTCCAGGCGCTGAACCCGTTCTGGATCATGATTGGTTCCCCAATTCTGGCTGCCATCTATAACAAGATGGGCGACCGTCTGCCAATGCCGCACAAGTTCGCCATCGGTATGCTGCTGTGCTCCGGTGCCTTCCTGGTGCTGCCGCTGGGTACCAAGTTTGCCACCGACGCGGGTATCGTCTCTGTCAGCTGGCTGATCCTGAGCTACGCGCTGCAGTCTGTGGGTGAGCTGATGATCTCCGGTCTGGGCCTGGCAATGGTTGCACAGCTGGTTCCACAGCGTCTGATGGGCTTCATCATGGGCAGCTGGTTCCTGACCACCGCCGGTGCAGCACTGATCGCCGGTAAGATTGCTAACCTGATGGCTGTGCCGGAGAACGTGACCGACCCGCTGATGTCTCTGAACGTCTATGGCACCGTGTTCATGCAGATTGGTATCGCCACTGGCGTTATCGCCGTGCTGATGCTGCTGACAGCGCCTAAGCTGAATCGTATGACTCAGGACGACGACAACGACACTAAAGCGAGCAAAACCGCTGCCGTGTAATGTCATCGGGAAACGACTGAATAAAAGCCGCTAATGCATTAGCGGCTTTTTTTTTATCCAATCGCGCACTAACATAGCTGGAACCTCAGCGAAAAGGAGTTACCGATGAAACTGTTCTACAAACCGGGCGCCTGCTCTCTTGCTTCCCATATCACCCTGCGCGAAAGCGGCAAGGATTTCACGCTTGATGGCGTCGACCTGATGAAGAAGCGCCTGGAAAATGGCGATGACTATTTTGCCATCAACCCAAAGGGACAAGTTCCGGCTCTGCTGCTGGATGACGGTACGTTGCTCACCGAGGGCGTGGCGATTATGCAGTTCCTCGCAGACAAGGTGCCCGACCGCCAGCTCCTTGCTCCGACCGGCAGCATCGCCCGTTATAAGACGCTGGAGTGGCTGAACTATATCGCTACCGAGCTGCACAAAGGCTTTACTCCGCTGTTCCGCCCGGATACGCCGGAAGAGTACAAACCTACCGTGCGCGCGCTGCTGGAGAAAAAGCTGCAGTACATTAACGACTCGCTAAAAGACGATCAGTGGATTTCCGGCGCCCGTTTCACCATTGCCGATGCGTATCTGTTCACCGTTCTGCGCTGGGCGCGCGCAGTGAAGCTGAATATGGATGGCTTAGACCATATTGCGGCGTATATGACGCGCGTGGCGGAGCGTCCGGCGGTTGCCGCGGCGCTGAAAGCAGAAGGGTTGAACTGACCGGGCGGTTTGTGTTGCCGGGTGGCGCTCACGCTCACCCGGCCTACAACTTCATGCGCAGCGCCGCCGGGGGATGTTTATAACCGAGTGGCGCTGAAGTAGTGCTCAGGCTTCGCAATACGCTCCTGCGCCGCCACAACCTGTAATTCGTACTCATGCATGTCTTTGGTGGCAATCATAATTTCATACACGGCTGCAGTGACATGCTCAAGCGCATCGCGCAGGGTTGCGCCCTGCAGCAGTTTCACCAGCAGTAAACCGCTGGTCACGTCCCCCACCCCAACCGGCTGACGCGCGCCGAAATCCACCAGCGGTCGGCTGATGTGCCAGGCGTCTTCCTTCGTCACCAACAGCATTTCAAAACGGTCCTGGCTTATCCCTGCGCGCGCGAGGTGTTTCACCAGGACAATCTCCGGCCCCTGAGCAATCAGTTCGCGGGACGCGCTTACCGCCTCGTCGACGCTATTGACCGGGTGCTCGCAGAGGATCTCCAGTTCGATCAGGTTTGGGGCGATGATATCGCTCGCAGGTAGCGCGTGGCGCACGTGAAACTCCGCCACGCCGGGCGCGACGATGCAGCCTTTCTCAGGATGCCCCATCACCGGATCGCAGAAATACTTTGCTGACGGGTTCGCAGCTTTAACCTGGCGTACGATGCCAAGGATGTGCTCACCCTGCTCTGCGGAGCCAAGATAGCCGCTCAGCACGGCGTCACAGCGCTTGAGCTGGTCGATATCAGCAATGCCCTGCACGATCTCCGTCAGATGGGAAGGCGGCATCACGCAGCCGGTCCATTTGCCGTATTGCGTATGATTAGAAAACTGAACGGTATTAAGGGGCCAGACGTTGGCACCGAGGCGGCGCATGGGGAATTCCGCAGCGCTGTTACCCGCATGGCCAAAAACAACGTGGGACTGAATGGCGAGGATATTCTTCATTTTTTGCTTACCACTACCCTGAACAAACAAAAGGGGCGTGGTTTCCCACGCCCCTGGCGACATTTTTTAATTACTTCCAGCACACCAGACAGTAGTTTTTCTTACCGCGACGCAGCAGCGTGTAGCGGCCATACAGACGGTCCCCTTCAACGAAGGTGTATTCCGGGTCGGCCTGTTTTTCGCCGTTGATGGTGATGGCGTTAGAGGCGATGGTTTTACGTGCCTGGCCGCGGGACGGCTGCAGCTCGGAATCCACCAGCGCCTGCATCAGGTCTGCACCTTTTTCCATCTCAACCATCGGCACGCCATCCTGCGCCAACTGTTCGAAGTCCGCTTCGCTTAAATCGCTCAGGGTGCCGTTGAACAGGCTTGCCGTAATGCGTTTTGCGGCCGCCAGACCTTCTTCGCCATGAACCAGTTTGGTCACTTCGTCCGCCAGCACGTACTGCGCGCGTGGCGCTTTACCGCTGTTTTTGTCTTCTTCTTCAAGCGCATTGATCGCCTCAATATCCATGAAGGTGAAGAATTTCAGGAAACGATACACGTCGGCGTCGGCGGTGTTGATCCAGAACTGATAGAACTTGTACGGGCTGGTTTTCTTCGGATCGAGCCATACCGCGCCGCCTTCGGTTTTACCAAATTTGGTGCCGTCGGCTTTAGTGATCAGCGGTACGGTCAGGCCAAAGACCTGATTCTGATGCAGACGACGGGTCAAATCGATACCGGAGGTGATGTTCCCCCACTGGTCGGAACCGCCAATTTGCAATGCCACGCCGTGCAGTTTGTTCAGGCAGGCAAAGTCATAGCCCTGCAGCAGGTTGTAGGAAAACTCGGTAAAGGAGATGCCCTGATCGTCACGATTCAGACGCTGCTTCACCGCTTCTTTGTTTATCATCTGGTTAACAGAGAAGTGTTTGCCGATGTCGCGCAGGAAGGTCAGCACGTTCATGCCACCAAACCAGTCATAGTTATTCGCGGCAATAGCGGCGTTGTCACCACAGTTGAAGTCGAGGAAAGGGGCAACCTGTTTGCGGATTTTATCCACCCACTCCTGCACCGTGTCTTCAGTGTTCAGTTTACGCTCAGCGGCTTTAAAGCTTGGGTCGCCAATCAGACCGGTCGCGCCGCCCACCAGTGCGACCGGCTTGTGGCCCGCCATCTGGAAGCGTTTCAGGCATAACAAGGGAACAAGATGCCCCAAATGCAAGCTGTCAGCGGTGGGATCGAAGCCGCAATAGAGCGCGATCGGGCCTTGCGCCAGTCGCTCTGCTAACGCTTCTTCGTCCGTCACCTGGGCCACGAGGCCCCGCTCTTGCAATTGTTTAATCAAGTTACTGCTTGCCATCAAATTCTCCATGTATAAACGACTGCACCTTTGCCGGTACACGACTTTTCGCCTGGTGCGAAAGGAACATAGAATAAAGCGCTGGCGCACGTTGCGCTAGCGCTTAAAACAACAAATTTCGGGGTTTAGGGTGCCAGTCTGTCAATTTTCCAGCCGTTGCTCTCGCGCTGGTATAAAAAGCGGTCGTGCAGGCGATGCTCGCCCCCCTGCCAGAATTCCATCTGTTCGATGGGGATGCGGAACCCGCCCCAGAAGCTCGGTAACGGCACTTCGCCCTGCTGGAATTTCTGTTTTAACTCGAGGAATTTGCTTTCAAGCACGCCGCGCGCCGAAATGCGGCTGGACTGCTTAGAGACCCACGCGCCAATCTGGCTGTCGCGCGGACGGCTATGGAAATACTTCACCACCTCCAGCGTCGAGAGGCGTTCGACTTTACCGGTGACCATCACCTGACGCTCCAGCATGTGCCAGGGGAACAGCAGGCTAATACGGGGATTGCGTTCGAGATGGTGCGCCTTGCGGCTGCCAAGATTGGTATAGAACACCAACCCTTTTTCATCATAATGCTTGAGCAACACGATGCGCTGGTAAGGCTGGCCGTTTTCATCAACCGTGGCAACAACCATGGCCGTGGGGTCAGCGAGCTTAGCCTCGCAGGCCTGTTTCAGCCAGCGCTCAAAAAGCGCCAGCGGTTCAGCGGGAAGATCCTGGCGGCGAAGACCGCCTTTGGTGTATTCACGGCGCAGGTGCGCAATTTGCTGCAGTTCGTCGTTATCTGACATGGCGTTAGCTGAAATAGACTTAGGGTGGCGCTATTGTGCGCCGCCCCTGTGAAAATCTCAACGCTTCGGATTTTCTAACTGGCAATTGTTCAGCACGATACGGTCGCGTTTATAGACCGTGGCGCTGTCGCCTTTCGACCAGAAGACATAGATCCCATCTGTATAGCGGGCACCTGAGGCCGACATGCCCTGCTTGAGGGTCAGGAGTTTATTGTCATAAATAAAGCTCGCTTCCTGACGCGGGTTGTTCAGCTTCACGGTGAGCGGTTTTTCATCACAGCGATACTCCAGCGTATCGGTCTGCATGCGTTCAACGAACTGGTTATAGGCACTGCATCCTGCAAGTAAAAAAGGCAGAGTAATAAGAAGAAGTTTTTTCATGGCGTGTTCCGTCGACTTTTCTGATCCCGGAGGGCGTTATCACCCTCCGGCTTTTCGTCATATTCTAACGGCTGGCCGCAGCACTGAAATTCAGTTAACTCTGATTATGACGAGGATTTGCGGGGTAAATCGCCCCCAGCACGCTGGCTTCACGCGCGCCGGTAACGGACGGTAAATTGCCCGGCAGGCCGGCAACGGTACGCCACGCAAGCCAGGCGAAGGCCAGAGCCTCCATATCATCCCCGCTGATCCCGGCCTCATCCGTGGTCGAGACTTCGGTGCCTGGCAACAACCCGGCGAGACGTGCCATCACCAGCGGGTTACGGCTGCCGCCGCCGCACACCAGCAGTCGCTCGCATCCGCCGCTGAGCATGACCTGTTCAGATATCGAGACAGCGGTCAACTCCACCAGCGTGGTCTGGACGTCCTGCGCGGCCAGCGCCGGGAACGGCGCCAGCTGGCGCTCCAGCCAGCCATAGTTGAAATATTCACGGCCGGTGCTTTTAGGCGCAGG
The DNA here is from genome assembly GCF_029967835.1 of Enterobacter sp. V87_3. Lineage (NCBI taxonomy): Bacteria > Pseudomonadati > Pseudomonadota > Gammaproteobacteria > Enterobacterales > Enterobacteriaceae > Enterobacter > Enterobacter sp. V87_3. The sequence continues at coordinate 137,496 of NZ_JASCAM010000022.1, read as the reverse complement.
AAGCGAAAAATAGGGATCGCTTAACATGGATTGCAGGAGCGGCAGGACAACTTTACCTTCGCTCGCCCACTGCGCGTCCTTGTCGTAGGGTTTGCCGCACTGACGCCAGATCCAGGCATCCATCAGCATATTGCCTGGCCCCGTATCGTACCCGCGTACCGGCTGGCCCGGGATCAGCATCGACAGGTTGGCGATCCCGCCAATGTTGAGCACCATCCGACGTTCGCTGGGGTGTGCCAGCAGCGCCTGATGGAAAGCTGGAACCAGCGGCGCGCCCTGCCCGCCAAGGGCAATATCCCGTCGACGAAAATCGCCCACAACCGTGACGCCGGTTTTCGCTACGATCTGGTTGTTATCGCCAATTTGCAGGGTATGCGGCGCGTCGCCGGTCGGTTCATGCCACACCGTCTGACCGTGGCAGCCAATCGCCACGATATCCTGCGGCTGCAGGTTTTCCTTGTGCATAAGCGCCAGAACAGCATCCGCGAACAGCGATCCCAGGCGGACGTCCAGTTGCCCAAGCTGTGACAGCGTCAGCTGCTGGCCCTGACAGATGTTCAGTATGTCCTCTTTCAGCGAGACGGGGATCGGCCACGTCAGGCTTGCCTGCTGGGCCACCATGTTTTCATCTATCGCGGCCAGAACGACATCAACACCATCAAGACTGGTGCCTGACATCACGCCTATGTATCGACCCGATTTCATGCGCTTTCCTTAGGTTGCGTGGTCTTAGGATAAATACTCAACCACAATCCGGGGGGCTTTTCTATGCGGCGATAATATTTTTTAACAATGTCAGACACGTACCACAGAGATTTTTGTTTATGTCTCGTTAAGCCAATTTCAAGTACACTTTTCTTATTGTGCATACAAAGTTATGAACGTTGGCCTCTTATGCCATATAATTTAGCCATTACGGATGCCCGAACCGGGCGTTGTTGGTGAACAGGAGATTCAAATGATTTTACGTGTACTGGGCGTTTCGCTGATTGGTTTAACACTGGCTGGTTGTGTGAATGACAGTTCACTCTCTGGCGACGTTTATAGCGCGTCTGAAGCTAAACAGGTGCAGAACGTCACCTACGGTACGATTGTCAATGCACGTCCTGTACAGATCCAGGGTGGTGATGACAGCAATGTCGTCGGTGCAATCGGCGGTGCCGTTCTGGGTGGTTTCCTGGGTAACACCATCGGTGGCGGGACAGGTCGTTCACTGGCCACCGCGGCGGGTGCTGTTGCCGGTGGCGTAGCAGGCCAGGGCGTACAGGGTGCCATGAACAAAACTCAGGGTGTTGAACTGGAAATCCGTAAAGATGACGGTAACACCATCATGGTTGTGCAGAAGCAAGGCAGCACCCGCTTCTCTGCAGGCCAGCGCGTCGTGATTGCCAGCAACGGCAGCCAGGTGACCGTTTCTCCACGTTAATTTAATAAAGGATACGGTCTACAGGCCGTATCCTTTATCTCACATGAATATCTGTCATCCGTTTTAATTGCTAAAACATATTCATCTTATTCATAATTACTTCCCATAATATATTGCTCCTGCGCAAAGTAATTTGCGCATATCATCGCTAAACTCGCCGCCTTTATTCATTTTTTTGTTAAGATTATTATGCTTGCGATTGGTCGATATGTAAAAAATAGATACATTCCTTTCTTTTTGGGGAGCTTTTTTGTTATAGGGATATTACATTTCCTGTTTTTGCAACTCGTTAAACACGTCCCCTCTTTTTCACCTTTGTTATTCCCCACGCTGACCATTTTTTTGCTGGTCTTTCATTCGGTTATCGCCTGCTTTATGGTGATGAAATACTGGTGTGACAAACGGCGGTTGTATCTTGTCGCTATCGCGCTTGCCTTTACCGGCTCTGCGTTGCTGATGGTCGGGACGCTCACCAGCTTTCCGGCGTGGCTGAACCTCTATCAGTTCAGTACCATCAACTATAACGATGCGATGATCTATTACATGTTTCGCCATATCCTGATGGCGGTGTTGTTTATTGTATCTGCCCTACTGTATGTCGTACGTGATGTTCCCCTTTCGCGCATGACGCATACTTCTCTTTTTTTTGGCATGCTTCTTTTTACCGTAGTGATCATTGCCCTCGCCTGGTTTTACTCCAGCCATTCGTCGTTATTCTCCCTGGATCTGATCGATAATGAAACCCGACATTTTATGGCTATCTGGAACCGGGTGATTAACATTATCTTAATCGTGCTGTGGGTTGCGACGTTTGTCACGCTGATGATTATTACCCGGATACGTAATATGTTTTGGGTCAGCGGTAATTTCTTATCGTTGTGTTATATCGGGACGCTTTTGATGATGCTGATAGCCGGGCAGGCTGAAGATATTTCCTGGTATCGTGCGCGTTTATTTGAGACCATTGCCACGCTGTTGATTATATTTGTTCTGCTTTATGATGTATTTAATCTCTACCGCGAATCGCATTTGAAGTATCAGCAGTCTTATCAAAACTCCATACGTGACCCTCTTACGCGTCTGTACAACCGCAGTTACTTTTACGACGCCCTCAACCATTCGCTGCGCAGCGCGAGCCGTACCCAGCCGGTTTCCGTTGTCGTAAGCGATCTCGATCGCTTCAAGCGTATCAACGACTGCTACGGGCACCTTCAGGGCGACAAGGTATTAAAATTTGTCGCCAGGCTGCTGATGGACTCGGTGCGACCGGATGACATTGCTGCGCGTATCGGGGGCGAAGAGTTCGTTCTGATGCTGGCGAATACCCCGCCGGACACGGCTCGCCTGGTGGCGGAGCGGATCCGCGAGAAGCTCAGCAGTTTCGATAAAAACAGCAGCGAGGGGCAACTGCCTGAACCCATTACTATCAGCATGGGTGTCTTTACGGCGACGTCAGCCGAAACGACGGCGGAAACGTGCGTGGAGTGCGCCGATAAGGCGATGTATGAAGCGAAAGAGATGGGTCGCAACCGGGTGGTGGTTTACCTGTGAAAAAAAGGCCTTGCTGATGCAAGGCCTTTTTACAGGATCAGTCGCGCGACTGCAGTTCGTGGATGTTTTGCTCGAGGCGAGCAACAAGCCCGATGAGCATCTCCAGTTCCTCAGGTGAAATCCCGGAGAGGATTTCCCCCCGCGTCTTGCTGATGACGGCCTCCATCTCGGTGATGATTGGCGCGGCTTTTTCAGTCAGTTTAATCCGCTTAGCGCGTCGGTCGCTGGCGCAGGTTTGACGGGATATCAGTCCCTTCTCCTCCAGCTGATCGAGCGTACGTACCAGCGAAGGCTGTTCAATGCCGATCGCCTTTGCCAGTTGAATTTGTGACTGGTCGGGCGGAAGCTGATGGATGTTATGCAGCGTAACCCAATGCGTCTGTGTCAATTCCAGAGGTTTCAGGCGATGGTCAATCAGAGCACGCCAGACGCGTACCAACCTTGCCAGATCAGAACCTAATGGCGATTCCAATTTCATCTCCTTATAATTAGCTTGCTAAGTTATTATACTGATTTTAGAATAGTGTGCAGCATTTGTATTGCCAAAACAAATGCAATACTGCATACAGCCGATGTTGTCAGTATGATTTACACTGAATATTCATGCGTCGTCATGTAAAAACAGGCCACCGTGGCATTTTCCTCACTGCAAAGGATCTCTGCTCGTGACGTTCTCGTTAAGCTCCGCGGGATTACCCCTCCAGGACCTGGTTGTCGGAGCATCCGTCTATTTTCCGCCGCTGTTTAAAGCTGTCCTGCTGGGCTTTTTAATCTGGCTTGTGGCACACCGCGTGCTGCGCGACTGGATGTATTCCGGCGAAATCTGGCATCCGATGCTGATGGATCTCTCCCTCTTTGCTCTCTCCGTGTGTCTTGGCCTTGCCGTATTGGTTGTGTGGTGAATATGTCCCTGAAAACGCTTAAATACTTTTCCACTCTTTTGGTTCTGGTGCTGGCACTCATCGCGGGTTGGTGGATGTGGAACTACTACATGCAATCGCCCTGGACGCGGGACGGCAAGGTCCGCGCGGAACAGGTCAGTATTACCCCCCAGGTATCGGGCACGATCACCGCGCTGATGGTGAAGGATAATCAGTTCGTTAAACAGGGTGAGGTGTTGTTCCGCATTGATGAGACGCCTTTCCACATTGCGGTCCTCAATGCGCAGGCGCAACTTGCTAAAGCCCAGTCCGATCTGGCGAAAGCCAATAATGAAGCCAACCGCCGTCGCCATCTGTCGCAGAACTATATTTCGGCGGAAGATCTGGATACCGCCAACCTCAACGTAAAGGCAATGCAGGCCAGCGTTGAGGTGGCACAGGCCACGCTAAAACAGGCGCAGTGGCAGCTTACCCAGACCGTGGTAAAAGCGCCCGTCGACGGCTGGATAACAAACCTCTCCACCCGCGTGGGCGATTATGCCACCACCGGACAGCCGGTCTTTGCGTTAGTCGACAGCCACTCGTTTTATGTGGTCGGCTACTTCGAGGAAACCAAGCTGCGCCACATTCAGAACGGCGCGCCAGCGACCATAACGCTCTACAGCGGCTCGCAAACGTTACAGGGTCACGTCTCCAGTATCGGCCGCGCCATCTACGATCAGAGCGTCGAGGCCGATTCAGGCCTGGTGCCGGACATCAAACCTAACGTGCCCTGGGTGCGTCTTGCGCAGCGCGTGCCGGTCCGGGTGGAGTTCGATACCCTTCCGCAAGGCATAACGTTGGTATCCGGTACCACCTGCACTGTCTCAATCGGGTCACACTGATGAACCTGCGGGCGTTCTCCTGGCGCAATACGCCGTGGCTCAAAGCGACGCGCCCGCAATGGCGCTACGCCTTGCGCAACGGCATTGCGATGTGTCTGGCGCTTACCGTTGCGTATTATCTCAATCTGGATCAACCCTACTGGGCAATGACCTCGGCGGCAGTGGTCAGCTTCCCGACCGTCGGCGGCGTGATCAGCAAAAGTCTGGGCCGCGTCGCGGGGAGTTTACTCGGGGCTACGGCCGCACTGATTATCGCCGGACATACCCTGAACGATCCGTGGCTCTTTTTACTGAGCATGGCCGGATGGCTTGGGTTTTGCACCTGGGCCTGCGCGCACTTTACCAACAACGTCGCCTACGCTTTCCAGCTGGCGGGCTATACGGCGGCGATCATCGCCTTCCCGGTCGTCAACGTGCTGGACACCACCGAGTTGTGGGACATTGCCCAGGCGCGCGTCTGTGAAGTTATCGTTGGGATCTTGTGTGGCGGGGTGATGATGATGATCCTGCCCAGTACCTCAGACGGTACCGCGCTTATCACCGCCCTGAAGACGATGCACGCGCGCCTGCTGGAACACGCCAGTCTGCTGTGGCAGCCCGACACCAACGATGATATTCGCCTGGCACATGAAAAGGTCATCGGGCAGATCCTGACCATGAATCTGCTGCGCATTCAGGCGTTCTGGAGCCATTACCGCTTCCGCCGCCAGAACACGCTCCTGAACTATCTTCTGCATCAGCAGTTGCGGATGACCAGCGCCATCTCCAGCCTGCGCAGGATGCTGCTGAACTGGCCCGACTCGCCTGTACATACCCGAGAGGTTATCGATACGCTGCTCGCCACCCTCGCCCGACCGGATGCGGATATCTATACCGTGGCGCGGATTATCGCCCCGCTCGCCCCAACGGATGAATATGACTATCGCCACCGGGCCTTCTGGCAGCGCCTGAACTATTTTTGCCGGCTCTATCTGCGCAGCAGCCGCTGGATCCGGGCGATTGAGAATGCCACGCCGATAACAGAATTCGCCGTACCGGGCAGCCCGGCGCTGGCGCGCCATACCGACTATATGGAAGCCTTGTGGAGCGGGTTTCGCACCTTCTGTGCGCTGACGCTGGTTGGCGCATGGAGCATCACCACCCAATGGGAATCCGGCAGCGCCGCCCTCACTCTGGCCGCCATCAGCTGCGTGCTCTATTCCGTCGTCGCCTCGCCGTTCAACTCGCTGACGCTGCTGCTTCGCACGCTGGTGCTGCTGTCCTTATTCAGTTTTGTCGTCAAGTTTGGGTTGATGGTGCAGATAAGCGATCTCTGGCAGTTTCTGCTGTTTCTCTTTCCGCTATTAATCACCATGCAGTTGCTGAAACTGCAAATGCCGAAGCTGGCGGGCCTGTGGGGACAGCTGATCGTCTTTATGGGGTCATTTATCTCGGTCACAAATCCACCGGTCTATGATTACGCTGACTTCCTCAATGACAATCTGGCCAAAATTTTAGGCGTGGGGCTGGCGTGGTTAGCGTTCGCCGTGCTGCGTCCCGGGTCCGATGCCCGTAAAAGCCGCCGTCATATTCGGGAGTTACGCAGGGGGTTCGTCGATCAGCTCAGCCGCAGACCGCATCTGCGCGAGAGCGAGTATGAGTCGCTGGTGTATCACCACGTCAGCCAGCTCAATAACAGTCAGGACTCCCTTGCCCGCCGCTGGCTGCTTCGCTGGGGCGTGGTATTGCTGAACTGTTCGCATGTGGTCTGGCAGCTGCGTGCCTGGGAGACGCGTTCCGATCCGCTGTCGCAGGTTCGGGATGTCTGTATCTCTCTGCTGCGGGATGTCATGAGCGAGCGTGGCGTTCAGCAGCGGTCGCTTAGCGTCACGCTCGCCGAACTGCAGCGCATTTGCGATACCCTGGCGCGCCATCATTTGCCTGCGGCGCGGGATTTAGCGTCGATAATCTGGCGGCTGCACTGTTCGCTGTCGCAGCTCGAACAAGCGCCGCCGCCGGGTACGATTGGCGATCAGATCACCCCGCAGGCGTAGCGTGCTCCCCCGCCGCCAAGCGGTTTAGGCTGATCGGACATGTTATCGCCACCAACGTGGATCATCAGCGACTTACCTTTTACCTCGTCCAGCTTTTTCAGCCGTGGCGCGGTAACGGGGTCCGTGGCTTTGCCATCGTTATTCACGACAAGCACCGGCAAGTCCCCTAAGTGCCCCATTCCTTCCGGGCCTTCATGCTTTCCGGTGTGCTCAGGATCGAGGTGGCCGCCCGCCGCTTCTGCCGCCGACGCTTTACCCTCTTTTATCGCGGGCTGACAACTGCCGTTGGCATGAACATGGAAGCCATGTTCACCGGGAGGAAGCGCTTTGAGATTGGGGGCAAACTCCAGTCCTTTGTCCGTTTCGGTGATGGTCACCGTCCCGATGGACTGGCCAACCCCCTGAGAGGTGACGAGATTCATTTCTACTTCATCGCTGGCTGCCTGCGCGCCTGCGCAAACAGCCAGTGCCACTAATGCCAGAGCAAAACGTTTCATGTAACCTCCGTTAATTATTTTTTGCTCCTTAAGTTTAAACCAGGAGCAGAGAAATCACCGGAAATTCACCGCGTTACCCGATCACGGAACGTCGTAACCGAGCGCCGCCTTGCGAATACGGAACCACTGCTGGCGGGTCATCTGCAGTTCTTCAGCGCCCAGCGCGGCGCGCACGCGCTCAATCTTGCCGGAACCAATAATTGGCAGCGGTTTTGACGGCAGACGCAGGATCCACGCGTACACCACCTGCTCAATGCTCTCAGCGTTGAGTTCACGGGCAACGGTTTCCAGCTCATCACGCAGCGGCTGGAAGGCTTCGTCATTGAACAGCCGTCCGCCGCCGAGGCAAGACCACGCCATAGGACGAATGCGCAACTGCTGCAGCTGGTCGAGCGTGCCATCCAGCAGCAGCGGCTGGTGAACCGGTGAAATCTCAACCTGATTAGTCGCCAGCGTGAACGGCAGACGCGACTGCAGCAGCGCGAACTGGGCTGGCGTAAAGTTCGAGACGCCGAAGTGGCGCACTTTGCCGCTCTGATGAAGATTGAGGAACGCTTCAGCCACCTCATCGGCATCCATCAGCGGATCGGGGCGGTGAATTAACAGCAGGTCGATATGGTCTGTGGCCAGGTTCACCAGCGACTGCTCGGCGCTCTTAACGATGTGTGCGCTGTCGGTGATGTAATGGCCGAGGGCATGTTCAGGTTTTGCCGTGGTGGCGATACCGCATTTCGTCACGATCTCCATTCTGGCACGCAGCGCAGGCACACGTTTCAGCGCCTCGCCAAAGGCCGCTTCACACGCATAGCCGCCATAAATATCAGCATGGTCGACGGTGGTGATGCCAAGATCGAGGTGTTCTTCAATAAAGCTCGCCAGCTGGGGAGCGGACATATTCCAGTCCATCAAACGCCAGTAACCCATCACAAAGCGGGAAAATTCCGGGCCCTGCGGGGCAAGAGTAATACGCTGAACCATAACAATTTCCTCAGAGAAGTTATGTCATCAGTATACGCAATTACCTTGCTAAAACAGTGAAGGTTGCTGGGGTTCTTCGCTTTCAACCGCTTTGTTTGCGCGTAATTTGCGCAGGAGTCGCTGCCGGCACAGGCGAAGCACCTCCTGCTTTTGCGGATCGCTTAAATGTTGCCAGTTGAACCGTTCATCGCGGGTACGCATACAGCCGCGACAAAATCCGCGTTCATCCGACTGGCAAATCCCCCGGCAAGGGCTCTGGACGGGGAAAAACTCCAGCTGCTCTGCCACACACACCTCCGCAAACCGTTTATCACCTACAGTGAAGACGCTAAACACGGCGTCTGCAAGGGCTTTACCACAGAAATGTGGCATTAAGGTTTCACTAATCTTCCCGCCTTATACTCAACACATCACTATAAAGAATGGTTTGTTAATGATGTGGTTTGCCAAAAAGTTACACTGTAACGATATGAAGTTCACGCTCGGTTGTGCTCTCTTCTTCACCGCGCTAAACGCGTTGTTCATTCACCGCAGCTGGCAGATTATTGCCCCTGCTCATCTGCACGACATGCTGTTCGCAGCGTCTGTTCCGCTGGTGCTGTTTTGCGGCTGGGTCATTGTCTTCAGCCTGCTGAATATCCCGTTTATCCGCAAGCCGCTGATGATCATCCTGACCATGGGATGCGCCGCCGCCACCTACTTTATGTATACCTACGGTGCGGTTATCGACCAGAACATGATCGTCAACGTATTCGAAACCAATTCCCAGGAAGCCACCGCGCTGCTGACGCCGCAGATCGTGTTGTGGATTGTCATTGCAGGGGTGGTGCCGTCGGTGGTGCTGGCTCTGACGACGATCCGCGCGGGGAAATGGTGGTACGCCCTGCTCATGCGGGTCGCGGCCATGCTGGGCGCGCTGCTGGTGATCGTGCTGATCGCCTCCGTGTTTTATAAGGACTACGCCTCGTTATTTCGTAATAACAAAAGCATTGTGAAAATGGTCACCCCGGCGAACTACGTCAGCGCTGTTATCAAATACAGCAAAACCCGCTGGTTTGCAGGCAATCAAACGCTGGTGCGCATCGGGGAGGATGCCCATAAAGGGGCGCTGATTTCCGGTCAACCGAAGAAAACGGTTCTGGTCGTGGTCGTCGGTGAAGCCTCACGTGCGGCGAACTACTCGCTAAATGGCTATGGTCGCGAAACGACCCCGGAGCTGGAAAAGCGAAAGGTGATTTCCTTCCCCCAGGCCTCGTCCTGCGGTACCGAGACCGCGGTGTCGGTTCCCTGCATGTTCTCCGGTATGACCCGAAAAAATTATGATGCCGATCTGGCCCATCACCAGGAAGGCCTGCTCGACGTGCTCCGCCATGCGGGCATCAACCTGCTGTGGCGTGATAATGACGGCGGTTGTAAAGGCGCATGCGATCGAGTGCCGCACACGGACATGACGCAGTGGAAGCTGGATACGTTCTGTAAAGACCAGTCCTGCATCGACGACGTCAACCTCTACCGTCTTGATAACGTGCTGGACGGGCTGAAACAGGACAGCGTTCTGGTCATACACCTGATGGGCAGCCACGGTCCGGCCTATTACAACCGCTATCCCAGCAGTTTCCGGAAATTCACCCCGACCTGTGATACCAATGAAATTCAGGACTGCGATCATCAGGCGCTGATTAACACCTACGACAACACGATTCTGTACACCGACAGCGTGGTCAGTAAAACCATCGACGCGCTGAAAGCGCGCCAGAGCAGCATGAATACGGCGCTGATCTACCTGTCTGATCACGGTGAATCGCTGGGCGAAAGCGGAATTTATCTGCACGGCACGCCGTACATGCTGGCGCCGGAACAGCAGACGCACATTCCGTTCGTGTTCTGGCTCTCCCCGGACTATGCGAAAAACTTTGGCGTTGATGAGCAGTGCTTACGTGATTATGCAGCAAAAAATGCGGTGTCACAGGACAACTTGTTCTCAACGGTGCTGGGGATGATGGACGTGAAATCAACGGTTTATCAGCAGCAACTGGATATTGTCAACGCATGCAGACACGAAATCGGCTTGCATTAGACCGAATGGTCTAATACAGTGCAGCGATGAGCAGATACACTGAACACGATACGCGCGAACATCTACTGGCTACCGGCGAGCGTCTTTGCATGCATCGCGGGTTTACCGGAATGGGGCTGAGCGAGCTGTTAAAAACCGCTGAAGTGCCGAAGGGATCGTTTTATCACTATTTTCGATCCAAAGAAGCCTTCGGCGTGGCGATGCTTGAGCGGCACTATGCCAGCTATCATCAGCGCCTCGCCACCCATTTTGCCCAGGGTGAAGGCAACTATCGGGATCGTGTGCTGAACTACTATCAGGAAACGCTGACCCAGTTCTGTCAGCAGGGCATTATCAGCGGTTGCCTGACGGTAAAACTTTCTGCCGAGGTGTGCGATCTTTCCGAAGATATGCGCGCAGCCATGGATAAAGGCGCCACGGGTGTTATCGCCCTGCTTGCACAGGCGCTGGAGAAAGGTCGCGACGAAAAAACGCTGGCCTTCTCCGGGGAGCCGTTAACCCAGGCGCAGGTTCTTTATGCCCTGTGGTTAGGTGCCAATCTGCAGGCCAAAATTTCTCGCAGTGCCGCACCGCTTGAAAGCGCCCTGGCGCATGTGAAATACACGATTACAGCGCCTGGCGTTTAGCAGGCGTTTTTTATTTACCTTGTTACTAGTCGACTGGTCTACTCAGGAGCCTTTATGTCCGATGAAAAATTATTTACCCCACTGAAAGTGGGTGCTGTTACTGCACCGAACCGCGTGTTCATGGCCCCGCTGACCCGTCTGCGCAGCATTGAGCCGGGTGATATTCCAACTCCACTGATGGGTGAATACTATCGTCAGCGCGCAAGCTCTGGCCTGATCATCTCCGAAGCAACCCAGATTTCCGCTCAGGCGAAAGGCTACGCGGGCGCACCTGGCCTGCACAGCCCGGAGCAGATTGCCGCGTGGAAGAAAATCACCGCTGGCGTGCACGCTGACGATGGCCGTATCGCGGTACAGCTGTGGCACACCGGGCGTATCTCACACAGCAGCATCCAGCCTGGCGGCCAGGCACCGGTTTCCGCCTCGGCCCTGAGCGCCAATACCCGCACCTCCCTGCGCGATGAAAACGGCAACGCCATTCGCGTTGATACCTCCATGCCGCGTGCGCTGGAGCTGGACGAGATCCCGGGTATCGTCAATGATTTCCGTCAGGCGGTCGCGAACGCGCGTGAAGCCGGTTTCGACCTGGTTGAACTGCACTCGGCCCACGGCTACCTGCTGCACCAGTTCCTCTCCCCGTCTTCTAACCACCGTACCGACCAATACGGCGGCAGCGTTGAGAACCGCGCGCGTCTGGTACTGGAAGTGGTGGACGCAGTGTGCAAAGAGTGGAGCGCTGACCGTATCGGTATCCGCGTGTCCCCGATCGGTACGTTCCAGAACGTAGATAACGGCCCGAATGAAGAAGCAGACGCGCTGTATCTGATTGAAGAGCTGGCCAAACGCGGCATTGCCTACCTGCACATGTCCGAGCCAGACTGGGCGGGCGGTCAGCCATACACCGAAGCGTTCCGTCAGAAAGTGCGCGATCGTTTCCACGGGGTGATCATCGGTGCGGGCGCGTACACGCCTGAGAAAGCAGAAGATTTGATCAACAAAGGTCTGATCGATGCCGTTGCGTTTGGTCGCGATTTCATCGCTAACCCGGATCTGGTCGCACGTCTTAAACATAAAGCAGAGCTTAACCCTCAGCGTCCGGAAAGCTTCTATGGCGGCGGCGCGGAAGGCTACACCGACTACCCTACGCTCTAATCCCGTCATTGTGCATTGATAGCGGCGACATATCGCCGCTATACTAAAACATCGTTTCTGTTAAAAAAGATAATCCTTTCCATTGGTTAATGAGGAAATTATGCGCCTACTTCACACCATGCTGCGCGTTGGCGACCTGCAACGTTCTATCGATTTCTACACTAACGTACTGGGCATGAAACTGCTGCGCACCAGCGAAAACCCGGAATACAAATACTCGCTGGCCTTTGTGGGCTATGGCCCGGAATCCGATGAAGCGGTTATCGAACTGACCTATAACTGGGGCGTGGAGAGCTATGACCTGGGCAATGCCTACGGCCATATCGCGCTGGAAGTGGATAACGCAGCCGAAGCCTGTGAACGCATCCGCAGCAACGGCGGCAACGTCACGCGTGAAGCGGGCCCGGTTAAAGGCGGCACAACCGTGATTGCCTTCGTTGAAGATCCGGACGGTTACAAAATCGAGTTGATTGAAGCCAAAGACGCCGGTCGCGGTCTGGGCAACTGATCCCCAGGGCGCATTTGCGCCCTGTTGTTTTACTGCATCCCCTGCCAAAATTTGCCATAATGCGCACTGCTTTTTCCCCATGTAAGAGACCCTGATGTCCGATAACGCTCAATTTACCGGTCTGTGCGACCGTTTTCGTGGTTTTTATCCCGTTGTCATTGATGTAGAAACAGCCGGATTTAACGCTAAAACCGATGCGCTGCTTGAGATTGCCGCCATAACGCTGAAAATGGATGAACAGGGCTGGCTTACACCGGACACCACGCTGCATTTCCACGTTGAACCCTTCGAAGGGGCGAATCTGCAGCCCGAGGCGCTGGCGTTTAACGGCATCGATCCGAAAAACCCGCTGCGCGGCGCGGTGAGCGAGTACGACGCGCTTCACGCCATTTTTAAAATGGTGCGTAAAGGCATGAAAGATAACGACTGTAGCCGCGCCATTATGGTGGCGCACAACGCCACCTTCGACCACAGCTTTACGATGGCTGCCGCCGAGCGCGCCTCACTTAAGCGCAACCCTTTCCACCCTTTCGTAACCTTTGACACAGCGGCGCTGAGCGGTCTGGCGCTCGGTCAGACGGTGTTGTCAAAAGCCTGCATCACCGCAGGAATCGAATTTGACGGCACGCAGGCGCACTCCGCGCTCTATGATACCGAGCGCACAGCCGAGTTGTTCTGTGAAATCGTGAACCGCTGGAAGCGGTTAGGCGGCTGGCCGCTGCCGATGGGCGAGAACGACGCATAAAAAAAGCGACCGAAAGGTCGCTTTTTTACAGGGCTGGCAAGCTTACTCTGCGCCCGGCTCTTCGGTTTTGTACTTCGCCGCTGTCTCTTTGATCAGCTGCTGCAGTTCGCCACGCTGATACATTTCGATCAGGATGTCGCAGCCGCCAACCAGCTCGCCATCAATCCACAGCTGTGGGAAGGTCGGCCAGTTTGCGTATTTTGGCAGTTCAGCACGGATGTCAGGGTTTTGCAGGATATCAACGTAAGCAAAACGCTCACCACAGGCAGACAGTGCCTGAACCGCTTGCGCGGAGAAACCGCAGCTAGGCAGCTTCGGAGAACCTTTCATATACAGGAGAATCGGGTTTTCAGCGATCTGGCGCTGGATTTTTTCAATAGTGGTGCTCATGTTTTGCTTCCTTTAACTTCTGTTACGGCAATTGTCTGACATTGTAGCGGTTCAGACAGACATCGGAAAATAACATTTTAGTCACGTTTATATATTTTAACGTGTGTGGCTATAAGTTGCATTGAAAATGGTGCTTACCCTTTCTCACTCTAAGGTTTTGCTTAGGGAGTGAACAATAGTGCTACAGAACGATGAATTTTTTTGCACTTGCTAACGAAACACGTTTTTAGATTGAAAAATGCTATTAACTTCCCGGGTTTTTATAGATTAGAATCGACGGGCTTTGTAAATCACACGCGGGCATTATTGATGGCCTGCAATTATCAGGGGACTGCCCAGTGGCGCGGATAAATAAAATCTCGATCACGCTCTGTGCCTTACTGTTTACATCACTCTCATTCACGCCAGCGGCGAACGCCTCTGAACAGGCGCGGCATTCTGCTGTACAAAAAACGCATCTGGCGAAAACCACAGAACGTAAGAAAAAAACTCCCGGCAAGACCGTTAAGAAAAAAACCACCGCTCAGACCAAACAGACCGCCTCCAGCAAGACCAAATCGAAAACCAAAACCTCCCGCACCCACACGCGTAAAACTACCCAGACAGCCGCCAGGCTCGTGAGCGAAAAATGCACGGTGCGCAAGGGGCATAAATCGACGTGCACCAAAGCCACCAAACTCGCGGAAGTACATAAGGTGCGCATGCAAAAAGCGCAAAAGACGGCGATGAATAAACTGATGGGGCAAATTGGTAAACCCTATCACTGGGGAGGTTCCTCTCCGCGTACCGGTTTCGACTGCAGCGGCCTGGTCTATTACGCGTATAAGGATCTGGTGAAGTTTCGTATTCCCCGCACCGCGAATGAAATGTACCACCTGCGCGATGCGGCTCCGGTAAACCGTGGCGAACTCCAGAACGGCGACCTGGTATTCTTCCGCACCCAGGGCCGCGGCACGGCTGATCACGTTGGCGTGTACGTCGGCAATGGAAAATTCATTCAGTCTCCGCGTAGCGGCCAGGATATTCAGATCACCTCTCTCAGCGAAGACTACTGGGTACGCCACTACGTTGGCGCGCGCCGGGTCATGACGCCGAAAACCGTCCGCTAACCCCTGCCCTGCTACCGTCGTAGCAGGGTAAGCTCCTCTTTTGCATACCCTTTTAATCTGCTACTCTATCCTTGTTGTCTGTAGGGTTATTGGCAACGTATAAAACAATAAGGAGAGAAGCAATGTCGTTCGAATTACCTGCACTACCGTATGCAAAAGACGCCCTGGCACCGCACATTTCTGCGGAAACCCTGGAGTACCATTACGGCAAACACCACCAGACCTACGTCACCAACCTCAACAACCTGATCAAAGGCACCGAGTTTGAAGGCAAAACCCTGGAAGAGATCGTGCGTAGCTCAGAGGGTGGCGTGTTCAACAATGCCGCGCAGGTGTGGAACCACACCTTCTACTGGCACTGCCTGGCACCAAATGCGGGCGGAGAACCTGTTGGTGAACTGGCCGAGGCGATCAACGCGGCGTTTGGCAGCTTCGCGGACTTTAAAGCGAAATTTACCGACGCAGCGGTGAAAAACTTTGGTTCCGGCTGGACATGGCTGGTGAAAGAGGCCAACGGTAAGCTGGCTATCGTGTCGACGTCTAACGCTGGTACACCGCTGACCACCAGCGCCACGCCGCTGATGACGGTGGACGTGTGGGAACACGCCTACTACATCGACTACCGTAACGCGCGCCCTAACTATCTGGAGCACTTCTGGGCGCTGGTGAACTGGGAATTCGTGGCGAAGAACTTCGCCGGGTAAGAGACACGCAGAAGGGTTCGCCCTTCTGCGTTTTTTCCTATTTTGCAGCGCAGGCCGCTTCAGGCTGTTTTCGCCCTGACATCAGCACAAGCAGCAGGCCAAGCGCGGCCACAATCGCCCCCATCACGGGTACAAAGCCGTAACCCAGACCACCCGAGATCACCGCACCGCCCGCCGCAGCGCCCAGCGCATTCCCGAGGTTAAACGCCCCGATATTGACGGAAGAAGAGAGCCCCGGCGCCTCATGAGCAACACGCATCACGCGCATTTGCAGTGGCGGCACCACGGCAAAGGTCGCCGCACCCCAGACCACCATCGCAATCGCCGCCCCCACTTCAGTGCGCGCCAGCCACGGGATGGCCACCATAATCACAATCAGCAGGGTTAAAAAGCCTTTCAGCGTGCCGGTAACGGAACGGTCTGCCAGCTTCCCGCCAAGGTAATTGCCAATCGAGAAGCCCACGCCAATCAGCACCAGCATAGCGGTAATAAAGATCGGCGTAGCGTGAGTGATCTCATGCAGCACCGGTGAAATATAGGTATAGAGGGTAAACATCGCCCCGGCGCCCAGCACGGTGGTCAACAGCGCGGAAAGAACCTGAGGGCGCACCAGCACCGACAGCTCTTTGCGTACATCAGGGCGTTCTCCGGCGCTGCCCTTCGGCAGGGAGAAGAACAGGGCGGCCATCGCCACTACCCCAAGTGCGGCGGTGGCGAGGAACGACATGCGCCAGCCGATGACTTCACCGAGCCAGGTCGCCGCCGGTACGCCGCCAATATTGGCGATCGTCAGGCCCATAAACATGGTGGCGACCGCGCTGGCCTGTTTATGTTTGGGAACCACGCTGGCGGCAACGACTGATCCCAGCCCGAAGAATGCACCGTGGTTGAGGCTGGTCAGAATACGCGACAGCATCAGGGTGGTGTAGTCAGGCGAAATTGCGGAGAGCACATTGCCAAGCGTGAAGATCGCCATCAGGAAAATCAGCGCATTGCGACGCGCGCGGTGCGAGAGCAACAGCGTCATCAGGGGGGCCCCCACCATCACGCCGATCGCATAGGCGCTGATCAGCATACCGGCCGCCGGTATTGAGACGTCTACGCCCCGCGCGATAACGGGCAGCAAGCCCATCGGGGAGAATTCAGTGGTGCCAATCCCAAAAGCGCCAATCGCCAGGGCCAGCAAGGGGAAATTGATTTTCATGCGTTAACTCCGGATGCCGTGTCGCGTCGTGACACAGAACAATGAAGCCAAAAGCATGACATCAATCACAAAAAATGAGAAGTTAACATTTTGGCAAAAGATTTTTGCCAGAGGGGTAACAATCAGGCGAGGATGTGGAGGGAGACGCCTCTCCCTCCGCGTGAATCAGTGCAGCGCAGCCGTTAAACCACCGGCCACAATCAATGCCAGCACAATAACGGTGGTAACCAGCGAAAACTTCAGATCGGAACTCATCAATTTTTCTCCTTTTAATCACCCCACGAAAAGTGAGCTTGCTCATTTTTACACAGTTCAGGTCAAAAATCTTCCTGGTTTTAACCTGATATCCACTTTTGCTCTTCCCCTTTTCATCAAGATAGGACAAAATTCCACGCTAAATTTATTAGCGTACCGGCCATTGACCCCCTCCTGACGTCCTGTGTCGTTTTCCCGGCGTGTCGCAATTCAAGATTGCGTAATAAGGGTGAGAGAAGGCAAACGTTTACCTTCATGTTTATCAGGAGCTTAGGATATGGTCTGGAGTGACATTTAATGGCAACAATAAAAGACGTAGCAAAACGCGCAAACGTTTCCACTACAACCGTATCACATGTTATTAACAAAACTCGCTTTGTTGCTGAAGAGACGCGCAATGCCGTCTGGGCGGCGATCAAAGAGCTGCACTACTCCCCGAGTGCGGTAGCGCGTAGCCTCAAAGTCAATCACACCAAATCGATCGGTTTGCTGGCGACCAGTAGCGAAGCGGCCTATTTCGCAGAAATTATCGAAGCGGTGGAAAAAAACTGCTTCCAGAAAGGCTATACCCTGATTCTGGGCAACGCCTGGAACAACATTGAAAAACAGCGTGCCTATCTTTCGATGATGGCGCAAAAGCGCGTCGACGGCCTGCTGGTGATGTGTTCAGAATACCCGGAATCGGTGCTTTCCATGCTGGAAGAGTACCGTCACATCCCGATGGTGGTGATGGACTGGGGCGAAGCGCGCGCCGATTTCACCGACTCCGTGATTGATAACGCTTTTGAAGGCGGCTATATGGCGGGTCGATATCTGGTAGAACGCGGGCATCGCGAGATTGGCGTTATTCCCGGTCCGCTTGAGCGCAACACCGGCGCAGGGCGTCTGGCTGGCTTTATGAAAGCGATGGAAGAAGCGCTGATCACCGTGCCGGAAAACTGGATTGTGCAGGGTGACTTCGAGCCAGAATCAGGCTATCGCGCCATGCAGCAGATCGTCTCCCAGCAGCCTCGCCCTACCGCCGTCTTCTGCGGGGGCGATATTATGGCAATGGGTGCGCTCTGTGCGGCGGACGAACTGGGTCTGCGCGTGCCACAGGACATTTCCGTGATCGGGTATGACAACGTGCGTAACGCCCGTTTCTTCACCCCGGCGCTGACCACCATCCACCAGCCGAAAGATTCGCTGGGCGAAACCGCTTTCAACATGCTGATGGACAGGATCGTTAGCAAGCGTGAAGAATCGCAGTCTATTGAAGTCCACCCGCGTCTTGTTGAGCGCCGTTCCGTTGCGGATGGCCCTTTCCGCGACTACCGTCGCTAATGGTTAACGGGGCCAGCTACGCTGGCGCCCGTAGCCACTCCCGGTTCAGCGTTTCGCTGTCTCCCAGATAATCCAGCAGCCAGGCCATCGCAGGCGATACGTCGTTCTGCTGCCAGGTGAGGCAACAGGCTGCATCCGGGAACGGGTTTTCCAGCTGCAGGGCAACCCATTCTCCGCTGTCGATCCTCGGACGTGCAAAGTGGACGGGCACCATCGCCACGCACAGGCCCGCCGTCAGGCAGGTGGCAGACGACTCCCAGTCAGGTGCCACCACGCGCCGCTGGTTGTCCAGCAGCCAGGTGATGCGTTTGGGCAGCGAGCGCGAGGTATCTTCCAGCACCAGCGACGGCCAGTTGCGCAACGTGTCGTCACTCAGCGGCCCTTCCAGCGCGGCCAAAGGATGATGGCTGGCGACCACGCAGGTCCAGCTCAGCATGCCCATATCCCGAAAAGCGTAACGTCCCCCAACGGGAATAGCCTGCGTCGCGCCGATAGCCATCTCAACCCTGCCGTCCGCCAGCGCATCCCAGACGCCGTTGAACACCTCCTGCGATACCCGCAGCTCAACGTCCGAGAAATGGCGATAGAAATCCACGATCATCTGCCGTGTGCGTTCGGGCTTCACAATGTTGTCTACCGCAATGGAGAGATGGCCCCGCCAGCCGTTGGCGATCTGTTGGCACTGCTCGCGGGTGATCTGCATTTTTTTGATGACAGAACGTCCCTCCTTGAGAAACCACGCCCCCGCAGGCGTTAACACCACGTCGCGGTGCCGACGCTCAAACAGCGGCACCGCCAGCCACTCCTCCAGCTGGCGCACGGTATAACTGACCGCAGAGGGAACCCGATGCAGTTCCTGCGCGGCTCCGGTAAAACTGCCGTTACGCGCCACGGCGTCTACCACTTCAAGAGAATAATCAGACCACATTTTCTGCCTGCAAAAAATTTGAATGCACTTACCAAATATTAGCGTTTCACAAGCCGCTTTGCACTCCCTACACTCTGCGCCAGTTAACACCTGCCTCCTCAGGAGAAAAAAACAATGCAACCCAGAAACGGATTTTTAGTCTGGCTCGGCGGCTTAAGCGTGCTTGGCTTTCTGGCAACCGATATGTACCTCCCTGCTTTCGCCGCGATGCAGGAAGATTTGCAGACGCCTGCCGCCGCCATCAGCGCCAGCCTGAGCTTATTCCTTGCGGGCTTCGCCATCGCACAGCTGATGTGGGGGCCGCTCTCTGACCGCTTTGGCCGCAAGCCGGTGCTGTTACTCGGCCTGGCGATTTTTGCCGTAGGCTGTCTGGGGATGCTGTGGGTACGTGATGCCACCTGGCTGCTGGTGCTGCGCTTTATTCAGGCGGTGGGCGTGTGCGCGGCGGCGGTCACCTGGCAGGCGCTGGTGACCGACTACTACCCGGCCTCGCGCACAAACCGGATCTTCGCCACCATCATGCCGCTGGTCGGCCTGTCGCCGGCCCTTGCTCCGCTGCTGGGCAGCTGGATCCTCGCCCATTTCGACTGGCAGGCGATTTTCGCCACGCTGTTTGCCATTACGCTGGTGCTGATGCTGCCCGCCTTTGCGCTTAAGCCGGCCCATAAAAAAGCCACGCACGCCGATGCGAAGCCCATCACCTTTATCTCCCTGCTGCGCACCAAAGCGTATCGCGGTAACGTCCTGATTTACGCCGCCTGCTCTGCGAGCTTCTTCGCCTGGCTTACCGGCTCACCCTTTATCCTCCACGATATGGGCTATAGCCCTGCGGCCATCGGTCTGAGCTACGTTCCGCAAACTATCGCCTTCCTGGTGGGCGGCTACGGCTGTCGTGCGGCCCTGCAGAAATGGGACGGACAGCAGATGCTGCCCTGGCTGCTGGCGCTGTACACTCTGAGCGTAGTAGGCACCTGGGCTGTCGGTTTCATTCCGGGCGTGGGGCTTGCAGAAATTTTGATTCCTTTCTGCGTGATGGCCGTCGCCAACGGCGCAATCTATCCAATCGTGGTGGCGCAGGCGTTGCGTCCGTTCCCGCAGGCCACCGGCCGTGCGGCGGCGCTGCAAAATACCCTGCAGCTGGGGTTATGCTTCCTCGCAAGCCTCGTGGTATCCGCGCTGATTGTCACCCCGCTGCTCACTACCACCAGCGTGATGCAGTTTACCGCTGTGCTGGCCGTCATCGGGTATCGCATACAGTCTTCTGCCTACCGTGAGCAGGCCAGCCGCGCGCAGGCAGACGCCTCCCAGGCATAATCGCGTGGGAAATTATGTTGCATATCAGTGATTAGGTTGCTAAGAATTTTCTATTGAATCACTAAATTTTGAGGCCTATACTAAATTTGGTTCGATAAATACGATAAATATTAAGTGTTAACGGGAGCCGGAGTGCTCCCGTTTTACCATGGAAGGCATTTCGGCAAGGGTTATCTCCCTTCCTCTGTTCTACGTCGGATACTAGCCTCGCGGGCGTTTACCGTGAGATTTCTCACAAACCATAAAAAGCGTCTACGCTGTTTGAAGGTTCTGATCACAGCAAGGTGATGGAGAAGCTATGAGTTCATCGTGTATAGAAGAAGTCAGCGTTCCGGACGACAACTGGTCCCGGATCGTCAGTGAACTGTTAAGTCGTGCGGGCATCACTATTAACGGGTCCTCCCCTTACGACCCTCAGGTCAAAAATCCCGACTTTTTTAAACGCGTCCTGCAGGAGGGATCGTTAGGCCTGGGCGAAAGCTATATGGATGGATGGTGGGATTGCGAGCGGCTGGATATCTTTTTCACCCGCGTTCTACGCGCGGGGCTGGAGAACCAGCTTCCTCGACACGTTAAAGACACGCTGCGCATCGCCTCCGCCCGCCTGTTCAACCTCCAGAGTAAAAAACGGGCATGGATCGTTGGCAAAGAACACTACGATCTCGGCAACGATCTGTTCAGCCGTATGCTCGACCCCTTCATGCAATATTCCTGCGGCTACTGGAAAAAGGCGACCACGCTTGAAGAGGCGCAGCAGGACAAATTGCGCTTAATCTGTGAAAAACTGCAGCTTGAACCCGGCATGCGCGTGCTGGATATTGGTTGCGGCTGGGGTGGACTGGCGTACTTTATGGCGAAGCATTATGGCGTCAGCGTTGTCGGCGTCACCATCTCTGCCGAACAGCAAAAAATGGCGCAGGAACGCTGCCAGGGTCTGGATGTCGATATTCATCTGCAGGATTATCGCGATCTTAATGAGCAGTTCGACCGTATCGTGTCGGTCGGAATGTTTGAGCACGTAGGGCCGAAAAACTACAAGACCTACTTTACGGTGGCCGATCGTAACCTGAAGCCGGACGGTATCTTCCTGCTGCATACCATTGGCTCGAAGCGGACCGACAACAACGTTGACCCGTGGATCAATAAATACATCTTTCCGAATGGCTGTTTGCCCTCTGTACGCCAGATAGCCAATGCCAGTGAATCTCACTTTATCGTGGAAGACTGGCACAACTTTGGCGCAGATTACGACACCACGTTAATGGCATGGCACGAACGCTTCCAGGCGGCCTGGCCGGAGATTGCCGACAACTATTCCGAACGATTCAAAAGGATGTTCAGTTATTATCTGAATGCCTGCGCAGGTGCATTCCGGGCGCGTGATATTCAACTGTGGCAGGTGGTCTTTAGCCGCGGTATCGAACACGGCCTGCGGGTGGCTCGCTAAAAAAATAACCCCGGAAGCCCGGGGTTATTTTTATTCTTCGTCAATCGCTTTTATTATCGCCGCTTCCTTTGCCGCCAGTACGCGCTCAACGGTATCGACGACCGCCTGGGTTTGCGGATCAATTTCGATATTCACGCGATGCCCCAGTTTTTTTGCGCCCAGCGTCGTACGCTGCAGCGTCTCCGGAATTAAATGCACGCAAAAACGCGTCGGCGTGACCTCGCCCACCGTCAGACTGATCCCATCAATGCCAATAAACCCTTTGTACAGGATGTATTTCATTAATGCCGGGTCCTGAACTTTAAACCAGATTTGACGGTTATTTTCCGAGGTAATGATTTTGGCAACCTCGGCCGTAGTCATGATGTGGCCTGACATCAGATGCCCGCCAATCTCATCGCTGAACTTCGCGGCACGCTCAACGTTTACGGTATCCCCTACCGCCAGCTCGCCGAGATTGGTAATCCGCAATGTTTCTTTCATTAAATCAAAGCTGATGTGATTACCATTAATTTCTGTGACGGTCAGGCAGCAGCCGTTATGCGCAATCGACGCACCGGTTTCGATGCCGTCGAGCATATATTCCGGCAGCTCAACAACGTGAGTACGAAAATTGGGTTTTTCATCAATAGACACCACTTTAGCGGTGCCCTGGACAATACCAGTAAACATGCCTGTAACTCCTGTTTTTTCCGGACGGTGGTGACACCGTTTTAATGCCAACACAATAACAGTTGGAAAAACAGGTTGCCAGTAGCGTGCATTTTCTGGCTATTTTTTCACTAGATAATTAGGTAAACCCCGCTACAATAGCTGGCATCCCCCTTCATTTTCTTTTTGCTGCCCGTAATGGCGGCTTTTTTAGTCTCTCAAATAACAACAATTCAAAGGTGTTCACGTGCAGAAGTACATGATTGAAGCGCGTCAGTTATTGGCACTGGCTATCCCGGTGATCATTGCGCAGGTTGCCCAGACAGCAATGGGATTTGTCGATACGGTGATGGCCGGAGGCTATAGCGCCACCGATATGGCCGCCGTGGCTATCGGGACCTCAATTTGGCTTCCCGCGATCCTGTTTGGCCACGGACTGCTGCTGGCGCTGACCCCGGTGATCGCGCAGCTGAACGGTTCAGGCCGCCGCGACCGTGTGGCGCACCAGGTCCGCCAGGGGTTCTGGCTGGCCGGTTTCGTCTCGGTGCTGATCATGGTGGTGCTCTGGAACGCGGGGCATATCATTCGCGCGATGCAGAATATTGACCCCGCTCTGGCCGATAAAGCCGTCGGTTATCTGCGCGCGTTACTTTGGGGTGCTCCGGGCTATCTCTTTTTCCAGGTCGCGCGTAACCAGTGTGAAGGGCTGGCGAAAACCAAGCCCGGCATGGTGATGGGCTTTATCGGCCTGCTGGTGAATATTCCGGTGAACTACATCTTTATTTACGGCCACTTCGGGATGCCCGAACTCGGCGGCGTCGGCTGTGGCGTCGCAACCGCAGCGGTATATTGGGTGATGTTCTTTAGCATGCTCACCTTTATTAAGCGGGCGCGCTCGATGCGTGATATCCGCAACGAGCAGGCATTCAGCACCCCGGACTGGCACGTGGTGAAACGCCTCATCCAGCTCGGCCTGCCCATTGCCCTGGCGTTGTTCTTCGAAGTCACCCTCTTTGCGGTCGTTGCCCTGCTGGTTTCACCGCTTGGGATCGTAGACGTTGCCGGGCACCAGATTGCGCTGAACTTCAGCTCCCTGATGTTCGTTCTGCCTATGTCGCTGGCCGCCGCCGTGACCATTCGGGTAGGGTTCCGTCTGGGGCAAGGATCCACGCTTGATGCGCAAACCGCCGCACGGACCGGGCTGGGCGTTGGCGTCTGTATGGCCGCCTGTACGGCACTCTTTACCGTGGCGCTGCGTGAGCAAATCGCCCTGCTCTATAACGACAACCCAGAAGTGGTTATGCTCGCGTCTCACCTGATGCTGCTCGCGGCGATTTATCAACTATCCGACTCCATTCAGGTGATCGGCAGCGGCGTGCTGCGCGGATATAAAGACACGCGCTCGATCTTCTTTATCACCTTTATCGCCTACTGGGTGCTGGGTCTGCCGTGCGGCTACGTGCTGGCGTTAACCGATCTGGTGGTGGATCGTATGGGGCCTGCCGGGTTCTGGATGGGCTTTATCATCGGTCTGACCTCCGCAGCCATCATGATGATGTTGCGTATGCGCTTTCTGCAGCGTCAGCCTTCTACGGTCATTTTGCAGCGCGCTGCACGATAAATCTCCGGTAGCCGCCCGCCGGCGGCTACTTTCTCTTCACTTTGCGCGGTAATGAAGCAATCGCGTGAAATCAGAGAGAAAAATGCATTTTCCCTCTTGCCACCTTGGGGCTGTGCCGCTAATATTCGTCCCCGTTGTCACCGACAACACGTTGCGTTCATAGCTCAGTTGGTTAGAGCACCACCTTGACATGGTGGGGGTCGTTGGTTCGAGTCCAATTGAACGCACCATTCTGCGTCTGTAGCTCAGTTGGTTAGAGCACCACCTTGACATGGTGGGGGTCGATGGTTCGAGTCCATTCAGACGCACCATTCTATTATCCCTCTGTAGTTCCTCATTATTTCATCTGACTTTTCTGTGCCCAAGAGCATTTCAGGCATCATGTTTCGCTATGCCATCGTCACTTCTCAACTCCTTTTAATTTCGCAGTCGCTCTACATCTTGTTGCATCAACGTCCCAGCGAATCATCACTATTTCAGCTGGTTACAGGTGTACGACGTGGTAAAGCCGTCACGATTCCGGGCCGATGACCTTGCCCCAAATGGGCGAGGCCACAGGCCGAGTAATGCGGCAAAGGAGCGAATCCCCAGGAGCGTACTAAGTGAGTGACTGGGGTGAGCGAGTGCAGCCAACTCATATGCATCTTGAAGTATTACGGATAGAAGAGAGCGCGAGGGGCGCCCTCTTCTATCATGGTGCATGATACCGGGGTCCTGCGCTATTTATAGGTCAGCGTAAAGGTCGCCGTGGCGTTGGCCGTGCCTGCCGTTATCGCCGACGTGGTCTGGTAGTAGCGCGCCTTAAGCTGTACCGTCTCAGATCCTCCGTACGACGAGGTGTAATAATACCTGCTCTGACCAAACTGTACCGCGCTGTCATCCGGTGCAAAGTAGAGCTGCACGCCCACCCCGGTTGCGGCCATATCACCCGGCGCGCTGTCCAGTTTCATCACGCCCGCGGCACTGGACGGATCTTGAGTGGCGTCAATCTGGACGTTGATACGGGCACTTTTGTCGCAGTCCAGTCTGATCACGAACGTCTGCCAGCCGGTGGCTGAGCCCGGTCCGGAGAACTCAGCCTTTTTATGCTGGCCTAACTCGACGCTGACATCGGGCGTCGTGACTGCACAGGCAATCGTATTAATTTGCCCGCCGGAAAAGGTGATCGGTAGTTCCGTTGACCACTGCCCGTTCTCCCGGGTACCGGCAATAAAACGCCCGGGTGAACCACTCAGCGCACCGGGGGTAATGTCACCGGTTTTAATCAGGCGGACCCGCGCCTGATCGTTGATCGAGGGATGGTAACCCGTACTGTGGCTAATCTGGAGCGTGAACACCTGCGACTGTCCGCTGGCAATACCGCTCCAGCTCTCCGGTAACGGCGTGCTGTCCACGGAGGTACGCGCTTCAAACACATACCCCACACCCGGCACGTTGGTATTGAAAACCGCCTCACCGTTCCAGGTGATGCTGGCTTTCGCGCCCGTGTTTTTGATACCGGCAACGATGGCGTATTGCGGGGTACCATCATAATTACAGTCCTGATAGGCCACACCTTCGTTGGACATCAGCCAGTCGCTGATGGGTTGCCCCACCGTCGCATCCCGCTGGACAATCACCGTGCCGGGGCTGATTGAAAAACTTCCTGTAGCCGTACAAAACGCCCACGATGTCTGGCAGGAAGCGATACCCACCAGCAGAATAATTACACGCCATACCCTCATTTTACTGTCTCCTGGCATTCCTGAGTCACCGTGATCACCGGTGGCTGATTTTCCTGTTCCGGCAGTCGGTAATGCACCGCGCACTGCTGTACCCCGTTCCAGTTCACCGCAATTTCGCCTTCCTGCGGTACACCGGTGAGGTACACCTGGCCGTCATCACCGACGATCCCGCTGCCGCCCTCTTTCAGCTTCGCCTGCGCGCCAAACGGCACCGGCAGCCCGCGGTAATACAGCGTCATCAGCACGCGTCGTCCGAGGCGGGTGTTGAAGTCAGCCATCACCACCGCGCCCTGTGTTGGCGTCACGGTCTGCACGGCGGTGTCGATATCCACCTCGTCGCAGAGCGTGCTGGTATCCAGCGCGATACGGTTTTTCTTGTACGGGTTGACGTACGGCACCACCGCATAGCCACGCCAGTCGGTATAGACCCCGGTGTTGTTCTGCACCTTCGCATCATCCGCGCCGGGCGCGTTGACAATCGCCAGCGACTGGCCGAGCGGCTGGGACAGCGTGATGCCGTGCGGATGGGCGACAATGCCGCCTCTCAGGCCGTAGTTGACCTGCTGCGTGTCGTCGTCGTAGTTGTAGCCGCCGGTGATTTCGCCCTGTCCGCCTTTGTAGTCGGCGCTGATATTGCCGGAGCCGCCCACGCCGTGGTTGGTGTAGCTCTGCTGGAGGCTGTAGCTCAGGTTGTTGTCGGCAAGCGCCGTGCCGTTCAGCCCCACCTGCTGGCGGGTGTCGCCATGTTTCGCGGTGTTGACGCTGTAGCTCGCCCAGGCATTCGGCATAAAGCGGCTGAGCGGCAACTGGACGTTGAACGCCAGCTGCTGGTCGGCGGGCTGGGTGCTCTCCGGGTAGTCGCTGTAGCTGTACGTCACGCTGTAGCTGATGCCGTCGATGTTGCCGTTCCAGCCGGTGCTCAGGGTGCGTTCATAGCCGTCCTCCTGCCAGTAATCCTGCTGATAGCCGGAAACAAAAAACGAGCCGTAGCTACCGATACTCTGGCTGAGGTCAAGCTGAAGGCGCTGACGTTTGTTGTACGTCATCCGCCAGCCGTCATCGCTGTCTGCCCGCAGGTCGTTCGCCTCCTGGAAGGTGTAAAACCCGGCGATGGAGTAGCGGTACGCCGCCAGCGTAAAGCTGGTGTCGGTGGTCTGAAAATCCTTCGAGTACTGCACCCGGTACGACTGGCCGTTGTGGCTGTCGTTGTTATTCAGCGTGGTATGCGCGGCGGTGATATCGGCGGAAAGCGAGCCGAGTTCACCAAGGCCAAAACCGAGCCCCGCCGCCCCGGACTGGTAATCCTCCGCATACAGCGTGCCGCCATAAAGGGTGATGGCGTACGGCAGGCCGTAAATCGCCGTGACCTGGCCGAACTCCGGTTCATCGCTGTCGTCGTTGCCGCTGCGGTATTTCCCGGCGGTGAGGGCGTATTTCAGGCGGCCTTCGCGCTGCATAATCGGCACCGCCGAGAACGGCTGGACGAAGGTGCGCTCGCTGCCGTCAGCCTCTTTGATGGTCACTTCCAGGTCACCGCTGCCCGAGGTCGGATACAGATCGGTGATGGTAAATGCACCCGGCGCAACGTAGCTCTGGTAGATGATGTAGCCGTTCTGTTTGATGGTCACCTGGGCATTGGACTGGGCAATGCCGCGGATGACCGGGGCGAACCCGCGCAGGCTGTCCGGCAGCATATTCTCATCCGACGCCAGCTGCGCGCCACGAAACTGGACACTGTCGAAGATATCCGACGGCGTGTAGCTGTCGCCGAGCGTCAGCTGTCCCTTCAGGCGCTGAATATCCCGCTGAAGGTACGTGTTCACTGAATCCCAGTGGCTGCCGCTGTCCTCGTCGTAATTCCAGGTCGAATAGTTACGCAGCCGCCACGCGCCGAGGTTGATACCGCTTTGCAGGTTGGCGTAGTAGTTATCGTCCGAACCGTTTTCCCCGTCGCGCCAGGTGTTGCTGCCGCTGAGGTTGTAGTTCAGCAACGCGGCGGGCACGCCTTCGTCCCACTCGGACGGGTCAACCCAGCCACGCGCGCTGGCGTTCATCGCTGCCTGCGGAATGCTGACGTTAAGCTGGAGTTTGCTGAAACGCAGGTCGGTGGCGGCCATCGGAATGTAGCGGCCAATGTCGTCGAGCGGCTTATCTGGCGGAAGTGCCGCCAGCGCCGGGAAGACGTCCGTTTTCACGCCCCAGGCTTTCAGCATGGCGGGCGTTATCTGCGCGGTGAGTTTTTTATCCGGCCCGGCGACAAAGGCAATGTCCTGCGCTTCTCCCTGTTTTTCGCTGTTCACATACACCGTCACCCGGTAGGTGCCGGGAAGCTGACCGTCGGATTCGGCAAAGGCCGACAAATCCGCGACCGGCTGGCCGGGGTTATCAATTTCCAGTGCGTGGGTGTTGAAGACCTCGCGGGCCTCGGCACTGCGCAAACAGTGTGCCTGAAGCAGCGTCAGCAGGATAATCATCAGACGTGGCGTCGTGTTGTTCATCACGTCCTCCTTCACAGCGTACGACTTTCGGTCTGGCTGATGCCGCCGTAGTCGCTGATGGCCTGCCAGGTCACATTGGATGCGCGCGCAGACGGTAGCGTGAAGCTGGCACTGCCTTTGGGCGGCACCATATCGGCCTCTTTGATCTCCTGCCCGTCGACTTTGAGGGTGAACAGCGTGACGTAATACGGCGTGGGGTTAGTGACGGTAAGACGGTTGCCGCTGCGGGCGACGCTCAACTGGTGATACGCGCTCTCGGGTTGCCCTTCCAGCCCGGCCGGGCGGTAAAACAGCTTCATGCGCGACTTGACCACCACCTGCAGCACGTTGGTGCGCGGCGTGCTGTCGTCGGTGGCGGGGATCGATTTCACGTTCAGCCAGAACACCGATTCCCGGTCCTGCGGCAGGTTGCCCCCGGTGCGCACAATGCGCAGCATGTTCTCTTCATCGGGATTGATGCGAAACAGCGGTGGGGTGACGATGAACGGCGTGTTGCCGCCCTCTTCGCCGCTGTCCACCCAGCTTTGCACCAGATAGACGCCCGATTTCTCCGGGTTACGCACCGAAGCGGCCGACTCTTTTTTATCCCCGTTATAAATCACGCGCGTCCCGCCAATTACAATCCCGGCCTGCGCCTGCACGCTCAGGAGAGCGAGCACCAGCGCCAGCATCACGTCTGCATACCTGTTCATCTTCTTATTCTCCGGACAAAAAATACGCATCCCTGCGAAACGTTCCCTGTTATGCGGCGGCGCATGGGTAGGAGTGGATGCGCCCCGCGACGTCACAGCCTTATTTGTAATTAATGGTGAACTGCGAGGTACCGTTGGCTGTCCCGGTGGTCACCGCGGTGCCGGTGGAAACATAGCGGGCGACGAAGTCCAGGGAATTGGTGCCCTCTGCGAGGGTGTAGTCCGCTGATGCCGAGTGCAGGGGAATGGCGGTCCCGTTTTTATCAGCGATTTCAATCCCGACGCCGGTCGCGATCCCGGTACCGCTGTCCAGCGCCAGCAGGTTCTGATTAACGCCATCTGACGTCCCGTCAAACTTCACGTTCGCCCCGGTAACGGTGTCCGGGCAGTCGCTCAGGCTGAGGGTAAAGCGCGTCGGGGAGGCTTTCATGCCGGCCGCACCGTTCAGTGCGGTTTGCGCCACATTGCCCAAATCGACGTTCATATTTTGCGAACTGCTGTCCACGGTACAGGTCTGGTCAGTGATGCTGCCGGTAAAGTGGATGGTGCCATCGGCAGCGACCGCACCTGCGGCCACCAGTAATAAACACGCGCTTAACATCGTTTTTTTCATATATTTCTCCTTGGTGAACGATCACGCAGGTCTCGATCCTGCTTCACTCCGGCGGCGAAAAAATCACCATAAGACTTTCCCGTTAGTGCCAGAGTGGTGAGTTCAGGAGAAAATGTGGGGAAGGATGAAAAGGGGAAATAAAATATCAGCAGGCGGGCGTTCTGACTTTTGTCACGGCATAAAACCGTAAGGCGGTGAGCATGTGAAAACTGGCAACGTGAATAACGCAAGCACGTTGCCAGCGGTAACCAGAGGAAGCAACATAGGCTTTACATTTAATGTTGGTTTAAAATCAGCAAGATAGTCCGTTATCGAAAGGGGCCTCAGAAAAATTTTGACACTGCGCTAAATTTTTCTGATACTACTTTACATTCTGGCACTAATTGTGGGGTTTTCTCTCAGCGTCCCCCAGACATTCATAAATCTTTGTGTATTCGTCGCCGTATAAATCACCGTATGCCGGATGTTCCGGTGCCCCAGATAATCCTGTATCAATCGGGTATCCCGCCCCAAATCTGCCAGCGCATAGCCACAACCGTGTCTTAGCATATGCGGATAGGCGGCAATACTGACACCCGCCAGTTCGCCATAACGTTTAAGTAACAATCTCACCTGATGACGTGACAACGCGCCGCCCTTTTGCGACAGGAACAGCCAGTCTGAATCCGCATCCCGCCAGCGGTTACGGACCGCCAGCCAGCGCATAAGCGCAGGCAGTTCGGCATCAAACAGCGGGTGCTGCGTCGAGAGGCTGTTTTTCAGTCGCCGGACATAGACCGAACGCCCAACCAGATCGAGATCGGACAGGCGCATTCCGCACAGCTCGCTGACCCGCAGGCCGTGTAAGTAGCACATCTGTATAAGGCAATAATCACGCTCAAAATGGATCCCTCTGTCTGCTGCAAGCAGTATCTGTCCCACTTCATGGCGAGTGAGATGCTTTCGTTTTTCAGGCATTCGCCTTTGCTCCTTATTAAAATAATAATGAAAAAACACAGGCCAGAACTGCCTTCACAGTCCAGGCCTGAGCCAGAGAATACCATCACAATCGCTAATCGGGTGATGACGCAGAACTCAACATTTTTTACGAGCAGCTGACTGTTTATGCAGTGAGCGTAATGACAAAACGCGGTATCCGGCAGACGAAATCTCTGTCGCCGAACGGGGTGAAACAGGCGTGGTCGGGGATATCCGCAGCGCCGGAGAAGGCGCCGGGTTTGGTACGTCGGATGCTGAAAAGAACAACGGGCCGTTAAGCCCGTTGCCGTCAAAGTTACCGCAGTTCTTTTATCCTCGCCCGCTCGGCCTGCATTCGATAGAGTTCGTATCGCTCCCGGAACCATGCT
Organism: Enterobacter sp. V87_3; assembly: GCF_029967835.1. Classification (NCBI taxonomy): domain Bacteria; kingdom Pseudomonadati; phylum Pseudomonadota; class Gammaproteobacteria; order Enterobacterales; family Enterobacteriaceae; genus Enterobacter; species Enterobacter sp. V87_3. The sequence continues at coordinate 106,319 of NZ_JASCAM010000022.1, read as the reverse complement.
TGTTGCTCATCACTCATATTGCCGGTCACGGCAGCAACATCAATCTGCTGGCCCAGGGCGTGCATACGGGCAAAACTGCGCGCCAGAAAATCAAAATTCTTCAGTGCGTGTATTTCTTGTCGGTTCATCGCATATCCCTCCAGTCATTGAATTTGCTGTTCAAGGTCATATGCTTTTCTGATTTCAGTATCCGCCTGGAAAAGATCGTTTTTTGAGCAATACGTGCGCCTTTGCTTGTCCGCCCTCTCATTTCCAGAATGTTTTACAAAGGCTATCGACACGCATGCTGTTCGGAATAATACGTCTCTCTCATTTTTCTCCCTTTCTCCTGCTACGCTTTTCCTATAACAAAAAAACGCAGGAAGGATGTCGATGAAGAAGATCGCGATTATAGGCGCGGGGCCTACCGGTATTTACACCTTTTATTCACTTCTCAAGAGTCAAACCCCTCTCGCTGTCACCGTGTTTGAAAAAGCAGACCAGGCCGGTGTGGGCATGCCCTACAGCGACGAGGACAATTCGCGGCTGATGCTGGCTAATATCGCCAGTATTGAGATCCCGCCGCTCTTTATAACCTACCTGGACTGGCTCAGGACGCAAAGCCAGACGCACCTCGCACGCTACGGCGTGGACAAATCGACGCTGCACGAACGGCAGTTCTTGCCGCGCATTCTGCTGGGCGAGTATTTTCGCGACCGCTTTTTAGCCATTGTGCAAGAAGCGCAGCGCCGCGGATTCGCCGTTCAGGTGCATGAATCCGCCCCGGTTACCGACCTTGATGCCCGGGAAGACGGCGTGACCCTCTGCGTCAATGACGCCCCCTTTGAGGAAAAATTTGATCTCGCGGTTATCGCCACCGGCCACGTCTGGCCCGAAGACGATGAAGCATCAAAAACATTCTTCCCGAGCCCGTGGTCGGGCCTGATGGACGCCAAAATTCCGCCCTGCCGTGTCGGGATTATGGGCACCTCGCTCAGCGGGCTGGACGCGGCCATGGCGGTGGTGATCCAGCATGGACGCTTCGTTGACGACAGGTTTGAGCTGGACGACAAAAGCCAGGATCTGAAAATTGTGCTGATGTCGCGCACGGGCATTCTGCCAGAGGCCGATTTTTACTGCCCTATCCCCTATGAACCGCTGTCGATCCTGACCGACGCGGCTGCCGAAGCCGAAATCGCAAAAGGCCCGGAGGGATTACTCGACCGAATTTTTGCGCTGATGGTCAGGGAACTTGAACAGGCCGACCCGCAGTGGAGCGAGGCGATTGCCCTCAATACGCTGGATCCCGATACTGTTTTTGATGCCTGGTTCGCCGATCGCAAACGTCACGATCCCTTCTCGTGGGCGGAGGATAACTTACGCGAGGTGGAGCGAAACAAACGCGATAAACGCACCGTTGCCTGGCGCTACACCGTCCTGCGGCTGCATGAGGTGGTTCAGGAAGTTGTGCATCATCTGGACGACCGGGACGCAGAACGATTCAAGCAGGGGCTGGCGAGGGTGTTTATTGATAATTATGCGGCCATCCCCTCTCAGTCGATTCGCAGGCTGCTGGCCCTTCGGGAAGCGGGGATCATCAGCGTACTGGCGCTTGGCGAGGATTACGACCTGGATATCGGGAGCGATCAAACCGCCATCAGAACCGGCGAGACCGCCTACCGCTTCGACGTGTTCATTGATGCTCGCGGGCAAAAGCCACTCAAAACGAAGGATCTGCCCTTCCCTTCGCTGCGCAAACAGCTGCTGGCAACGGGAGATGAGATACCGGACGTCGGAGAGGACTATACCCTGCGCGCGCCCGAGGCACTTCGCGGGCGGATTGCGTTTGGAGCGATACCCTGGCTCATGCACGACCATCCCTTTGTTCAGGGGCTGGCAGAAAGCGCAGAGATGGGTGAAGCGATGGCAAAAGCGGTGTCGCAACCGGCAGTGCGATCGCGCAAGAAACTGCAGTTTGTAGAGAACTAACAGGGCTTCCGTGCCCTTTGATGGCTGATTACTCGAAGAACACGCTCGGGTTTTCAGACAATGACACGAAGGTTTTGGTGTCTTTATCAAGGGCACGAATGTCGCCGCTCTCGATATCATACACCCAGCCGTGCAGGCGAATGGCGTTGTTGCGCAGACCGACCGCCACCGACGGGTGGGTTTTGATGTTGCTCAGCTGGGCAAAGACGTTTTCCTGCACCATCGCGTTCACTTTATCGATCGGATGCTCCCAGCTTTTCTTCTCGACGACCGCTTTGGCGGCATCGGAATAGCGCAGCCAGTGCGAAACGGCAGGCATTGGCTCCAGATTGGCGTTATCGGCAATCGCCTTCATTGCACCACAGTTGGAATGACCGCAGATCACGATGTCGGTTACGCCCAGCGCCACAACCGCATACTCAATCGTAGCAGACACGCCGCCAGGCTCTGGCCCGAACGGCGGCACGATGTTGCCAGCATTACGAATGACAAAAAGCTGTCCCGGCTCTTGCTGCGTAACCAGTTCCGGGACCAGACGGCTGTCGGAGCAAGAGATGAACAGCGCTTTGGGATTCTGACTGGACGCTAAACTGCGGAAGAGCTCTTTACGTTGCGGGAAAATCTCTTTTTGAAAGCTGAGAAAACCTTCAATGATATGTTGCATAGCCATTTCTCTTTTATCTGTTTTAATTTAGGTATGATCGCGATCACACTCGTAAAGTTAACCACCGCGCTTTAGTTCAGACAAGCAATATATTTCTGGCCCGACCGCTGCACAATCTCATCCGCTTTCGCCAGTACGTTCTGCCCTTCAAACGCGCCATAAAGACGCTGATAACGTTTGTCCTTCAGCCGGTCCGTCACCTGCGCTACGGTTGCGGCAGGCAGTGGAAGCATGTTGGGGTAGCTCCACATAAACGAGACGGCGGTTTGACCCGGGGTGACCTGAAGAATATCCCCGGCCAGTAAAACCCCGTCGCCGTCCTGCCAGTGCAGTACCGTGCCCCCGGCAAAGTGACCGCCAAGGCGCAGAAGCGTGACCGACGGCGCGATCTCCAGCGCGTCGCCTTCCCAGAAGTGGAGCGCCGGGCTGTCGCGCATTACCCATTCGCGGTCGCTGGCATGGAGATAAACCGGGGCATCAAAGGCCTCGGCCCAGTCCTGCATCGTCGTGTAGTAATGAGGATGCGAGATCGCGATGGCGCTGATGCCACCGAGTGCCGCGACCAGCGACCGGGTAGCCGGATCAAGGTTCGCGATGCAATCCCAGAGAATATTGCCGTGGGCGGTCCGCAACAGGAATGCCCGCTGGCTGATGGCAAATGCCGGAACGGTTTTCAGGGCCAGCAGTTGCGGCTCCAACTGCTGCCATTTGTTAGTGTGCGTTGCGGTTACGCTGTCAAAATCCATCCACGCCTGCCCGGTAGCCGGAACGTACTGGCGTTCATCTTCGCAAATCGGGCATCTGTCAGGCTGGCGATCGTAAGAGGTGCCGCAGGTTTTACAGAGCGTAATCATCAGGTTTCCTCAGCGATAAACCACTGAGTATGGCAGGGATTATCCTTATGTGCTGCACGGTACATTGCTGGCGCATTTTGCCCTATACTCTGCCAGTATCAAAAACTGAACCAGGCAGGTGTCCTATGGAAATTGATCTCGATAACTTAGTGTTTAACGGGCTGGATGAAGCAGAAGAGCGTAACGCGGAACGTCTTGATGACGCGGACAAAAAGGCCCAGGCGATTGTCGCCGACGATGACTGCGGCGACGCCTGCAAGATCTGATGAGAAAGCACCGGTTACCCGGTGCTTTTTTTATTATCGTTTCATCCCTTAATTTTCAGGGACATGTTTGAATCCGCTCAGCATTAACATGATGCTCTCGTCCGACGAGGCCGGCTGGAACTGATAGTGATTCCCCTGCCGATCGCCCCCGATATACCATGAAATTTCCGTTTTGCCTTCGGCCAGCGCCTTGCGTACGGCTTTGTCCACATCGACCATGCGATACTCGCGCGAATGGTTTAGATAGAGCACGGCGTCAGACCGGTAGTTACACGCCGGGCGCGAGGTCCAGCGCACGGTGGCCGGATCCCAGTCGTTGCTGGCCGGGTAGAAGAAGATCTGATCGGCACCGTTGGTCTCAACCTTCCCGCCGAAGATCCGCACGCGGTACTTGAACTGCGAGGCGTCCTGGCCCGCTGGCAGCGGTGGGATTTTAAATTTCACCAGCGACAAGGTCTCGGCGTTGCGGGTGCGCCCGCCGTTCTGCCAGTTATCCTGAACCAGAAGCACCTGCGGCGCAGGCTGGGACGCGTCAGGCTCCTGACTGCTAAGCCAGACGTTCGCTTTCGGTATGGAATAGCCGTAAGGCACGGTGGTACCGCAGTCCATTCCCCGGTTCATACACCGGTCAGTCATAAAACGCGCCCCCTCTTCGGTCCAGCCGTTCATAAAGTCGGCATGGGCCGTGTACAGGCTGCCCCAGCGCTCCTCACGCTCGTTACCATGCATGATCGGGTCCATAGACAGTTGCACTTTTGTGGTGTCCAGGGAGGTGATGGTCGGGAGCACCCAGGCCACGTTCATATTTACGGTGGGGATCCTCACCGGAAACCCGCTCGGGCAGGCGCCTTTGATGTCGTAGGTGGCATTCGCAAGACCGTGAACCGGCTTCAGGTTGACGCCATCCCAGCAGTTCGGGAACTGAATGCCAATATTAAACTGTACCGCATCCTTCGCTTTACGCAGGCCGCACGTTTCCCCCACCTTGTTGCTATAGCCTTTGCCGTTCGCGCAAAGGAACGTGATGTGTGGATTGGGCGCCGCGCCGTGGTGGTCTCCCGCCAGCAGCGACAGCCCCGCCGGGAAAGGTGATAGCGGCCAGGTATCGACGTGTGAGGCCTGATAGTAGGTTTTCTGGTAGGCCGGTTTCACCACCGTGCCGTCCGGCAGGCGCAGCGACGGCACCCAGTAGGCCGAGCTGTCGGCTTTGTTATCGCAGGTTGTCTCTTCGTGCTCGCGCAGCGTTTCACGGCTAGAGGCCGCGTCGGTTTGCCTGTTGCCAAAGAAGTCGTGCAGCATGGCCTGGTTGGGCATGCCGTACATCATGATCGCATCGTCGCCGAGCGTGTGGGAATAACTGCACACCACGTGCGCCTGGGGGGCAGCATGAGCGGCGTGCATGGCAAACAGTAAAGCGGGGGCAGAAAGGGCTGTAGTGAGCGTGGTCCGTTTCATCATTTTCTCCATGAAATGAAAGGACCTATTGGTAACAAAAGCCGCCTGATTCACCGAGCGATTCACCGCCCGTTTTTCCGCGCCAAAATGCTTTACACGGGCGTTTTAGCCCAGTTCAGGGCCAGGTTGCGCGCGGCGCTGTTCAGCGTGCGGGAACCACGCCGGGACAAACCTCAGCCGGCCAGGGCTTTCACCACTGTTTCCATCGCCTGGGTGGTCAGTTCGCTGCGTTTCACGCGCTGGTTTGCGAGTGCGGTACGCAGCACGCCGGCAATCACAATATGCTTCGGCTCCTGGCCCAGATCGCGCATCTCAAGAACGACCTTCCCCACCACCCGGCACATCTCCTGATACAGCGCTTCGTCTTTGGTCACATTGCCCATCGTCATCACTCCGTAGCCCTAAACGGCCAGCTTAAATGATTCATCGGCTGGATACAAAAAAAGCCCGGCGAGACGTTCACCGGGCTTCATCTGTTTAATCAACGCATCAGTTATTAACGGGGATCACCGCGCCTTTATATTTGGTGCGGATCCAGTCCTGAATCTCTTTGGAGTGCAGCACGTCCACCAGCGCAACGATATCTTTTTTCTTCTCGTCACCGCGATGCACGGTGATGATATTGGCGTACGGGTTGTTCTCACCGCTCTCGACTGCAATCGGGTCGTGAACCGGATCAAGGCCAGCGTCGATGGCGTAGTTGGCGTTAATCACCACCGCCGCACCTTCGTCGTTGTTGTACATCTGCGGCAGCAGAGAAGCTTCTACGTTAGGCGTAAACTGCAGCTTTTTCGGGTTCTCCACAATATCGCTGATGCGCGCCGTGACTTTGTCGATGCCCGGCTTGAGCTTAATCACGCCCTCTTTTTCAAAGATAGAGAGAATACGCCCCTCTTCGGACACCGCATCACGCATGATGATTTTGCCGCCTTCCGGCAGATCCTTCAGCGATTTGTATTTTTTCGAGTAGATGCCGATCGGCTCAATGTGGATTGCGCCCGCGCTGACAAAATCGTAATCCTTGTCGCCCGCGTGATCTTTCAGCACGCTGTTAAGATAGGGAATGTGCTGGAAGTAGTTGGCATCGATGTCGCGCCCCGCCAGCGCGGTGTTAGGCAGAATGTAGTCCTGGAACGGCTTGATCTCCAGATCGATACCCTGCTTCGCCAGGATCGGCTTCGCCTGCTCCAGAATTTCAGCGTGCGGCGTGTTGGATGCGCCCACGGTCAGCGTATCTGCCCATGAGGCGAAGCTCAGGGCGCTCAGGGTGGCGGCGGCGATCAGCGTCAGCGTTTTTTTCATGATGATGGTTCCTGTGTGTTATTAGAGATTATCTTTTGTCTAACAGTGAAGTAATGACATCGCCGCAGAACTGGATAATGAAAACGATGATCAGAATGGTCACCGTTGCCACCAGCGTGACGTCACCGTGGTTGCGCTGGAATCCTTCCAGATAGGCCAGATTTCCCAGCCCGCCGGCACCAATCACCCCTGCCATCGCGCTGTAGCTCACCAGCGCGATGAGCGTCACCGTGATACCTGAAACCAGTGCGGGTGATGATTCCGGGAGTAGAACCCGAAACACTAACGTGCTCAGCCGGGCGCCCATGGAACGAGTGGCTTCGATTACCCCTTTGTCCACTTCACGCAGGGCAATCTCAACCAGACGCGCATAGAAAGGTGCCGCGCCAACAATCAGAGCAGGCAGCGCCGCGTTGGCCCCGAGAATGGTGCCGACAATCGTTTTCGTGAACGGGATCAGCAGTACGATCAGAATGATGAACGGGATAGAGCGGAACACGTTCACCACAATCGAGATCACGCTGTAGACCGTACGGTTCTGAAACAGCCCGCCGCGCGCGGTTAAAAACAGCGCCAGGCCGAGCACGATGCCCAGCACAAACGTCGCCACCCCGGACAGCGCCGTCATGTACAGGGTCTCCTGGGTTGCAGACCAGAGCTGGTCCCACTTCAGATGCGGAAAGAGATTCTCAGCCATGCTTTACGACCTCGCCTTCAATATCGCTGTGCTGCAAATCGGCGAGGATATTGTTCAGTTGTTCATCGGATGCCACCACGTGCACCCACAGTTGTCCAAACACCCCGTGGGCGGTTTGGGTCATTTTTCCGTGCAGAATATTAAACGGCAGGCCGTAGCGCAGGGTCAGTTCGCCCACAACCGGACGGTGCGTGCTGTGCCCGGTGAAGGTCAGCCTGATCACCGTGCCCTCCAGCGCGTTCGCCAGTTCGGCATTAAAGCTTTCATCCTCGGCGTACTGGCTCACCTGACGGACAAACTGTTGAGTAATCGGCTGCTGCGGATGCGTAAAGACGCTCAGGACCTCTCCCTCCTCCACCACTTTGCCGTTTTCCATCACCGCCACGCGGTCGCAAATTTTGCGCACCACGTGCATTTCGTGGGTGATCAGCACGATGGTCAGCTTAAAGCGACGGTTAATGTCCGAAAGCAGATCGAGGATCTGATCGGTGGTCTGCGGATCAAGCGCAGACGTGGCCTCATCGCACAAGAGCACGTCAGGGTTATTCGCCAGCGCACGGGCGATGCCGACACGCTGTTTTTGACCGCCGCTCAGCTGAGACGGATAGGCATTTTCGCGCCCCTTCAACCCCACCAGCTCCACCAGTTCGGCCACGCGAGCCTTGATCCGGGCTTTAGGGACGCCCGCAATTTGCATCGAAAAGGCGATATTCTCATTCACCGTGCGCGACCACAGCAGGTTGAAGTGCTGGAAAACCATGCTGATTTTCAGGCGTGCCTGGCGCAGCGCTTCGCCTTTTGCGGCGGAAATATCCTGCCCGTTGATGGTCACGCTACCAACGCTTGGCTTTTCAAGTCCATTGAGCAGGCGGATCAGGGTACTTTTCCCCGCGCCGCTGTAGCCGATAATGCCGTAAATTTGGCCCTGCTCCACCGTCAGATTGACGTTATCAACCGCCGTGAGCGCCACCTTTCCGTTGTCAAAAATTTTCGAAATGTTCCTGAGTACTATCATTCTTATTCTGATCCGTTCCGCGATTAGCGGTTTAGCAGTATGGATGTCCAAAAGAGAGTAAACAGCCGTTATCAACTTTGAAATGACCAAAATGGAATGTCTTATAACCTTGTGAAATAAGAGGTACTACTACGGGCTGCGAGCCTGTTAGATGAATTTCAGAAATTGATTTCTGGCGAATGCATACCCCGCCGCGCTCAGCCGGCAAAATCGGCTATTTTTAGCGCAATACAGGGCCATTTAGCCGTCCTCACTTCCAGAGCACTTTACGTCTTGCTGTCTTTCCCTCCCGAAACGGTATGAATATTCCTTTCTGTTATAAACGGCAGTGAAAGGTTCTTTATTGAGAAAATTTCAGGGTCCTATCATCCGGTCATGAAATCCTGAAAGGACATGACCATGACGATTTACCATTCCGTTACCGACCTGATTGGCCAGACGCCCGTCATCCAGCTGCACAAACTCGATACCGGCCCCTGCTCGCTGTTTCTCAAGCTGGAAAACCAGAACCCCGGCGGCTCGATTAAAGATCGCGTGGCGCTGTCGATGATCGCGGAAGCCGAGCGCAGCGGCCTGTTGCAGCCCGGCGGCACGATTATTGAGGCCACTGCCGGGAATACGGGGCTGGGCCTGGCGCTGATTGCGGCGCAAAAAGGCTATGCGCTGATTCTGGTTGTGCCGGACAAAATGAGTCGTGAAAAGATATTCCACCTGCGTGCGCTGGGCGCACAGGTGGTGCTCACCCGTTCAGACGTGAATAAAGGCCACCCGGCCTACTATCAGGATTACGCCCAACGTCTGGCGGACGAATTGCCCGGTGCGTTTTATATCGACCAGTTTAATAATCCAGCCAACCCGCTGGCGCACCGCACCACGACCGCACCGGAGCTGTTTGAGCAGCTTAATGGCAACATCGACGCCATTGTCGTTGGCGTTGGCTCCGGCGGAACGCTGGGTGGCCTGCAGGCATGGTTTGCCGAACACTCTCCTCACACTGAGTTCGTGCTGGCGGATCCCGCCGGGTCGGTTCTGGCCGATCAGGTTGAGACCGGGCGCTATCAGGATGCCGGCGCCTGGCTGGTCGAGGGGATTGGCGAAGACTTTATTCCCCCGCTGGCCCACATTGAGGGGGTGAACCGCGCCTGGCGCATCAGCGATCGCGAGGCTTTTGCCACCGCGCGCGAGCTACTGAAAACAGAGGGCATTCTGGCCGGCTCCTCCAGCGGCACGCTGCTCGCCGCCGCGCTGAAATATTGTCAGGCACAGTCCTCGCCCAAACGCGTGGTGACCTTCGCCTGCGACAGCGGCAATAAATATCTCTCAAAAATGTTTAACGACGACTGGCTGCGCCAGCAGGGGTTAATCTCTCGCCCTGCGGCTGGCGACCTGTCCGACTACATTGCCCTGCGGCACGACGAGGGTGCAACGGTGACTGCCGCACCGGATGACACGCTCTCCACCGTGCTGGCGCGAATGCGTCTGTATGACATTTCCCAGCTTCCGGTTATGGAGAACGGCCGGGTCGTTGGCATCATTGATGAGTGGGATCTGCTGCGCCATATCGGAGGGGATGGCGATCGTTTCGCGCTACCCGTCACCCGGGCCATGACGCGACAGGTTGAGTTTCTCGATAAACACGCCCCTGACAGCGCCCTGTTCAACATCTTCGACCGCGGTCTGGTCGCTGTCGTTACCGACAACGACCGTTTTTTAGGGCTGATCACGCGCAGCGACGTTCTGACCACCTGGCGCAACCGCCTGTCACAATAAAGGAATAAACGATGAAAAATCTGGCCACCCTCAGCGTTCACAGCGGCGAGTTCCGCGACGAGCACGGCGCGGTCATGCCGCCGATTTACGCCACGTCCACGTTTGCGCAACCGTCGCCGGGCGAGCACACCGGCTATGAATATTCCCGCAGCGGTAACCCGACCCGCCACGCGCTGGAAACCGCGATTGCCGGGCTTGAAGGCGGTTCGCGGGGCTACGCGTTTGCGTCCGGCCTCGCGGCGATTTCGACCGTGCTTGAGCTTCTGGATAAAGACAGCCATATCGTCGCCATTGATGACGTTTACGGCGGCACCTGGCGTCTGATAGAAAACGTGCGCAAGCGCAGCGCCGGGCTGCAGGTGAGCTGGGTAAAACCCGGCGACCTGGCGGCTATCGAAGCCGCGATCCGGCCCCAGACGCGCATGGTCTGGGTAGAAACACCGACCAATCCGCTGTTAAAGCTGGCCGATCTGGCAGCGATAGCGGACATTGCGCGTCGTCATGACGTTATCAGCGTGGCGGATAACACCTTTGCCTCACCGGTGATCCATCGTCCGCTGGCGTCCGGATTTGATATCGTGGTGCACTCCGCCACCAAATATCTTAACGGCCATTCGGACGTGGTGGCCGGGCTGGCGGTGGTGGGCGATAACCCGGCGCTGGCCGAACAGCTGGGCTACCTGCAAAATGCCGTTGGCGGCGTTCTGGATCCGTTCAGCAGTTTCCTGACCCTGCGCGGCATCCGCACCCTTTCGCTGCGCGTCGAGCGCCACTCAACCAACGCGTTGGCCGTGGCCCAATGGCTTGAGCAGCACTCGCAGGTTGAGAGCGTATTTTACCCGGGGCTGGCGTCACACCCGCAGTATGAACTTGCCCGTCGCCAGATGGCGCTGCCCGGCGGCATGATTTCGCTGGTGGTTAAAGGCGATGCGCAACGCGCGACAGAGGTCATCCGCAAACTGAAACTGTTTACGCTTGCCGAAAGTTTGGGCGGCGTGGAGAGTCTGGTCAGCCAGCCCTACAGCATGACGCACGCCTCTATCCCTCTTGAGCAGCGTCTGGCTAACGGTATCGTGCCGCAGCTTATCCGCCTGTCGGTGGGGATAGAGGACGCGCAGGATTTAATCGCCGACCTCGACCAGGCGCTGACTCTTTAAGCAATACGCGGCAGGTGTTGCACCTGCCGCCATAAGATGTCATTTCACCTTAACGCATTGATAACAATCTTATGTGAAACTGCACAGATTGTTTTTGAAACGCTGTTTCCATTTTCCTTTTACCTCCCTTTCAGCGTATAATGCGCGCCAAATCCCTGGTGAATGGTTTCAGCGCTTGGAAGACAAAAAACCACGTACAACTTTTCCTCTCTCCCGTTGGGCTGTCACACAGGCACACTTTCTTCTGCACGCTCATTTGATGTCTCCTATCCTTAGTGCGTGTCATATACTCTTTTGCAACACAGGTTTGACTCTGCGGCGGTGCGCCCCCGGAGCGAGATTTCCATATCCTTCCCAACTTAAAGACTAAGACTGTCATGAAAAAGACGAAAATTGTTTGCACCATCGGCCCAAAAACCGAATCTGAAGAGATGCTGAGCAAAATGCTGGACGCCGGCATGAACGTTATGCGTCTGAACTTCTCTCACGGTGACTATGCTGAGCACGGTCAGCGTATCCAGAACTTGCGCAACGTGATGAGCAAGACTGGCAAAAAAGCCGCGATCCTGCTGGACACCAAAGGTCCTGAAATCCGTACTATCAAGCTGGAGGGCGGTAACGACGTTTCCCTGAAAGCGGGTCAGACCTTCACCTTTACCACCGACAAGTCTGTTGTCGGCAACAGCGAAACCGTTGCGGTGACCTATGAAGGCTTCACCAGCGATCTGTCCGTTGGCAACACCGTCCTGGTGGATGACGGCCTGATCGGCATGGAAGTGACCGCTATCGAAGGCAACAAAGTTATCTGTAAAGTGCTGAACAATGGCGACCTGGGCGAAAACAAAGGCGTTAACCTGCCGGGCGTTTCCATCGCGCTGCCAGCACTGGCTGAAAAAGACAAGCAAGACCTGATCTTCGGCTGCGAGCAAGGCGTTGACTTTGTGGCAGCGTCCTTTATCCGTAAGCGTTCCGACGTGGTGGAAATCCGTGAGCACCTGAAAGCGCACGGCGGCGAGAAGATCCAAATCATCTCCAAAATTGAAAACCAGGAAGGCCTGAACAACTTCGACGAAATCCTCGAAGCGTCTGACGGCATCATGGTTGCACGTGGTGACCTGGGCGTTGAAATCCCGGTTGAAGAAGTTATCTTCGCGCAGAAGATGATGATCGAGAAATGCGTTCGCGCGCGTAAAGTGGTTATCACCGCGACGCAGATGCTGGACTCCATGATCAAAAACCCACGCCCTACCCGCGCAGAAGCAGGCGACGTGGCGAACGCCATCCTCGACGGTACCGACGCAGTCATGCTGTCCGGTGAGTCTGCAAAAGGGAAATACCCGCTGGAAGCCGTTAGCATCATGGCGACCATCTGCGAGCGTACTGACCGCGTGATGACCAGCCGTCTGGACTTCAACAACGACAGCCGTAAACTGCGCATCACCGAAGCAGTGTGCCGCGGTGCGGTAGAAACCGCCGAAAAACTGGACGCGCCGCTGATCGTTGTGGCAACCCAGGGCGGTAAATCCGCTCGTGCAGTGCGTAAATACTTCCCGGACGCCACCATCCTGGCGCTGACCACTAACGAAACGACTGCGCGTCAGCTGGTGCTGAGCAAAGGCGTTGTGGCGCATCTGGTAGAAGAAATTGCATCAACTGACGATTTCTACATCCAGGGTAAAGAACTGGCGCTGGAAAGCGGTCTGGCACAGAAAGGCGACGTTGTGGTAATGGTTTCTGGTGCGCTGGTTCCAGCTGGCACCACTAACACCGCATCTGTTCACGTGCTGTAATAATTCCCGAACGAATTAATTTTGATTAAAGCGCCCCACGGGGCGCTTTTTTTATTCCTGTCTTTAGCCCTGTCCAATCAAAAAGCAAATCGGGTTTTTCTATTTAATCGCCAATTATCTAAGATGAATCCGATGAAAAATGCCTTTTTTAACATAGCTTTTTCGACAAAAATGCCAAATACGATGCTTCTTTGAGCGAACGATCAAAAATAGGCGCATTCCCAACAAAAAAATATTCTCAACCTAAAAAAGTTTGTGTAATACTTGTAACGCTACATGGAGATTAACTCAATCTAGAGGGTATTAATAATGAATCGTACTAAACTGGTACTGGGCGCGGTAATCCTGGGTTCTACTCTGCTGGCAGGTTGCTCCAGCAACGCTAAAATCGATCAGCTGTCTTCTGACGTTCAGACTCTGAACGCTAAAGTTGACCAGCTGAGCAACGACGTGAACGCAATGCGTTCTGACGTTCAGGCTGCTAAAGACGACGCAGCTCGCGCTAACCAGCGTCTGGACAACCAGGCTACTAAATACCGTAAGTAATAGTACCTGTTAATAAAATGGCGCACATTCATTGTGCGCCATTTTTTTTGCCTGTTCCAGACTACTGCGTCACCTTCTCTCCCTCGCTCTCTGCAACCGCATCTGCCCCCCGGCTATTTTGCACCGATAACACGTTTGTGCTCGCGGACGTGCCGCTCGCCGTTGACACGGCAACCGGTATCCCGGCCCGGCGCGACAACGCTTTATCAATAAGCGCTTTATCATTGCCCGCCTGCGCCACAAAGGTCGCAAAATCCGCTGAGTGGCTTATCGCCACGGTTTGCGGGTTCTCCCCTTCCTGCTGCGCCAGCGGACGGTGAACCTCTATGTAGCGCCTGCCGTCTGGCTCCACGGCGAATTTGACCGGCTCGTTGATAATCTGGACCCGCGTACCGACGCGCACCTGTTCGAACAGCGCTTTAATATCCGGGGCATTCATGCGCATACAGCCGGAACTGACGCGCAGACCGACGCTATTTGGCGCGCTGGTACCGTGGATGAGATATTCACCGTTACCGATGCCTAAACGCAGTGCAAAGCGTCCTAGCGGGTTATTCGGCCCTGCGGGTACGACAGGCGGCAGTTTAATGCCCTGCGCCAGTGAGCGTGCTCTGATGCCCGCCGTTGGCGTCCAGGTAGGATTGGGGATTTTCTGGCTCACGCGCGTGGTACTGACCGGCGTTTCCAGTCCCAGCTGGCCGATGCCAAGCGGATAGACCTCAACCCTGTTTTCACCCGGCGGGAAGTAATAGAGTCGCAGCTCTGCCAGGTTCACCACAATCCCCTCGCGCGGGGTGTCCGGTAGCAGCATTTGAGACGGGATAGTGATGACCGTGCCCGGTGCGGGGTTCACCGGTGCAATGGTGTTATTGGTCTCGAGGATCAGCTGTGCGGCGGTGTTAAACCGTCGCGCAATGTCCTGCAGTTTATTATCGCCCTCCTGAATGGTGTACGTCTGATTTTGGCCAATAAGCCTGCTGCCGACGGGCGGCAAAGGGTAATCCACCGCACGGGCCGTATTAAGGGCACCGAGCGAACCTAAAAGTATAAGAGTAATGAAAGACGCGCGCTTCATGCTGAGATTCCTTATTCACTGACAGAACGCCAGAAAGCTGAAAAACCAGCGAGGCGGGAACCACCTCGCGAAACAGAATGAATGCTGTCCTGTAAGTCTAGCTAATGATTGCGGCTTTAGCGCGGATGGCGCGGATCATCGCTTCCAGACCCTGGGAGCGTGACGGGGTGAGATGCTGCGTGAGCGCCATTTTTTCAAACCACGGGCGCACGTCAAAGGCGACGATATCCTGAGGAGACATCTGGTGATAGAGAATAAACACGACGGCGATAAGCCCTTTTACAATGGCGGCATCGCTGTCACCCTGTAGCTCAATAACGCCGTCGCTATTCTGGTGCATCACAATCCACACCTGGCTCTGACAGCCCTGAATAATATTATCCGGGTTATGGGCCTCTTCACCGAGCGGCGGCAAACGCTGTCCCAGCTCAATAATATAGAGATACTTCTCTTCCCAGTTTGCGCAACGCCCGAAGTTACGCAGCAGTTTTTCTTTGTCCGGCAGTTCTGCCATGTTTCGCCTCTTTGTTAACCCAGCAGCTGATGAATGCGCTTCAGCCCAGCCACCAGTCTGTCGACCTCTTCCATGGTGTTATACATTACCAGCGATGCCCGGCACATTGCCGGCACCTGGTACCACTCCATCAGCGGCATGGCGCAGTGATGTCCGGTACGTACCGCCACGCCGTAATTATCAAGGAAGCTCCCCACATCATAGGCGTGGTGTTTCCCCAGATTAAAGGCGATAACGCCCTGGCGGTTGGCTGGGCCGTATAACGTCAGGTCCGGCACGCTGGCAAGCTCCTGTAACGCATAATGCATCAGCAGCTGTTCATATTCATGAATTGCCTCAAGGCCGATGGCCGAGACGTAAGATAACGCCGCCCCCAGGCCGATAATCCCGCCGGTGTTGGGCGTCCCCGCCTCAAAGCGCCACGGCGCACGGGCGTAGGTGGTGCCCTGCGTCAGGCTGACGGTGGCGATCATCGACCCGCCCCCTTCCCACGGCGGCATAGCTTGCAAAATATCTTCTTTAACGTACAGCACGCCAATACCGGTAGGCCCGTAAAGCTTATGGGCGGAGAAGACGTAGAAATCGCAATCCAGCGCCTGCACATCCACCGCGTGGTGCATCACCGCCTGGGCACCATCTATCAGCACCTTCGCGCCCACCTGATGCGCCTTCGCAACGATCTCCGCTACCGGGTTCTCGGTGCCCAGCACGTTAGAGACCTGCGTCACCGCCACCAGCCGCGTGCGCTCGTCCAGCAGCGCGTCGAGCTGCGCCAGCTGGAGCGTGCCATCGTCATGCAGCGGGACCACGCGCAGCTCTGCACCGACGCGCTCGCAGAGCATCTGCCACGGCACGATATTGGCATGGTGCTCCATCCGGGTGATGATGATGTTATCACCCGCGTGCACCTGCGCGCTGCCCCAGCTATTAGCCACCAGGTTGATCCCTTCGGTGGTGCCGCGCACAAATACCAGCTCTTCCGGCGAGCGGGCGTTGAGGAACGCAGCGGCCTGAGTACGCACGTTTTCCATGCTTTGAGTGGCTTCGGCGCTGAGCGTGTGAATGCCACGATGCACGGCGGCATAGCCGTGGCGGTAGAACCCGGCTTCAGCGTCAATGACCTGATTGGGCTTCTGGGCGCTGGCCGCGCTGTCGAGATAGGCCAGCGGCAGACCGTTGACTTCACGGGTCAGGACCGGGAAATCAGCCCGGATTTTTTCTACGGGAAAACTCATGCCTCGCCTCCAGGCAGACGCTGGCCAATACGAGTCAGGACCTGCTGTTTGAGTATGCCGTCGCGCAGGGCTTCCGTCAGCTCCGCGGCAAAGGCATAGATAATCATCTTCTGCGCGGCCTGCTGGTCAATGCCGCGCGAGCGCAGATAGAACATCTGCTCGTCGTCAATCCGCCCGACCGTTGCGCCGTGGCTGCATTTGACGTCATCGGCGTAGATCTCCAGTTGCGGCTTGGTATCCACCTCCGCCAGACGGCCCATCAGCAGGTTGTTGTTGGTCATCTGCCCGTCGGTCTTGATCGCGTGTTGTGCCACGTTGATCAGGCCGTTAAACACCGCACGCCCTTTATCGCTGACGATGGTTTTATGCAGCTGGCAGCTGTTACAGTAGCCTTTGTTGTGCTCAAGCCAGGTGCGCGTGTCGCACACTTCTGATTTCACCGGCATCGCCAGGCTGTTGATGCGCAGGGTGGTGTTTTCACCGTTAAGCTGCGTGCTGGTGTTGTGTCTTAGCACCGCGCCGCCGAGCAGGAAGCTGTGGCTGTCGGCCGCGCCGTCTGGCCCCAGCGCAATGTCGTTATGAGCAAAGTGATGGCTCACCGGGTTTTCAAACGCCAGCTTGATGTGGTGAAGCTGGGCGTTCGCGGCCACGTTCATGGTCAGGCGCGCCCCGGTGAAATGGCGGGTATCGTTCAGGCTGACATAATGCTCGATGACCGTCGCCTCCGCCCCTTCCGCCAGCTCAACGTGGTGACGATAGTGCGCCGTGTTGATCTCATCGCCGTCCAGCCCCTGGGTGATGTGCATCAGCAGTAGCGGTTTGTCAGGGCGCTGGTTACGCCTGACGGAAATATGCGTCACGCTCTGCGCCAGGCTTTCGGTCAGGTGCAGGAAAACCTCAGGCTGCACGGGCGCATGCAGGTTCTGCCTATCGTTATTGATCGCCACCTCAAATCCGCTCTCCTGGGTGCTGTCGCTCAGTTCTGGCCGGAACTGCCCGTCAACAAAAACCAGACGCACTGCATCCAGGGTGAGCGCCAGCGCGTCGCGCTGCGCCGGGTTAACGTCCGCCAGGCGCGTGACAAATTCGCCCTTCAGCAGGCCATCGAGCGGGGTGTATTTCCAGTTCTCCTGCTTACGCGTCGGCAGGCCGAGGCGCAGCAGCTGCTGCAAATGGTGCTCAGCCTGTTCAGACCGGGTGTTGCCCTGCGCTTCAAACAGGCGGTGCCACTGCTGGAGAACATTACTGCTGTTCGGTAAGCCAGCCATAACCTTGCTCCTCCAGTTGTTTGACCAGCGTAAAATCGCCGGATTTCACAATACGTCCCTGATAGAGCACGTGCACAAAATCCGGTTTGATGTAGTCAAGAATGCGCTGGTAGTGGGTCACGATGATGAACGAGCGGTTGCCATCGCGCAGGGAGTTAACCCCGTCCGCCACAATTTTCAGGGCATCGATATCCAGGCCGGAGTCGGTCTCATCCAGAATGCAAAGTTCCGGTTCGAGCACCGCCATCTGCAGGATATCGTTACGCTTTTTCTCACCGCCGGAGAAACCAACGTTGACCGAACGGGTCAGCAGGTCTTCCGGCATCTTTAGCAGCTTGATCTTCTCTTCCATCAGATCCTGGAAGTCAAAGCGGTCCAGCGCGTCGAGGCCGCGATACTTGCGTACCGCGTTGAGCGCGGTTTGCAGGAAGAACTGGTTGCTGACGCCGGGGATTTCCACCGGATACTGGAAGGCCATAAAAATGCCCTCGCCCGCCCGCTCTTCCGGCGACATCTCCAGAAGATCTTTGCCGTTAAACTCAACCGCGCCGTGGGTGACTTCGTAATCCTCTCGTCCTGCCAGCGTCGCAGAAAGCGTACTTTTCCCGGAGCCGTTTGGCCCCATGATGGCGTGGACTTCGCCCGGTTTGACGTTAAAGTTGAGACCGCGAAGGATCTCTTTATCTTCCACACTGACCTGTAAATCTTTAATGCTTAACATGTGCTTTCCTTAACCGACGCTGTGTTCAAGACTAATGGCGAGGAGTTTCTGGGCTTCAACGGCAAATTCCAGCGGCAGTTCAGAGAACACATCCTTGCAGAAGCCGTTCACAATCATCGAAATGGCATCTTCTTCGCTTATCCCGCGCTGCAGGCAGTAGAAGAGCTGATCTTCCCCGATGCGCGAGGTTGTCGCCTCGTGCTCAAGCTGCGCGCTGTTGTTCCGGCACTCGACGTACGGGAAGGTGTGCGCCCCGCAGTCAGCACCGATCAGCATGGAGTCACACTGGGTAAAATTACGGGCGTTGGTCGCCGTCGGCATGATTTTCACCAGCCCGCGATAGCTGTTCTGGCTGTGCCCGGCAGAGATGCCTTTCGAGATGATCGTCGATTTGGTATTTTTGCCGATATGGATCATCTTGGTGCCAGTATCCGCCTGCTGATGACCGCTGGTGAGCGCCACCGAGTAGAACTCGCCGATGGAGTTGTCCCCGCGCAAAATGCAGCTTGGGTATTTCCAGGTGATGGCCGAGCCGGTTTCCGACTGGGTCCAGGACATTTTGCTGTTCTCACCTTCGCACAGCGCACGCTTGGTGACGAAGTTCAGAATGCCGCCGGTATTGCCGTCCCCCGGGAACCAGTTTTGCACCGTGGAGTATTTCACTTCCGCGTCTTTGTGGATGATCACTTCCACGACGGCGGCATGTAGCTGATAGCTGTCACGCACTGGCGCTGAGCACCCTTCGATATAGCTGACGTAACTGCCTTCATCGGCGACCAGGATAGTTCGTTCGAACTGACCGGTTTTCTCCGCGTTGATACGGAAATAGGTCGACAGCTCCATCGGGCAGCGCACCCCTTTCGGCACGTAAATAAAGGTGCCGTCGGAAGCTACTGCGGCGTTCAGGGCCGCAAAGAAGTTGTCGTTACTCGGCACCACGGTACCGATGTACTTTTTCACCAGCTCGGGGTGATCGTGGATCGCCTCGCCAAACGAGCAGAAGATAATCCCCTGTTCGCCCAGTTTTTCACGGTAGGTCGTCGCGACGGAGACGGAGTCAAAGATGGCGTCCACCGCTACCTCTTTGCCTTCGCGTACCGGTACGCCGAGCTGGTTAAAGGCGTCTTCTACCTCTTTACTGAGGAAGCCATTGTCAGCGCCGGTTTGCTGGACCGCGCCGGGCTGAGAAGCACAGGTGTCATCACAGCTGCCGCAGGATGGCGCAGAGTAGTAGCTGTAATCCTGATAGTTCAGCTTATCGTAGTGCGCTTTCAGCCAGTGCGGCTCCTCCATCTCCAGCCAGGCGCGAAACGCGCTCAGGCGGAATTCGAGCATCCACTCCGGCTCATTACGCTTGGCCGAAATGGCACGCACAACCTCTTCGTTGATGCCTTTCGCCAGCTCATCGGTCTGCAACTGCGTGAAGAACCCCTCTTTATAGTTGAGGTGCCCGCCACTCCAGGTGTTAACATCACTCGTTGCTTCAGTATTACGAGACATAGTACCGCCTATACCCCAAAGCTTTCGCCGCAGCCACATTCGTTCTGGGCTTTCGGGTTATGAAATTTAAACAGCTGATTTAAACCTTCACGAACGTAGTCAACCTCGGTGCCGTCGATAAAGGGCATCGCCTGCAGCGCGACGTACAGCTTCGCGCCGTCAGTTTCAAACACCAGATCATCTTTCGCAGGTTCTGTGACGGTATCCAGCACATAGCCGAAGCCAGCGCAGCCGGTCTGTTTTACGCCTAAGCGCACGCCGAGAATCTCGGGCTTTTTCGCCACCAGCTCATGGATATGCGCTGCAGCGGCGGGCGTAAGCGTTAGCCCACGCCAGGCAAAATCGGCAGGATTGAAGGTTTCTGAATGCAGTTCCATAGGTCCACCTCATCTAATAAGCCACCAAGACATAACACCATGTTAGTGATAACGATTATCACTTCAACCCCTTGCGAGCAGGGGCTTTCGGCTTA
Source organism: Enterobacter sp. V87_3 (assembly GCF_029967835.1). NCBI lineage: Bacteria > Pseudomonadati > Pseudomonadota > Gammaproteobacteria > Enterobacterales > Enterobacteriaceae > Enterobacter > Enterobacter sp. V87_3. The sequence continues at coordinate 86,050 of NZ_JASCAM010000022.1, read as the reverse complement.
ATCGCCCTTTTTGGCGACTTTCCTTAAGCATAGACCCTGTAGCAGGTTGCAGGAGGGAGGGTTTGAATTGTTCAATGCATTGATAAATGGCGCATTTTTCAATAAGAGAGAATTAAAATCGGCAAAAGTAAAATATGCATCGGAAATGCCTATTATTAAGATAGATTTTCTGGATTCTGCGGTTTTCAGCAATTTAAGCTAAATCAACGGGTTGCCGCTAAAGGGTTTCTGCAGGAACCTGCCGCTGGGTTATGCCCTGATTGCCTGACGGAGTTTGAACGGCAAGGTTTGTGAAGCATCACCCCTATTTCTCAACGCCTGGGTCTGGAAGGCTTTTATCCCCTTAAAGAACAAGCTTAATCGCGAAAGGTATTGAGTGAGGTTATTTACCCTTGTTTAAGTATGGATGCGATCTATTTTGGTTAATATCGCTTCGTCATTATTTACATCTTGCTCAATATATTCGGCGTAATGTTTCCCCTGTTAATTGTTCATACAAAGGGAAAATTTATGTCATGGAATAAATCAGAAGCCGTTTCTTATGCCCGCACCCACGCTCAGGCTCATACCGGCCATTATTGCGCGCGTGCCGTCGCTGCCGCCATTCGCGCGGGCGGAGTCAAAATCGAAGGCGCTAATGCTAAAGACTTCTGGCGGTCGCTCGAAAACGCGGGCTTTGTTAAAGTGTACGGAACCCCCGTTGCTGGAGATGTTGCAGTCATTGATGCACTGCCGGGCCCAGGTGAATATGGTCATGCATGCATATACGACGGCGCAGGAACGTGGTATTCCGATTTCAGACAAAACAGCTTATATCCAGGACCACGGTACAGAAAGTTACAGCCTGCCGTGACGCTTTACAGGCATTATTAATATGAAAAAAGTAGCCGTTCTTCTCATCCTCAGCGCCACCGCATCAGCAGCGGATGATATGCAAATTCCCATGCAGCGAGCGCTTGAATTTAATCGCTGGTACGTGAACCAGATTAATGCCGACCATTTTCCCATTAGTGATAGCGGACGAATTGATACCTACGTCACCGCAAGCACTATGCAGAAATTGCGTCATGCGCAGGATCCGCGCTACGCCGATGAAGAATATTATGACGCAGATTTTTTCACCAAATCGCAATATATCGGTGACGACTGGGCGCAAAATGTGTCGATAGCTTCTTATGATACCGATCCGGTTTGCGTTAACGTGAGCATCACTTACGGCAAAAAAAATCCCCACACTGTTATCGACTGTATGGTTAAGGAGAATGGTGTATGGAAAATTCAATCCGTCGCTGCACGAGATAATAACTGAACCACGTTACAACGGATCATGAATGGAATTCATCCGTGAAAACATCGTCTCACCAGAAACCATAAACCCCGCATCGGCGGGGTTCTCATCGTCAATCACATTATCAGCGCGTGGCCGCGTTATACCAACTATTCTGCCCCGTGGAATGACACGGCAAAACCCTGTTCCCGCCAGTGATCCAGCTGTTCCTGCTGACGTGCGGTAGGTGTTTTTCCCGTCCAGACGAAGATTTTTTGTCCCGGGAAAAGCTCAGGGCGCGGGGAATCAATTGGTTCAGACAGGACGTCAATATGCCATCCCTTCCACGCCAGGCGTGCAGCTTCGAGCCAGAGATGGGTTCGGTCATCACACTCCCAGCCAATCAGCAGCGCGTCTTTGCCGACTTTCTTGCGCGATTCAACCAGGCTTGTGATGGCAAGTTCAATCAGTACGCCGTCGAGCAGGCTCGCCATGTGACGCACCGTATTCTGGTCCTGATTCATTTTTTGACGTACGGGAGTGATAATCATGTCGATCAGCACATCCATCGCGTAGTCGCGACGAAACTCGCCGATCTTGGCGCGCAGCTTTGTTGGGTTCGCATAGCGCAGAACGGTTAACATCTCTTCCTGAAGCACCACCCAACTGCTTTGGGTCAATACTTCTTTATTTTCAAGTAATGCTTTAACTTTACCGACCGACACGCCGCTTTTCATCAGGCGCTTGATCTCTTCGATACGCAGGATATCTTCATCGTCAAACTGCCGATGACCCCCTTCGCTGCGCTGTGGCTTTAACAATCCATAACGGCGCTGCCAGGCACGCAGCGTAACGGGGTTAATACCGCATCGTTCGGCGACTTCGCCGATACTGTAATAGGCCATAAACTCCCTCACGCTCAATACTTCCATACCTAACTCGTCTTACCTTATCAGATTGTACAACGCATTTGTATAACTAACTCCTCATCCTGGAACAAGTGGATGGTGTACAAACCATCCACTCGTTAATGTATTGTTGTATAAATTTGACCGTTCGTACAGTTATGCGTGAGTCATAGTGTACAACCTGATTAAATTTCGAACTTTTTTTCAGGCCAGGCGATGGCCGGAACGCCGCCCAACCGTGGGCTGGCAAAAAGATGCCCCTGGAACTGAGAAATGCCAGCCGATTCCAGCCACATCCACTCTTCAGCCAGCTCCACGCCGACGGCACAAAACTGGATTTCGAGTGAGGCGCAGCACTTAATGATCGCCTGGATAATCGCCTGACGCGGCCCGCTTTTGTGAACGTTCGCCACCAGATCGCGGTTTATCTTGATTCTGTCCGGCTGAAACTGAGCCAGAAGCTGCAGCCCGGCAAATCCGGCACCAAAGTGATCGATTGTCACGCTGATACCGGCGCTTTTAAGCTGTCTCACGGCGTGATTAAATTCCTCAAAGCGTGAAATGGCTTCGCTTTCAGTGAATTCCACCACGATTTGCTCCGGTACAAAGCCGTTCGCTTCGATTGCCGTGAGCAAAAAGTCCACCGCATTCGGCGCATTAACCAGCGTCATTGGCAGCAGATTGAGGGACAGCGTCTGGCTCTGAAGCCCCAGCGCGCAGGCCATGGAAAGCGCGACCTGCTTACTTTTCAGGTCGGCTTCATAGATGGCATTGCCCGTGAGTGATGAAAAATAGTCCGCTGGCGATCCGCCATCCACCGTACGGACAAGCGCTTCCCAGGAGACCACCTGCTGCATAAACGGGTCAACGATAGGCTGAAACGCGAAGCTACAGTCTGCGCCCTTCGGCACCACAGCAGGCTGTGCGGATAACGCGGTTTCTTCCTGAACAAAATCCCAGGCATCCGCAGAGGGAAGTTCAAAGTAGTTGGCTTTTTCCGTAGCCTCAACGAACGTGCGGAAGAACTGCAGCGCGCGGTCGTTGTATGTCATCTGGTACTTGGTGGTGCCTTTGTCCAGCACCTGCTGAAGAACCTCGTCCCTGTCATATTTACGCAGGTCGAAAAGCTCCATCCCGACGTTACCAAACCGGCGTGAAGGCCCATGGTCGCAAAGCAGCTCCACCAGATTGTGATGTCGCGGATCGCGACAAATATTCTGATAGATTGCCAAAACGCTCGCTTCGGGTCCCTCGAGTAACTGGAAAAAATGCGTTCCATTGAACAGCAAAATTCCGGTTACGTCCGCGTGTTGGTTCTTCCTGTTTGCAACCCCTACCATGTCTTCCAGTGCTTTCACTGGAACGTCCTCGCAGATGTGACTGCGGTAAATGATGGTTGTTAGCATGCTTGTTCCGGGGTTAATAGGGTCGGCCACAAATCATTGTGGGTAGGGTTCTGTTATAGCACATTAATTCGCTAACAAATAATCTACATCTCAATAAGTTACATGCGATCGCACACCCCGCAAGCATCCTGTACAACACAGCATTCTGAACGCGCATTGTACAATATATCCTGACACAGTCGCATAAAATTAATTTCAAACAACCTGTTGTAAAATAAAGATATTTGTTATAAACGCTACAAAATATTTAAAAATCTGTACATTTTTCATGTACAGATTTAAAAAATGTGTATACCTTATTTGTAACGTTACTGATTACGGATTTTTACAGGAGCGAAACATGCAACAGAACGGTTACGTCGCTGACTCAGCAGCCGCGATTGCGCAGTACTTCGAAAAAGCCGCGCTTCCCACTCAGCAAGAGACGCTGGGCCAGGTGGTTGTTGAGATCCTGAGCGACGGGCGGAATTTGAATCGCAAATCGCTCTGCACCAAATTATTAAGTCGCCTTGAAAGGGCCTCCGGCCCGGAAGAGGAACAGCACTATCACATGCTGCTTGGACTGCTCTTTGAACGATAATGAACAGTAGTGATGTAGACAAACTGATCGACCAGCTTATCGGTGAAGCCGTTCTTTCTCTTCTGAAAGAGCGGGGGCCAGTTACAACCGAAGCGCTGCTTCAGCGTCTGCAAAGTATGAAAGCACATGAAAAGAATCCCCAGCGGCGGGAGACACTCGCGAAGGTGATTGCCGAAATGGGTGAAACCACAATCCCGTTTATGCGTCGCAGAGCCGCTCAAGGACGATCCAACAGAGAGGGATCTCTGAAATATAACAGAGACAATGTAGTGCCTTTATTTGGTAATGGAAAACCGTCCGATCCAAAGAAAATACATTGACTACAACTTAACAGCTACGGTGAGAACAAATGAGACAAAATATTCAGCTTCAACCCGAATACCATTCCGCCTTTTTAGATAGCGCATTATCGGAGTATTTCCGTCACGCAGGCGAGCGTTTTGCTGAAGAGTCCGCTGTTTTTTCTACTGCAGTCCGTTGTGTTTTGGCCTCGGAAGGCCATCTGACCAATAAAGCCATTATTCTGTGGCTCATCCAGACGCTGGAAACCACGCACGATGTGGTTCAGGCAGACGTAATCCGCAAAACGCTGGAAATTGTGGTGGGCTACACCATGGACGATCTTTAACATCTTTCCCTCATTTATGCCGGCGTGTCATTTTATCCAGAATGACACGCCCTTTTCCTCTTCTGCTTTTTACGATTAATGACTCAGTTCGTCGCGAAATACGGCAGGCCAGTTATTTTTTTCTGCCAGCCGGTTCATCCACAGCACTAACTCATAATCGCTGCGCAAATTGAATTTCTGCATCGCCATATATTTGTGCGTAAACACGGTTTTGCCGCTAATACGTAATTTATTGGCTATCTGCAGCACCGTCATACCTTTATGCAAGCCAATCATAATGCGGATTTGCTGGGGTGAGAGGTATTTCTGCTGGCAATCAAAACATGATACGGCCTGCTGATGATATTCCGGGCGCTGGAGGTTATGCCACAGACGGCAGAGTTCCTGGCGCATTCTGGCAAGCGATGCGCGTCGGGAGATAAAAATAATATCCTCAAAACAGGAGGGCAATGCGCAGGCGCGCCGGTCATCATCGACAAAGCCAATGATTATCCCCTTCTGTCGCGCATGCAGTTCCGGTAAACAGGTAAAGCACTCCCCTGGGCATAACGACAGCACGATAATATCGGCGTTTTTTACGCTTTCAGGTGTAAAGGTAAAATTAAAGCCGATAGTTTGCCCGCGTTCGCGCCAAAAGAAATCGCTAAAAAACGCGGTGAGTCCACAGCGGAATAAGGCATTAGATTCTTTTATTACGATATTGATCATTTTTCTCTCTTTACGCTCATACCGTTCAGTTGTACTGCATGGTGAGGACCACCACCGCGCTCAGCGATCCGGGCGTTGCCCTGCCGTCGACCGATGTAACCATGGCCTGCATTGGCAGCGTGACCGTTCTGTCTGCGCCGATAGCCCGCGTAAGGGTTGACCCGTTCCCCTTTAACGTCCCGCTGCTCGCCTCGGACATGGCAATAGCCACATGCGTCGCCGTGCCGCTGTTCTTGTAATACTCCGGCCCAGCGTCGGGATCTGGCGTGCCGGTGAAGAGCACCGTTACGCTCCGCGTGCCCGCCGGGCACTGGGTAAAGGCCAGGTTAAACGAAACCGGATCGGTAGACGCGCCCGGGGTAGCCATGTTTGTGGCCTGATGATCGCCAAGGTTGATATCAAGGTTGTCATTGCCTGCGTTAAACACGCAGGGTGATGCGACAATATTTCCCGTGACGCTCAGGTTCACACCGTCCGCGGCCCCTGCACTGGTGCTCAGCAGGCTCGCCAACAGCAGCATTTTGATATTCATCTTCACAGGCCCCCGCTACTGGTAGGTGAGATTAAGCGTGGCGGATGCGTTCGCGGAGCCCGCTTCCACAACCGGCAGCGTCTGGTAATAGCGCGCGGTTAACGGAAACGTCTCCTGCCCACCCGCTGCGGACTTCATCACCAGACGGTTATTCAACGTCAGCGGCGTGCCGTTATATAACAGCTGTACGCCGACGCCTTTTGCCGTGCCGGTATTGCCCTGTCCGGTCAAGGCCAGCACGCTGTTATTTGCCACATCGGGGTTCTGAATGCCGCTTAAGGTCGCCGTTACGTTGGCGCCCGCGTCGCAATTCAGCCCAAGATTCTGGGTGTTTTGCGCGCCTGAAGGCGTAGTGCCCACCGTTGAGCCAAACGTCGCGGCGGAGATATCGCCTATCGGAAAGGTCAGTTGCGGCGTGAGGATCGTGCAGGCCACGACATTGATCGTTCCGTCGGTAATACGCGTGGTCAGGCCGTCGCGAAAAACGCCGTCAGCGTCTTGCAAGGCGACGACGCCGACAACGCCCGGCGTCAGCGAGCCAGAGGTCACTGGCCCGGTGACAATCAGTTCAATTTTCCCGCCCCACCATTCCACGTAAGATGTCTGCGCGTTATACGAAAAGGTGTTCATCGGGTTGTCGAAATGCGCGCCCGAAGAGAAGCGGATACCAATTCCCGGGATATTGGTGTCGTAGATATGATTGCCCAGGGTGCTCGGCACGGCATTCAGATAGCGCAGGCTGAACCCCAGCATCAACGGGTTGCTGCAGCCACTTAAATACGATTTCGTCGTGGTGGCCGCGCGGGAAAAGATAACCGCCCCCACCGCGACATCGCGCTGCACTGACAACGTCCCTACCGAGAGCGTCGACTCCAGGGGCGTGATCGTCGTGCAGGTGCCAGCGACCGCGACAGGTGCGCTTAACGCGAGACAAAGCATAAAAATGAAGATCGGTAATCGCATCGGTTAAACCCTAAAGGCAGTTAATTGTCAGTTCGGTCATGCCCGCCGGAGAAGGCGGGTCCGCAAGCGTGAACGCGGCGCGGCACTGCTGCTCCGGGCCAGGCCCCCACTTCACGTCGAGCGTTCCCCGATCCTCCAGGCCGGAGAGGTACGCCTGCCCTCTGTCGCCCACAATCACGCTGTCGCTCTCCGTGCGCGCCAGGGTGACGATGGCACCAAAAGGCACGGCGCGCCCCCGGTAAAGCAAGGTTATCAGGGCGCGGCGGCCAATTTTCGCCCTGTAGTCCGATCGCACTACCGCACCACGGGTTGGCGTCACCGTCTGGGTGGTCAGTTCCAGCTCGACGTCATCAGGCAGGCTTTCGGGCGCGAGGGTTATCTCGTTTTGTCGGTATACCGACAGATTGCTGACCACCGTATATCCGCGAAAGTCAGTTTTGACGCCCGGCTGGTTGCGGATAGCAACATCATGCGCGCCCGGCGCTTTGACCAGTGAGTTGGTCTCGCCAAGCGGTTGCGAGAGCGTCAGGCCATTCTCATGCAGGAGGATCCCACCCTGCAGGCCATAGTTGAGGCGGGCGCTCTGTTTGTCGTAGCCGTATCCCAGGCTCGCATCGCCGTAAGCGCCTTTATAATCGCCGCTCAGGGTGCCGGAGTTGCCTGCGCCACGGGAGCCATAGCCCTGCTGCAGGTTCCAGCTCAAGGCCTGGTTGTCCAGCGCCACACCGTTCAGGCCGACGTTGTGCGTTGTGCCATTGTGTTTACTGACGTTCATCCCTTCACTGGCCCACGTCTGCGGCAGGAACGCATCAAGCGGGACGCTGATGTTCAGGGCCAGAAGCTGATCTTTTTCATACCGTTTTTGGCTGCCACTGGCGTCGGGGGTGCCGTTTCTGCTGTACGTCCACGTCAACCCGAAGCTGACATGCCGCCAGTAGTTGTTATACCCAAGGCTGTAGGACGCCATGGTTCGTCCGGAATTCCAGTAATCTTCCCGCGCCGCGCTCAGCATCAGAGACCCACGGTTTCCGCCGAGCGACTGACTCATCGTCAACTCCGCCCGGTTGCGACGCCGCTCCTGAACGATGCGGTTATCGCCATACGTATCCAGAGTCTCCTGCATGCCGTAATAGCCGCGGGTGGCATAGCGGTAACCCGCAATTGAAAAATGGGTGCCAGTGCTGACCATGTTTTTAGCGTATCGCGCCCGCAGGGACTCACCATGAGTCTGGCCCTCGCCCTGAGGCGATGATTCGCTCCGCGTCACGTCCACAGACACGGCACCGAGGCCGCCCATATTTTTTCCGACGCCCAGCGACAGGGCCTGATACTTAGCGGATGCCTGCAGGCCGCCGTAAAGGGTGTATCCCTGCGGCAAACCATATATGGCCGTCACTACGCCAAACAGCGTGTTTTCTACGCTGCGGTCATACGAGCGGTACTGTCCGGCGGTGAGCGCGTATTTCAGTCGCCCTTCCCGCTGCAAAACCGGCAGAGAAGCAAACGGCAGCGTAAAGTGCTGCTCGCTCCCGTCACTTTCCACTATGGTGACGTCAAGATCGCCCGCGCCGCCGGTGGGGTACATATCGATAATCGCAAAGGCCCCGGGCGCCACGTAGGTCTGGTAAATCTGATAGCCGTTCTGGCGCACAACTACCTGGGCATTGGTGCGGGCAATCCCTCTGATCACCGGGGCGTACCCTTTCTGCGAATCCGGCAGCATATCGTCATCCGAGGCCAACTGGCCGCCGCGAAACGGCAGACTGTCAAACACATCCGAGGGGGACGCGCTGTCGCCTAACGTGAGCTGCGCTTTCAGGGGGATAATGGCGCGCTGAACATAGGTATAAACCGTATCCGTGCTGCTCTGCCCTGACGCGTCTCGCGACCAGGTGCTGTAATTTCGCAGACGCCACGGTCCGACGTTAAGCCCCGGACGCAGGTTAATGTACTGGCTGCTGGCGTCCGTTCCGGTATGTTGCCTGGCCCAGCCTTTTGCCCCGCTAAGGCTGTAATTCAGCATGGCGGCGGTGATCCCGTCGTCCCAGCGGTCGGGCGAGACATAGCCGCGTGCGGGCATAGCGATCGCGGCCTGCGGAATACTGATGATGAGCCGCTGCGCCGCAAACTCAAACCGTGCGCTGGCCTGCGGGATCGCCTCCAGGTTGACGCAGTCCGCGCTGTCTTGCGACAACGCGGGGAACAGCGCGGTTTTTACACCCCACGCTTTTAGCCGCTCGAGGCTCAGACAGGGCTGCAAGGGCGCGTCCGCGGTTTTCCCGGCAATAAACTGCACGTCTTTGGTCTCTACAAGCTGGCCGTCGAGAATAATGTCAACGCGGTACTGGCCCGGCGCCTGGCCGCCCGTTTCAAACGCGGACAAATCCGCTTTGCCCATACCCGGGTTATCCAGCTCCACCAGCTCGGGGTTGAATGTTTCACGGGCGTAAACTGACTGCGCGACGTTGAAAAACGCAACGACAAAATATAACGCCTGACGCGCGGGCCACATTTTATTCTTTTTCGTTGCCATTTCTTTTCCCTGATCTTTTCAGGAGAGACCTTTACTTTATAATGACGCGTTAACCTGATGGGTTATTCCAGGGCTGCCGTAGTCATTGATGATTTTAAATGTCATTGCACTGCCATTAGCCCCCTGCGGAATAGCAAAGCGGGTGACCGAGCCTGGCAGAACAAACGTCACGTCTTCCACTTTCTTTCCACCCAGGCTTATTTCATTAAAATTGATGACGTATTGCGTCGGGTTCGATACTTCCAGAGTATTGCCCCTGCGCTGCCATTTTAACTGGTTCGCCTGTTCTTCCGGGTTTGAGCCTTTTAAATTAGCCGGACGATAAATCAGCTTTATGCGTGTTTTCACGGCAATTTGCAGGGCATTGGTTTGGGCTGCCGATGAGGGAATGGCTTTTATATTGAGCCAGAACAAACTCTCTTTATTCTGGGGCAGTGCGCCGGTCAGCACGATGCGTTCAACGTTTTGCTGCCCACCCTCCAGACGATAAAGCGGAGGCGTAATCACAAACGGCGCTTTACTTGCCTCCTCTTGTGGCATATCCACCCAGGACTGAATCAGATAAGGCGAGCTGTCAGGGTTATTAACGTTAATGGAGGCCTCTTTTTTAGCCCCGTCAAAAATAACGCGCGTTCCGCCGATAATCACACCGGCGTACGCGTCCGTTATACCCAGAGCAGCGGCCGATATCAGAAACATTTTGCCAATAACTTTCATTTTTCTACCTGTTTGAAACAAGGGGGGCAATATGCCCCCCATCGAGACGTAAGCGTAATAACGCTGTGCTCGTATATCAGTTGTAAACCACAGAGAAGTTAGCCACAGAGTTAGCCGGACCCGCGACCACCGTCGCTGCAGTTGAGATATACTGAGCATAGAAATCCAACGTATTATCCGCAGTGCTGCTCAGCATATAGGTATAACCGTTGGTACCGTGCAGAGGCAGGTCTGCTTTATCTGCTGTCATCAGGTTAATTGCAATCCCGGTGGCTGCACCCGCTACTGAGGAATCAATAGCCAGCAGGTTTGAATTGCTGATATCCGGCGTACCGTCAAAACGTACTTTTGCGCTGGTCACCGTGACCGGGCAATTTTTCAGTACGATATTAAATTTCGTTGCGGCCGTTCTTGCGCCGGTGGCGGTAAACTCTGTTTTATAATAATCGCCCAGTACGACAACCTGGTTTTGTGATGCAACATCCACGTCACAGGCTGAATCCAGAATATTACCCGCGAAATTTACGGTCCCTGCTGCAGCGAATACCGTTGTTGCCGTCAGGGCAGAACTTGCTGCGAGGGCAGCCATTACCATTATTTTTTTCATCATCATCATCCCGTGTAACTTTATTTATTATCGACATTCACGCAGCAGGAAGCCGTAAAAAGAATCGACAGCAATTCTTTTTATCTGGCGATATGCAATGTGCATTTTCTGACCGCTGTATAAAATTTAGAGAAACTTAATGCTGAATACAATCGATTTGAGGTCTAGCTGTAGACTCTATTTTAACCGTTAATTAACACTGCCTATGTCGCGGATATTACTCAAAATTTTGTCAGTCTACTTTTAGACTCTTTCCCCGTTAGTAATACTTTCAGTACGTTATTCCCGATACATCCTCCGGTCTACTTTTGGACTCGGGTAACATATTCACTCCTGTCTCATTTTTTAAGATAATTCGCAGGTGATCAAAAAATCATCACGCTTCTCAGTTGAGGTCTTAAATGAATACGCGTCTGTCCGCCGCCCATGACAGCGGAATATCAACGGTACTTGAATTAAAACCTTACAGGCACATTGAAACGCTCATTAAACATGTTCTGCCTGCTGCACAACGCATGGTTCTCGCCCGGGGTGAAGTCGTTCAGTATTATGATAAAGAGATCCGCCAGTGCTTCCTGCTGCTGCAAGGCGGCGTGGCCCTGTACCGTCGGGGTGACGGGATTGTTTTAAATTCTGAATCCGCGCCGTTTATTCTCGGCGTGAGCAGCCAGTTCTCTTCTGAGCATTTATATGTCAGGGCGAACGAGACATCCGAAATTGCGCGCGTTCCGCTTGAGGTTTTTAATAACGTCGTTGCCCGTGAGGATCTGTGGGAGCATTTCTCAAAACTGCTGATCTACACCGCCTCCCGCGTCTATGAGCACTGCGCGCAAATTTCGCAGATGTCGGCCTATGACATCATCCGCTTCCAGCTTGTCGAACTGATGCAGGAGCCGGAAGCCATCCGGTTGAATACCACCGCAGCGGCGTATATTAAAAGCCGGACCTATTTATCGCGCAGCGGCATCATGCGTATTCTTGCCGAACTGCGTACCGGAAAGTACATCACCATGGAGCGTGGGATACTGCTTGAGCTTCATCATTTACCGCGAAAATATTGATCGGTAACCCTTTAAACCGGGTAATGATCCTGCGGTTCGCACTATAATGAGATAATCCATGTATAAGGTTATCCGTTATGTCCTCGTCTGAAAAACCTCCCAGAGGTTCGCCCTACGCTAAAGAGCTGATTGCCTTCTTACGTCCCTCGTGCGTCACGCGCACAACAGGCCGCGGCGAACAGCTAGACCTGCAGGTCAACGGTGAAGGGATGTGTTATTTGATCCTTGAAGGGACGGTCGCAATCTACCGCCGAAGCGACACGCTGATGCTCTCAACGGCCAGCAGCCCTGCCCTGTTTGGCGTCGCTAACCTGACGGACATTTTTTTTGATGACTACCTTAAAACCGTCACGCCCTGCCTGATCGGGGTGCTGACTACGGCTCAGGTCAACCACATCATCGAAGAGAATGCGCTCTGGGGGCTGCTCTCCAGCCACCTGATGTTTATGTATAACCGGCTGTATAACGCCGTCATGCCTCAGGGAGCCCCAACGGCGTATGAGATGATCCGCCAGCAGCTGCTCCGGCTGATGGAAGAAGATGAGAGCTACCGTTCCGCAGTCACGGCAGAACGCTACATCCGCGACAAAACCCAGCTTTCGCGAAGCGGCGTGATGCGTATTCTGGCGGATCTTAAAACAGGCGGGTTTATCGAAATGGAGGAAGGCAGGCTGATTACCATCAACAAACTGCCGGCCAAATACTGAATGACAGGCACAAAAAAGGCCGCAAGCGCGACCTTTTTTCAGTGCTTAGTGGACATGAACGCCCAACCGCCAGGCAAAATAGATCTCTTCTTTGAGTTCATTTGAAGAGAGTGCAAGCAGGTCAGCAAATTCGAGTTCAAGCTGTTTCAGCTTTTTCAGGTACTGCGCCGGAGACAGGTTGCTCGAATCGCGACGTAAATATTCAATTGCCAGCTGGGTTGGGGTTATTTCAGAATCCATGATGTCCTCGCTTATGTACAAAACGTGACCAGTATATCACAACATGCTGACCAGTTTTTGACCAAAAGCAAAGCATCTGGAAACTTTACACCACCGCCGTCGTCAGCCTCGACGAGCAACACAGGCGATCTTCTTCGTCCAGAATATCAATCTGCCACACCTGATGACGGCTCCCGGCGTGCAGTGCGCGGCACACGCCACGCACCCGACCGCTGCGCACGGCGCGGATGTGATTGGCATTCACCTCCAGCCCGACAACCTTCTGCTCGCCGGAAGTACACAGGTACCCAGCCACCGAACCCAGCGTTTCGGCCAGCACAACGGATGCGCCGCCGTGCAGCAGGCCAAACGGCTGATGGGTACGATGATCCACGGGCATCGTCGCCTCGAGTTCATTCTCACCAATGCGGATAAACTGGATATCCAGCAGCCCCACCATATTCCCGTTACCCATGGCGTTGAGCGCCTCAAGCGTCACTTCACGTTTCCAGATCATCCAATAATCTCCAGTAAGGCCTGTAGCGGATGGCGAACACCGTTACCCTCAATACGTTTTACCTGGCTGCGGCACGAATAGCCCGTTGCCAGACAGCGGTTGCGCGGCAGACGCTGCATCGCCTGGTGCCACGACAGCTCATAGATGCCGAGCGAATTCGCGTGGTTTTTGATTTCATGGCCGTACGTGCCTGCCATCCCGCAGCAGCCCACGCTGACGCTCTCAAGCTTCGCGCCAAAACGCGCAAAAATGGAGGCCCACTGCGCCGGCGCGCCGGGCAGTGCGGTCACTTCAGTACAGTGGCCAAACAGGTACCACGACTCGCCGCTGACGTCGGTTTGCGCGGTCTTATCCAGCGCGGCGGGCAGCCACTCGTGGACCAGCATCACGTGAAAATCACCGCGTTTATCGCCGAGGATCTGCTTGTATTCATCGCGATAGCAGAGCACCAGGGCAGGATCGACGCCGACCATCGGGATACCCAACTGCGCAACGCGATTTAAAAAATCAGACGTTTTCTGTGCGGTTTTCGCAAAGCGCGTCAGGAAACCTTTGATGTGCTGCGCCTTACCGTTCGGTGAGAACGGCAGCACCACCGGCTGATAGCCAATTTTTTCAGCCAGCCGCACGAAGTCGGCTACAACCTCGGCGTCGTAATAGCTGGTGAACGGATCCTGAACCACCAGCACCATGCCGGTTTTTTGCTCCGGGCCGAGCGCCTCAAGCTGTTCCAGCGTCATGTTCGCCGAACGGTGCCCCACCAGCTGGCGCTGCAGCGACGGCGTGGACAGCAGCGGCAGATCCACCATCCCGATATGTTTTTCGGAAAGTTTGCGCACCAGCGGCTGGTTAATAAAGAAGTTGAAGGTTTTAGGCGCGCGCGCCATCAGCGGGGCGTAGCTTTCGACCGTTGCCACCAGGTGATCGCGCATCGGGCGCAGATACCGCGTGTGGTAAAGCTGCAGGAAGCGCGAGCGGAAATCCGGCACGTCAATTTTAATCGGGCACTGGGTGGAACAGGCTTTACAGGCCAGACAGCCGGACATCGCCTCTTTGACTTCGTGCGAGAAATCGTACTCGCCCCGGTCCGCATGCCAGCTGTTGCGGGTGCGTTCGATAAGCGAGCGCAGGCTGGCCCTTTTTTCCGGCAGCTCCTGCTCCAGCTTCAGCGGATCCACTCCGCGATCGGCCAGCAGGCGCAGCCATTCACGCACCAGCGTCGCACGCCCTTTCGGAGAGTGGATCCGGTTGCTGGTGATTTTCATCGACGGGCACATTGGGCTGTTGACGTCAAAGTTAAAGCACAGCCCGTTGCCGTTACACTCCATCGCCCCGCGCCAGGACGAGCGCACCGCAATCGGGATCTGCCTGTCATAGGTGCCGCGCTTAACCGCATCCACCTGCAGCATCGGCGCATCCACGCCCTCAGGCGGGCATATCTTGCCGGGGTTAAGCCGGTTATCCGGGTCGAAGGCGGCTTTGATCTTGCGTAGCTCGCCGAACAGTTGCTCGCCGAAGAACGCCGGGCTGTACTGGGCGCGAAAGCCCTTGCCGTGCTCGCCCCACAGCAATCCACCGTATTTCGCCGTTAAGGCCACCACGTCATCAGAGATCTCTTTCATCAGGATCTCCTGCTGCGGGTCGCACATGTCCAGCGCCGGGCGAACGTGCAGAACCCCGGCATCGACATGCCCAAACATGCCGTAGCTCAGGCCGTGGCTGTCCAGCAGCGCGCGGAACTCAACGATATAATCGGCCAGATGCTCCGGCGGAACGCAGGTATCTTCCGCAAACGGGATCGGCTTGGCGGCCCCTTTGGCATTGCCCAGCAGCCCCACGGCTTTTTTGCGCATCGCATAGATACGCTCAATGCCAGAGAGATCCTGACAGAGCTGCCAGCCAATGATCCCGCCTTCGCCACGCGCCATCAGTTCATCCAGACGCTGACATAATGCCGCCACCTGGCCGTCAATCTGCTCTGCATCGTCTCCGGCAAACTCCACAATGTTCAGGCCAAGCATCTCTTTGTCCGGCACGTCGGTGATAAGCTCGCTGACGGAGTGCCAGACGATATCTTCTCGGGCCAGATTTAAGACTTTGGAATCGACGGTTTCCACCGACAGCGCCCGCGCCTCAACCATAAATGGCGCATTGCGCAGCGCGGAATCAAAGGAGTTGTATTTGACGTTCACCAGCCGCCGCACCTTCGGCAGCCGGGTAATATCAAGGCGCGCCTCGGTGATAAAGGCCAGCGTCCCTTCCGAACCGGTCAGGATGCGGGTCAGGTCGAACTGCGTCATGTCGTCGTTGAAAACGTGGCGCAGGTCGTAGCCCGTCAGGAAGCGGTTCAGTTTCGGGAATTTATCAAGAATAAGCGGGCGATTGTCCCGGCAGCGTTCCAGCACGGTACGGTAGATGCGCCCGGTGACGGTGTTCTCTTTGCCCAGCGTCTCGGCCAGTTCAACCGGCAGCGGCTGCGTATCCAGGATATCGCCACCGAGCAACACGGCGCGCACGCCCATAACGTGATCGGACGTTTTGCCGTACACCAGCGACCCCTGCCCCGACGCATCGGTATTGATCATCCCGCCAAGGGTCGCGCGGTTACTGGTGGAGAGCTCAGGGGCAAAGAAGTAGCCGAAAGGTTTAAGGTACTGGTTGAGCTGATCCTTAATGACGCCCGCCTCGACACGCACCCACCCCTCTTCCGGGTTAATTTCGATGATGCGGTTCATATAGCGCGACATATCAATGATAATGCCCTGGTTCAGCGCCTGCCCGTTGGTGCCCGTCCCGCCGCCGCGCGGGGTGAAGACCAGAGAGTGAAACCGCTCCTGCGACGCCAGCCGTGCAATCAGCGCGACATCGGCGGTAGAACGCGGAAAGACGACCGCATCGGGAAGAAGCTGGTAGATACTGTTATCCGTCGCCATCGTCAGCCTGTCGGCATAATTCGTGGCGGTATCACCTGTAAAACCCTGTTGCTCCAGTGCCTGCAAAAAATTAAGCACCAGCTGAACGACGCCGGGTGCCTGAGAAATCTGTGGGATCATTACTGTCGACCCTAATAAGAGATGTGAAATCGTTTGCGTTGTGTCTGGAAAGTTTTATCACATTTTTTTCTTATGTGCTCTGGTGAATTACAGGCAGAATCCGCCTGTCAAAAATCGCTGAAATCACTAATGATTAGTGATACGCGGTTTATGTTCCCGCCAGCCGTTCTGGCGTTCTAAAAAGGAAAGTTTCGTTTATGGTCAATCTTCGTCAGCCCAGGGATGTTGCGCAAATATTGCTGTCGGTGCTGTTTCTGGCACTTATGATCATTGCGTGTCTGTGGATTGTTCAGCCGTTTATTCTCGGGTTTGCATGGGCCGGGACCGTCGTTGTCGCTACCTGGCCGCTGCTGTTGCGTTTGCAGAAGATGCTGTTTGGTCGCCGCGCTTTAGCCGTTCTGGTGATGACCCTGCTGTTGTTCCTGCTCTTTATTATTCCGATTGCCCTGCTGGTGAACAGCCTCGTTGATTCCAGCGGCCCGGTGATCCGCGCCGTGAGCAGCGGCGACATGACGCTGCCGGACCTCGCGTGGCTCAACAGCATTCCGATGATTGGCGCAAAGCTCTACAGCGGCTGGCACGGTCTGCTGGAGATGGGCGGCAGCGCCCTGATGGCAAAAGTCCGCCCGTACATCGGCACCACGACCACCTGGTTTGTCGGCCAGGCGGCGCATATCGGTCGCTTTATGATGCACTGTGCGCTGATGCTGGTGTTCAGCGCCCTGCTGTACTGGCGCGGTGAGCAGGTTGCGCTCGGCGTACGCCACTTCGCGACCCGCCTCGCCGGTAAACGCGGCGACGCCGCCGTTCTGCTGGCCGCTCAGGCCGTTCGCGCCGTCGCGCTTGGTGTAGTGGTTACCGCGCTGGTGCAGGCGATCCTCGGCGGCATCGGCCTTGCTGTCTCCGGCGTGCCGTATGCTACCGTCTTTACCGTGGTGATGTTGATGACCTGCCTTGCGCAACTGGGCCCTTTGCTGGTGCTGGTGCCGAGCATCATCTGGCTTTACTGGACGGGCGATACCACCTGGGGCACCGTCCTGCTGGTGTGGAGCTGCGTGGTCGGGACCATGGATAACGTCATCCGCCCGATACTGATCCGCATGGGTGCCGATTTACCGCTGATTTTGATTTTGTCCGGCGTGATCGGCGGGCTGATTGCCTTCGGGATGATCGGCCTGTTTATTGGCCCGGTTCTGCTGGCCGTGACCTGGCGTCTGTTCTCCGCCTGGGTGCATGAAATCCCACCGCCGGGCACCGACCCGGACGCGATCCTGAGCGAACTGGAAGCGCTGGAAGATAAGAATACGCAGTAAACCTGTTGCCGGGTGGCGCCTTCGCTTACCCGGCCTGCTCTTCGAATAGTTAAACAACGCTAAACTATTTATTCTCTGCCCACTGGTCAGACCCGCCGTATATCCCGCCCATCTGCAATTAAACATGCGAAATCTTTACTTCTCTTTAACTATTGAGAGGAATCTGATCGACGCTAAAAGTTGAGATGCCTACTATTAGGACACGGTTATAAATCAACACCTTGATTTATAAGCATGGAAATCCCCTGAGTGAAACAACGAATTGCTGTGTGTAGTCTTTGCCCATCTCCCACGATGGGCTTTTTTTTGTCCTGCGTACGCGCAAGGCATAAAAAAAGCCGGGGAGTGGTTAGCTCCCCGGCTTGATGACACAAGCAATATTACTTATTCAGTTCCGCCAGGCTCAGCCAGGTCTGTACCACGGTGTCCGGGTTCAGGGAGAGGCTGTCAATGCCCTCCTCCATCAGCCAGGCGGCAAAATCTTCGTGGTCAGAAGGCCCTTGCCCGCAAATCCCGACATATTTCCCCTGCTTCTTCGCCGCGCGAATGGACATCGACAGCAGCGCTTTCACCGCCTCGTTACGTTCATCGAACAGCTCGGAAACCACGCCCGAGTCACGGTCAAGACCCAGCGCCAGCTGCGTCATGTCGTTTGAACCGATAGAGAAGCCGTCGAAATGCTCGAGGAACTGCTCGGCCAGCAGGGCGTTGGACGGGATCTCACACATCATGATGATCTTCAGCCCGTTCTCGCCGCGCTTCAGCCCCTGGCGCGCCAGCTCGTCCACCACCGCCTTCGCCTGATCCACGGTACGCACGAACGGAACCATGATCTCGACGTTGGTCAGCCCCATGTCGTTGCGCACGCGTTTCACCGCGTCACACTCCAGCGCAAAGCAGTCGCGGAAGCTCTCGGACACGTAGCGTCCGGCGCCACGGAAGCCCAGCATCGGGTTCTCTTCCTCTGGCTCGTAGCGCTCGCCGCCCACCAGGTTGGCGTATTCGTTGGACTTAAAGTCAGACAGACGCACGATGACGCGTTTCGGATAGAACGCCGCGCCCAGCGTCGCGATCCCTTCGGTCAGACGACCCACGTAGAACTCTTTCGGCGAGTCATAGCCTTTCATCATCTCGCGGATTTCGTTCTGCAGTTTCGCGTCCTGCTCGTCAAACTCCAGCAACGCGCGCGGGTGCACGCCAATCATCCGGTTGATGATAAATTCCAGACGCGCCAGGCCAACCCCTTCGTTCGGCAGGCAGGCGAAGTCGAACGCGCGGTCAGGGTTACCGACGTTCATCATGATCTTCAGCGGCAGGTCCGGCATGGTATCGACGCTGGAACTTTTCACGCTGAAGTCGAGAATATCGGCGTACACATAGCCGGTATCCCCTTCCGCACAGGAGACGGTCACGCTCTCGCCGTCCTTCATGCGCTCGGTGGCATCACCACAGCCCACTACCGCCGGGATCCCCAACTCACGGGCGATGATCGCCGCGTGGCAGGTGCGCCCGCCGCGGTTAGTGACGATGGCGGCCGCCTTCTTCATGATCGGTTCCCAGTCCGGGTCAGTCATGTCGGTGACCAGTACGTCACCCGGTTCAATACGGTTCATCTCGCTGATGTCGTGGATCACCTTCACCGGGCCGGCACCGATACGGTGGCCGATGGCGCGGCCTTCGGCCACGATTTTGCCCTGGGCGTGCAGCGTGTAACGCTCCATCACCTGGCCGCGGGAACGCACGGTTTCCGGGCGCGCCTGCACGATAAACAGCTTGCCGGTATGGCCGTCTTTCGCCCATTCAATATCCATCGGGCGACCGTAGTGTTTTTCAATCTGTACGGCCTGTTTCGCCAGCTCTTCCACTTCGGCATCGGTCAGGGAGAAACGGTCGCGCTGCTCCTGCGGCACATCCTCAATTTTTACCTGCTTGCCATGCTCCTGGGTCGGGGCATAGATCATGCGAATTTTTTTCGACCCCATGGTGCGGCGCACCACCGCCGGACGGTTGGCGGCCAGGGTAGGTTTGTGAACGTAGAATTCATCAGGGTTCACGGCACCCTGCACCACCATCTCACCCAGCCCCCACGCGGAGGTGATAAACACCACCTGGTCAAAACCGGATTCAGTATCGATAGAGAACATCACGCCGGAAGAACCCACATCGGAGCGCACCATACGCTGTACGCCAGCGGAAAGCGCCACGCCGCGGTGGTCATAGCCCTGATGCACGCGGTAGGAGATTGCGCGGTCGTTGAACAGGGAAGCAAATACGTGCTTCACCGCCACCAGCACCGCGTCGTAGCCCTGGACGTTCAGGAAGGTCTCCTGCTGTCCGGCGAACGAGGCATCCGGCATATCTTCCGCAGTAGCAGAAGAACGCACGGCAAACGAGGCCTGCGCATCATCCGCGGAGAGCTGGTTATAGGCATCGTGAATGGCTTTTTCCAGTTCCGGCTGGAAAGGTGTGTCGATAATCCACTGGCGGATTTGAGACCCGGCTTTGGCAAGCTCAGTAACATCATCAATATCCGTTTTATCCAGCAGGTCGTAAATGCGCTGGTTCACGCCGCTCTGGTCTAAAAACAGGTTAAACGCATCGGCCGTTGTGGCAAACCCGTTTGGCACTGAGACACCCATGCCGGACAGGTTTGTAATCATTTCACCCAGGGAGGCATTTTTGCCTCCAACTCTGTCTACATCATTCATGCCGAGTTGGTTATACCAAAGCACCAGCGGTGACGAGCCATTGTTGGACATCGAAACAATCCTTTTGTGATATTTGATCGGAGTAAGAAACGCCTGACTACGTATTTATACTGGCATAATTGTTTGCGCTAAAAAAACGGTGAATCGTGTAAGCAATTTAAATTTTCAACTTTTAGGACAGTTTCCACCCGGCTACTAACCCGATGATTCCTATAGATTCACTGAAAAACCATAGAAATAAAGCCGCTATTTGAAAAATGAAATCCACTTTTCAGGAAAATTAAAAACACCATTTCATTTATATTTAGGACAAGTTCTTTGCTGTGCAATTAACTTTTTTAATTTATGCTTTCAGGCAATTACGTACGCACTTCAGGGTGAATAAAATGGATAATGCTGTTGATCGCCACGTTTTTTATATTTCTGATGGTACGGCGATCACCGCCGAGGTGTTAGGCCATGCGGTGATGTCGCAATTCCCCGTATCGATTAACAGCATCACGCTGCCGTTCGTGGAAAATGAGAGCCGGGCCAAAGCGGTGAAGGACCAGATTGACGCCATTTTCCAGCAAACCGGCATTCGCCCGCTGGTCTTCTATTCGATTGTCATCCCCGAGATCCGCGCCATCATTCTGCAAAGTGAAGGCTTCTGCCAGGATATTGTGCAGGCGCTGGTTGCCCCGCTTCAGAGTGAACTGCAGCTGGACCCGACGCCTGTCGCGCATCGCACCCACGGGCTGAACCCCGGGAACCTGATCAAATACGACGCGCGCATCGCGGCTATCGATTACACCCTCGCCCACGACGATGGGATTTCAATGCGCAACCTCGATCAGGCGCAGGTGATCCTGCTTGGCGTGTCGCGCTGCGGCAAAACGCCGACCAGCCTCTATCTGGCGATGCAGTTTGGCATCCGGGCGGCGAACTACCCCTTTATTGCCGACGATATG
Organism: Enterobacter sp. V87_3; assembly: GCF_029967835.1. Classification (NCBI taxonomy): domain Bacteria; kingdom Pseudomonadati; phylum Pseudomonadota; class Gammaproteobacteria; order Enterobacterales; family Enterobacteriaceae; genus Enterobacter; species Enterobacter sp. V87_3. The sequence goes on along the minus strand of NZ_JASCAM010000022.1, from coordinate 64,673 downwards.
GATAACCTGGTGCTACCCGCCGCGCTCAAGCCGCTCCAGCATAAGCTTTTTGGCCTGACCATTAACCCGGAACGGCTGGCGGCCATTCGCGAGGAGCGCCGCGAAAACAGCCGCTACGCGTCGATGCGTCAGTGCCGGATGGAAGTCTCCGAGGTTGAAGCCCTGTACCGCAAAAACCAGATCCCGTGGCTGAACAGCACTAACTATTCGGTGGAAGAGATTGCCACCAAAATCCTCGATATCATGGGGCTGAATCGCCGCATGTACTAATATGCTAGTACATTATCACGGATTCGGGTATCATCAGCCGCATCGTCGGGGCGGCCTCGCCCCGAACTTGAAATCAGCGGGGATTGGTTTAAGGTGATGCCCATCACTTCCCGGTAGTCTGCCGATGAAGCAAAAATTTCTGAGATATTCCATGAATAAAACCGACGAACTCCGTACGGCGCGCATTGATAGCCTGGTCACACCGGCTGAACTGGCACAGCGCCATCCCGTTTCCGCAGGCGTGGCTGACCATGTCACCGCCTCGCGCCGACGCATTGAAAAAATCCTCAACGGTGAAGACAAGCGCCTTCTGGTGGTAATTGGCCCGTGCTCTATCCACGACCTTGATGCCGCCATGGACTACGCAAAACGTCTGCAGGGGCTGCGTGAGAAGTATCAGCATCGCCTCGAGATTGTGATGCGTACCTACTTTGAAAAGCCGCGCACCGTGGTGGGCTGGAAGGGGCTGATTTCCGACCCTGACCTTAACGGGAGCTACCGCGTTAATCACGGCATTGAGCTGGCGCGCAAACTGCTGCTGCAGGTGAACGAGCTGGGCGTACCGACCGCCACCGAGTTTCTGGATATGGTGACCGGGCAGTTTATCGCCGATCTCATCAGCTGGGGCGCGATTGGCGCGCGTACCACCGAAAGCCAGATCCACCGCGAGATGGCCTCCGCGCTCTCCTGCCCGGTGGGCTTTAAAAATGGGACCGACGGTAACACCCGTATCGCGGTTGACGCCATTCGCGCATCGCGTGCCAGCCACATGTTCCTCTCCCCGGATAAGAACGGGCACATGACCATCTACCAGACCAGCGGCAACCCATACGGCCATATCATCATGCGCGGCGGTAAAAAACCGAACTACCACGCGGAGGATATTGCCGCCGCCTGCGAGACGCTGGCAGAATTTGACCTGCCTGAGCACCTGGTGGTGGATTTCAGCCACGGCAACTGCCAGAAACAGCACCGCCGCCAGCTCGACGTCTGCGATGAGATCTGCCAGCAGATCCGCAGCGGTTCGACCGCCGTGGCGGGCATTATGGCTGAAAGCTTCATCAAAGAAGGCACCCAGAAAATCCTTGCCGGTCAGCAGATGGTTTACGGCCAGTCGATTACCGATCCGTGCCTGAGCTGGGAAGACAGCGAGCTGCTGGTGGAGAAACTGGCGGCGGCAGTGGACAGCCGCTTCTGAGGCTATGCCGGGTAGCAAGTTAAAAGCAAAAAGGCAACGTAGTTGCCTTTTTTAATGTTTTCTCCCTCTCCCCATGGGAGAGGGCCGGGGTGAGGGCACCAGACCGCACCATCCCTCTTCCCACCCCAAATTTGATCCCGTCACAATATTTTCACAAAAACGCTTGCCGTAAATTTGCAGTTTATTGATAATGATTATCATTGTTACATTGATTGTTATTTATAAACACTATGTCACGTACGGATAATAGCGCGGCAACGCCAGTAAAAAACCACACAGCACCGTCCCCCGCCACCGCCGATCGCCGCATTGACAGCAAAATGCTGCTCGGCGATGAAGGGCGGGTGATTATCGAGCATGACGGCCAGCTCTACCTGCTGCGCCAGACGAATGCCGGAAAACTGATCCTCACGAAATAAAGTAAACAAAAATACGCCAGCCACCCAGGTGATCCCCAGGCAGCCAGCGCTTTCGATTCTTAATGGAGAGTTGCTATGCCACACCCGCGTTCCGCGTCTTTATGCCCTTCCCTCCTGGCGCTGGCGATTGCCAGTGCGCTTCCGGGCACCGCGTTTGCTGCCGCAGCAGAAGACATTACCGTTACCGCTACGGGCAACGCCCGAAGCACCTTTGAAGCCCCGATGATGGTCAGCGTGATTGACGCCTCAGCGCCGGAAAACCAGACCGCCAGCTCAGCCGCCGACCTGCTGCGCAAAGTGCCTGGCCTGACGCTGGATGGCAGCGGGCGCACAAACGGCCAGGATGTAAACCTGCGCGGCTACGACCGCCGCGGCGTGCTGGTACTGGTAGACGGCGTCCGTCAGGGGACCGACACCGGCCACCTGAACAGCACCTTCCTGGACCCGGCGCTGATTAAGCGTATCGAAGTGGTTCGCGGTCCGTCGGCCCTGCTGTACGGCAGCGGCGCGTTGGGCGGCGTGATCTCCTATGACACCGTTGATGCTAAAGACCTGCTGGAGCCGGGCAAAAACAGCGGCTATCGCGTGTTTGGTACCGGTGCGACGGGCGATCACAGCCTCGGTATGGGGGCGAGCGCCTTTGGCCGCACCGATACCCTGGACGGCGTAGTCTCATGGTCCAGCCGCGACCGCGGCGACATTCGTCAGAGCGACGGCGCAACGGCCCCCAATGATGAGTCGATCAACAACATGCTGGCGAAAGGCAGCTGGAAAATAGATCCGGCCCAGACGCTGAGCGGCTCCCTGCGCTACTACAACAACAATGCGCAGGAGCCGAAAAACCCGCAGACCACCGACGCGAGCGACAGCAGTAACCCGATGACCAACCGCTCCACCATCCAGCGCGATGCCCAGCTCGGGTATAACATTGCGCCGCCGGGCAACGACTGGCTGAACGCCGATGCGAAGCTCTACTGGTCCGAAGCGCGCATCAACGCCCAGAACATCGACGGAACCGGTGAGTTCCGCAAGCAGACGACCAAAGGCGGAAAAGTCGAAAACCGTACCCGCCTGTTCAGCGACTCCTTTGCCTCTCACCTGCTGACCTATGGCGGTGAATATTACCGTCAGGAGCAGACTCCGGGCGGCGCGACCACCGGCTTCCCGGAGGCGAAAATTGACTTCAGCTCCGGCTGGCTGCAGGACGAAATCACCCTGCGCGACCTGCCCGTTACCCTGCTCGGCGGTACCCGTTACGATAACTATCGCGGCAGCAGCAACGGCTACGACGATGTGGATGCCGATAAGTGGTCCTCCCGTGCCGGGTTAACCGTCAGCCCTGCCGACTGGCTGATGCTGTTTGGCTCCTGGGCGCAGGCCTTCCGCGCGCCGACGATGGGCGAGATGTACAACGACTCCAAACATTTCTCCATCGGCAGCTTCTACACTAACTACTGGGTGCCAAACCCCAACCTGCGCCCGGAAACTAACGAAACCCAGGAGTATGGTTTTGGCCTGCGCTTTGACGATCTGATGCTCGCCAACGATGCGCTGGAGTTCAAAGCCAGCTACTTCGATACCAAAGCCAAAGACTACATCTCTACCACCGTCGATTTTGCGGCGGCCACCACCATGTCCTATAACGTACCTAACGCCAAAATCTGGGGCTGGGACGTGATGGCGAAGTACTCGGCCAATCTCTTCAACCTTGACGTCGCCTACAACCGCACGCGGGGTAAAGACACCGATACGGGCGAGTATATCTCCAGCATTAACCCGGACACCGTCACCAGCAAGCTCGACATTCCGGTGGCACAAAGCGGCTTCTCCGTGGGCTGGATCGGCACCTTTGTCGATCGCTCAACCCACATCAGCAGCAGCTACAGCAAGCAGCCGGGCTATGCGGTTAACGATTTCTACGTCAGCTATCAGGGCCAGGAACAGTTCAAAGGCGTGACCACCACACTGGTGCTGGGCAACGCCTTCGATAAAGAGTACTGGTCACCGCAGGGCATCCCGCAGGACGGCCGTAACGGCAAGATTTTTGTAAGCTATCAGTGGTAATCCCCGCCCCGGTTCACCGGGGCAAGAATCTGGAAGGAAAAGATAATGAATCACTACACACGCTGGCTTGAGCTAAAAGAACAAAACCCGGGTAAGTACGCACGTGACATCGCAGGCTTGATGAACATCAGCGAAGCGGAGCTGACCTTTGCCCGCGTGGGCCACGACGCCTGGCGATTGCGCGGTGAAACCCGCGAGATTTTAGGCGCGCTGGAAGCCGTGGGTGAAACCAAGTGTATCTGCCGCAACGAATACGCTGTGCACGAGCAGGTGGGCGCGTTTACTAACCAGCATCTCAACGGCCACGCCGGGCTGGTGCTGAACCCGCGCGCGCTGGATCTCCGCCTGTTCCTCAATCAGTGGGCAAGCGTGTTTCACGTTAGCGAAGCCACGGCACGCGGCGAGCGCCAGAGCATTCAGTTCTTTGACCATCAGGGCGACGCCCTGCTCAAGGTGTACACCACCGACAATACCGATGTCAGCGCCTGGGGCGACGTGCTGACGCGCTTCATCATTGCCGATAACCCGCCGCTGGCGTTAAAACCGGCCGAAACACCTGCGCACGCTGAACATGCCGACGCAGACACGGTAGACAAAGAGTGGCGCGCCATGACCGACGTGCATCAGTTCTTCAGCCTGCTTAAGCGTCACAGCCTCAGCCGCCAGCAGGCCTTCCGCCTGGTGGGCGACGACCTCGCCTGTAAGGTGGACAACGGTGCGCTGGCGAAGCTGCTGGAAACCGCGCGTCAGGACGGCAATGAAATCATGGTGTTCGTGGGCAACCGCGGCTGCGTGCAGATCTTCACCGGCGTGGTAGAAAAGCTGGTGCCGATGAAAGGCTGGCTGAACATTTTCAATAAGGCCTTTACCCTGCATCTGCTGGAAGAGACCGTCGCCGAAACCTGGGTGACGCGTAAACCAACCGCAGACGGCCACGTCACCAGCCTGGAGCTGTTCGCCGCCGACGGCACGCAAATCGCCCAACTGTATGGCCAACGCACCGAAGGTGAGCCGGAGCAGAGCCAGTGGCGCAGCCAGATTGACGCCCTGACGCCGAAAGGACTGGCCGCATGAAAAAATGGTTTGCCCTGCTTGGCATCCTGCCGTGGGTGACCTTTGCCGCCACGCCGGAGAAAATCGTCACGCTCGGTGGCGACGTCACGGAGATTGTTTACGCCCTTGACGCAGGATCTTCGCTGGTGGCACGCGACAGCACCAGCCGCTGGCCGCAGGCGGCGACGCGTCTGCCCGACGTGGGGTATTTGCGCCAGCTTAACGCCGAAGGCATTTTATCCGTGCGCCCGACGCTGGTTCTGGCGAGCACGCAGGCGCAGCCTTCTCTGGCGCTCGAACAGGTTGCGCAGAGTCACGTCAGGGTCGTCAACGTGCCCGCCCGAAATACGCTTGATGTCATCGACGAAAAGATTCGCGTCGTTGCCGAAGCCACCCACCGTGAGGCGCAGGGGGAAACCTTGCGCAACACGCTGCGCGCGGAACTGGCGGCGCTGCCCGCTTCACCGCTCAACAAACGGGTGCTGTTTATTCTCAACCACGGCGGGATGACCGCCATGGCAGCCGGACAGCAGACCGGCGCGGATGCGGCTATCCGGGCGGCGGGGCTGCAGAATGCGATGCAGGGCTTCACCCGCTACCAGCCGCTCTCGCAGGAGGGTACCATCGCCAGCCAGCCCGACCTGGTGGTCATCTCCCAGGACGGCATAAAAGCGCTGGGCGGGGAAGAGAATCTCTGGAAGCTGCCGGGTCTGGCACAGACCCCGGCGGGACGCGGCAGGCAGGTGCTGGCCATTGATGATATGGCGCTGCTGGGCTTTAGCGTGCGCACGCCACAGGCCATCCAGCAGCTGCGCGCCAAAGCGGAGCAATTGCCCTGATGACCCGCCGGATAACCCTGTCGCTGTGGGGAATGGCCCTCTTTCTCGCCGTGATGACCCTCATGGCAACAGGCTTTGGCGCGTTGCGTCTGCCGGTAAGCCTGCTGTGGAACAGCAGCGATGAGGCGCTGCGTCAGATCTGGCTGACCATTCGACTGCCGCGCGTGCTGCTGGCCCTGACGATCGGCGGCTCTCTGGCGCTGGCGGGCTGCGTGATGCAGGGGCTGTTTCGTAATCCGCTGGCGGACCCCGGCCTGCTCGGGATCAGCAGCGGCGCGGCGCTGGCCGTTGCCCTGTGGGTGGTCATCCCGCTTTCGCTGCCCGCGCTGGTCATGCTGTATGCCCCCATGCTGGCGGCCTTTCTTGGCGCGCTGGCGGCGACGGTGGTGATCTTTGTGCTCAGCCAGCAGCGTGACAGTTCGCTGTCGCGTCTGCTGCTGGTGGGAATTGCGATAAATGCCTTATGCGGTGCCGCGGTGGGCGTCCTCTCATGGCTTAGCAACGACGCGCAGCTTCGCCAGCTGTCACTCTGGGGCATGGGCAGCCTCGGTCAGGCGCAGTGGTCAACGCTGCTGGCCGTCACCTCGCTGATGGTGCCGACGGTGCTGATTATCTGGCGTCTCGCCAGCGCGCTCAACCTGCTCCAGTTGGGTGAGGAAGAGGCGCACTATCTGGGGGTGGATGTCGTGGTGGTGCAGCGGATTTTACTTCTGTGCAGCGCGCTGCTGGTGGCTGCGGCCGTTGCCGTCAGCGGCGTTATTGGCTTTGTCGGGCTGGTCGTCCCGCACCTGATGCGCATGTGGCTGGGCGCGGATCATCGGGCGACCCTTCCCGGCTCGGTGCTGGCTGGCGCGCTGTTGCTGCTGGTGGCGGATACGGTGGCACGCACGCTGGTCGCGCCCGCGGAAATGCCGGTCGGGTTGCTGACCAGCCTTATCGGTGCCCCCTGGTTCCTGTGGCTAATCTTTCGTCGGGGAGGCCGACATGGCTGAACGGTATTGCGCTGAAAATGTGAGCTGTACGCTCGCGGGGCGCACGCTTATCAAAGACGTTTCGCTCACGCTGTCAAAGGGCGAACTGGTGGCCCTGATTGGCCCGAATGGCGCGGGGAAATCCACGTTACTGCGGCTGCTAACGGGTTACCTGAAACCCGTTAGTGGCAGCTGTTTTCTGGCGGGAAAAGCGTTGAGCGAATGGGCGCCGGACACCTTGTCGCGCTATCGCGCGGTGATGCGCCAGCATACTCAGCTCGGCTTCGACTGGCCCGTTGAGGCCGTTATCGGGATGGGACGCGCGCCGTGGAGTCGCCAGCCGGAACCGGCAATTATTCATCAGGTGATGGCGTTGACCGGCTGTCTGCCACTGGCCGGAAGACAGTACAACGCTCTCTCCGGCGGCGAGCAGCAGCGCGTCCAGCTTGCGCGCGCGCTGGCGCAACTCTGGCAAGACGGTGCGCCTCGCGGCTGGCTTTTTCTTGATGAACCAACCTCGGCGCTCGATCTCTACCACCAGCAGCATCTACTCAGGCTGCTGAAGTCGCTGACCGACAAGGGCCATCTCCACGTTTGCGTGGTGCTGCACGATCTCAATCTGGCGGCACTCTGGGCGGACAGGATTTTGCTTTTGCACAACGGGCACATTGTGGCCAACGGCACGCCGGAGCAGGTTCTGCAGGCCGATGCGCTGGCCCACTGGTATGGCGCGCAGGTTCACGTCGGCCAGCACCCGGCTCACGCCGCGCCGCAGGTTTTTCTTGCCCCTTAGCTTGAGCAGCTCACTTCCAGCCGCTTGCCCCAGTCCGGCGGGCGGCTGACGTAATCATCCTCCCTGTCGGCAAACGGCGTGCGTAGCGCAGCATGCAAGCGGTGCAGTTCGTCATACTGCCCCTGTTCTGCCTGCTCAATCGCCCGCTGAGCCAGCCAGTTGCGCAGCACCATCGCCGGGTTAACCGCGTTCATCTTTTCCTGACGGGTGGCGTCATCAATCTGCTCACGCTGCAGGCGCGTGCGGTAAGCGGTGAACCAGTCATCAAAGGCCTGTCGGTCAATGAACTCATCGCGTAGCGGTGAGGCGGCGCTCTGCTGCTCGGTCTGGCCCAGCATTCTGAAGGTGCGGGTGTAGTCGCTCCCCTCGCGGGCCATCAGGGAGAACAGGGTATTGAGAAGCGCGTTATCCCCTTTCTCCTGCGTCAGCAGCCCCAGCTTGCTGCGCATCAGGGAACCATACTCCCGCAACAGTACTTCCTGGTAACTATCGAGCGCATCGTTCAGGCCTTCCACGTCGATAAACGGCGACAGCGACTGCGCCAGACGCTGGAGATTCCACAGCCCGACGGCAGGCTGATTATCAAAGCTGTAGCGACCCTGGTAATCCGAATGGTTACAGATGTAGCCCGGCTGATAATCATCGAGGAAACCAAAAGGCCCGTAATCAAAGGTCAGCCCCAGCAGGGACATATTGTCGGTGTTCATTACGCCATGCGCGAAACCGACGGTCTGCCAGCGCGCAATCATCGACGCGGTGCGGGCGACAATATCGCGGAACCATAAAAGGTATTTGTCCGCCTCGTCCTGCAGATGCGGCCAGTGGTGGCGAAGGGCGAAATCGGCAAGCTGGCGAACCTTTTCCGGCTCGCGGCGATAGTAAAAATGTTCGAAATGGCCGAAACGCAGATGGCTTTGGGCAACGCGGATGAGCATCGCCCCCTGCTCAATCGTTTCTCGTGAAACGGGCGTATCGCTGGTGACAATCGACAGCGCCCGCGACGTCGGAATACCCAGGGCATGCATCGCTTCTGAGGCCAGGCTTTCGCGAATGGTTGAACGCAGCACGGCGCGCCCATCGCCCATACGCGAATAAGGCGTCAGGCCAGCCCCTTTGAGGTGCCAGTCTACGGTTTCGCCGTTGGGGAGCTGTTGTTCGCCGAGCAGGATCCCACGGCCATCGCCGAGTTGCCCTGCCCAGACGCCAAACTGATGTCCACTATAGACTTGCGCAAGCGGTCGCATACCCGGCAAAAGCGTTTCGCCGCCCCACACGCCTGCCCCTTCGGACGGCTCGAATAATGCCGGGGGGATCGCAAGCGAATCCGCCAGCGTCTCGTTATGCCAGATCAGACGGGCGTTATCTAACGGAGTGGGATTGAGAGCGGTATAGAAGCCGGGCAATTCATCGTGCCAGTGTGCGGTAAAAGACAGGGTCATAGGTCCTCCTGCTTTTAGTGTAGAGGTTTTACCGGGAATTAAACACGGGCGAAGAAAAGGGTTATCACTGAACGAGCGTCGTGACGTGCTCTGCCGTTACGGCTGGCCACAGGCTGCCCTGCATGGCACCGAAATTAAATGAAAGAACGCGTTGTAACAGACCGTGATCGTCAATTCCGGCAACCATTACCGACTGGCAGTGCGGCGTTATTTGCCAGAGGATCGCGCGCATAAATGGCTCGAAGGAGAGTTCAAACGCACGCTGCTGAATAAAGCCTTTATCAAGGGTGACCCGTTTAAACAATCCATCGTAAATCGCTTTGAGGGTGGCAGCCCCCGCGCCGAAGTTCGACAGCACCAGCGGGAAACGAATCGCCATTCTCGCCAGATTGAGATTGTCCTTTCCGTTATTTAAACCGGGATAGTTCTCATTAACGGTAAACTCCAGAAAGGGGTAGCGCTCAAGTAATGAAACACTGTTTCCGTCAGTTAATAAAAACTCAACAATTGCAGGTGTAATATTGATCCATGCAATTAACTGATGCTGAATAAAAAACAGTTTACAGGTATCGAGCAATTGCAGTTTTTCATGAAAAAGCGCCAGTTCATCGGCCGCTGAAAGGCGCGGGATAACCAGTTCAGTAGGGATACGCACGTCTGAGCCCACGCCAACGAAGTTAACCAACACCTCTAAACCTTTAAGTTCCCCTGCACTATTCCGGGCAGGCAAAAGTAAAAGTTCAGACTGGTAGGCATTATCTAGCGTGATTATCATTGCGCTCGCCCCGCGTTAAAGATGAAAGAGGACATCCTGGAGCAATTGCCGACACAATTCCACTGTATTGATTTTAATAAGTTTAATTTCATTCGATCCGTATTAATTTTCAGATTTATCCCTGAATCTTAAATAATCTTATCCTGGTTGTTGGTTAATAGCCAGTTTTAGATAAAACAGACACATACGGACATAATTCACACGGTGTAAATTTAACTTTAATCATCTTTTTTCAGTAAAAACGGCATGGCTTATTAGTTACCATGCCGTCTTAACGTCGTTGCCTGGCGTGACTAAATACGTCGCGCCTGCCAAAAGTTTTTACGCCAGTAAACATTATCCAGCGAGGAGCGCATTACGCCGCGGCTGGTCGAGGCGTGAATAAACTGGTTATCGGTATCATAGATACCAACGTGGAGACCACTTTCCCCCGATCCGGTTTTGAAAAAGACCAAATCGCCCGGAAGCAGATCGTCTTTATCAATTTCCGTTCCGATTTCAGCCTGCTTGCGCGTTTCGCGCGGCAGCCGCAAATCAAACTTATCGCGATACGTCATCAGGACAAACCCCGAGCAATCCACCCCGCCCCGGCTCATGCCACCGTAACGATACGGCGTACCACGCCAGTTGCTTAGCTGGTCGTTCAGGCTTGCAATCACCGTGATGGAATCCGACAGCCGCGGATTCGGCGGAGGCGCGCGGTGGCTGCTGCATCCCGCAAGAATTAACGTCGCCACAAGGAGAAACCACACTCGCATTTTCAGACGATTCCTCTGCTTTTATTGTTGTTTCCGTAATTTAGCGTGCAATCGCGCCGCGACGCAAGAAACGCTTACGCCTGCGCGGTCGAAATGAGCATCTTATGCCCTTCGATATCCAGGCGTCGAAACGACATATTATAGGCTTTTGCCAGGTTAGGCGGCGTTAACACGCTGTCGCGAGCGCCGCAGGCGATGGTTTTGCCCTGCGATAATAACCACACCCGATGCGCATGACGCAGGGTATGGTTCAGATCATGGCTGCTCATCACGATGGCGATACCTTGACGGGAGAGCGCGCTTAGCAAACTGTCCAGCGCAGACTGCTGGGCCACATCCAGACCGCTCATCGGCTCATCCAGAAGCAGTAGACGCCCGTGCGGGTTCCCTTCGGGATGGATCTGCACGATCACCGCGGCCAGGCGTACGCGCTGCCACTCTCCGCCCGAGAGCTGGCTGGCATGGCGGCTGAGTTTATCCTCTAACCCAAGCGCCGCGGCGACAGCCTCGACCAGCGCCGCGTGCTGTTTATCATGCAGATGCAGCATCAGATAGTGCCATACGGGCATCGCAAACGGCGGCACCTGCTGCTGAACCAGATAGCTCCGCCGGTACGCCAGCGCAGCCGGCGACCATTCAGACAGCGCACAGTCCAGCAGCGAGAGCGTCCCGCTGCCCGAGGTCAGCCCCGCCATCCGCGCCAGCAACGTGCTTTTGCCCGCGCCATTCGGCCCGACAAGATGCAGGATTTCGCCTGCGTTGACGGATGCGGTAATGGGCGCCAGGCGTCCCTTCTCGGCGACGTCTGTGAGCTGCATCAGCACGGTCATTATTTTGCCAGCGCCAGCTTAATTGACTCCATGACGATCGGATCTTCAGGGGTCATATCCGGTGAAAAGCGCTGGACAACCTGCCCGTCACGCCCTACCAGGAACTTCTCAAAGTTCCACAGAATGTCATCCGGATACAGCGGCGCACGCCCTTTGCTGGCCATGCGTTCGTAGAAACCACTCTCTTCAGGGGCGACTGCCGTCGGCGCGGCGGCGATCAGTTTGGCATACAGCGGATGACGATTTTCGCCATTTACGTCAATCTTGCTGAACATCGGGAAGGTCACACCGTAGGTGGTGCTGCAAAACGTTTTGATCTCTTCTTCGCTACCCGGCTCCTGGCCCAGGAACTGGTTGCACGGGAAGCCCAGCACGACAAAGCCGTCTTTCTCCCAGGCTTTCTGAATGTTCTCCAGCTGCTCGTACTGCGGAGTGAGGCCGCATTTTGACGCCACATTTACCAGCAGCAAAACCTTGCCTTTATAACGTTCCAGCGTGGTTTTCTCGCCATCAATGGTGGTCACTTCGGTGTTCAGAATATCAGACTGCATAGCATTCCCTCAGGTTGTCTTACGGGTAGTGTTTTAACGTCCGGCTTTTAATAGTAGCCAGATAAAGACCGGCGCGCCCAGCGTTGCGGTGACGACACCAATCGGCAGTTCGGCTGCCGTCAGGGCAAGACGGGCGATGATATCGGCCACCAGCAGCGTGGTCGCCCCGGCAAGGGCCGAGGCAGGAAGCAGCGTTCGATGGTCCGTTATGCCGCACAGACGCAGCATGTGCGGGATAACCAGCCCGATAAAGCCAATTGCCCCGGCCAGCGCGACGCTCACGCCCACCATCCAGCCAATAGCCACCACCAGCACGTTGCGCCAGAGTCCAAGCGACATTCCAAGCTGGCGGGCTGAGGTTTCGCCCAGCGCCAGCATATTCAGCGGCTGCGACTGGACGCACGCCCAGAGCATGACCGGGATAAGCAGGAGCATCAACCAGCCCTGACGCCAGTCAACGCCGCCGAAACCGCCCATCATCCAGTACATCAGCTGGCGTAAATCAAAGGAGGTGGAAAAGTAGACCGCCCAGGTCATCAGCGCGCTACAGATGATCCCCAGCGCGACCCCGGCAAGCAGTAATCGGCTGGTCGAAAGGTGCCGCCGCGCGAAGCGCAGCAGAATGACGGTGATCAGCAAGGCACCGAGAATGGCGCTCAGGCTAATTCCCCAGCCAGACAGTTCGCCCCCGCCCAACATGACGGCTGCAATCAGCCCCACGCCCGCGCCATTAGAGACGCCCAGAAGCCCCGGCTCAGCTAACGGGTTTTCGAACAGCGCCTGCATCATAGTGCCGCATAACGCCAGCGCGCCGCCGACGAGGATCACCGCCAGCGTTCGCGGCAGGCGGATTTGCCAGACGAAGAGCTGCCCGTCCGGGCTAAACCAGCTTTGTGGTGCCAGCCAGCGGTCTCCTGCGCACAGGCTGACGACCGTAGCGGCAATCAGCAGCAGCACCAGCAGAAGCAGACGGCGGATATCGGAGCGGTGCTGTTGGCGGGCGAAATCAAGCATAGGCATGTGTTATCAACGTGTAATGATATTGATTTTACGGCGGATTTAATCAATTGCACAAAGAAAAAAGGCCGCAGAAGCGGCCTTTTTAGTTAGTTCATATTACTCTGCTTTGGGCGTTGCGTTTTCGACACGGCTTTTTAACTTCTGTCCGGGTCTGAAGGTCACCACGCGGCGGGCTGTAATGGGAATATCTTCCCCCGTCTTCGGGTTTCGGCCCGGACGTTGGTTTTTGTCTCGCAAATCAAAATTGCCAAAGCCGGAGAGTTTTACCTGCTCACCATTTTCCAGAGCACGACGGATCTCTTCGAAAAACAGCTCTACCAGCTCTTTAGCATCCCGTTTGCTAAGCCCAAGCTTATCAAACAGATATTCTGACATTTCAGCTTTTGTAAGCGCCATAGGTTCAATCCCTCAATGATGCCTGGAATCGCTCTTTTAATGCCTCTACACATTTGGCGACGGTAGCGGCAATCTCCTCTTCTTCGAGTGTACGGCTGGTATCCTGAAGGATAAGGCTAATAGCGAGGCTCTTGAAACCTTCTGCTACGCCCTTGCCGCGGTACACGTCAAATAAGTTTACGCCAACTACCTGATTTACGCCAACTTTCTTACATTCGGCCAAAATATCTGCTGCGGGAACGTTTTCCGCGACCACAACAGCGATGTCACGGCGGTTCGCCGGGAAGCGAGAAATGTCCTGAGCCTGAGGAATCACGCGGTCTGCGACCGGGTTCCACTCCAGCTCGAACACGATAGTACGGCCATTGAGGTCGAATTTACGTTCCAGCTCAGGATGCACAACGCCAATGAAACCAACGCGTTTGCCGTCTAAATAAATCGCTGCACTCTGGCCCGGATGCAGGGCGGGAATGGCTTCAGCGCGGAATTCAATTTCGGATAATTTACCGGTCAGATCGAGAATTGCTTCCAGATCGCCCTTCATATCGTAGAAATCAACCGTGCTTTTTGCCAGGTCCCAGTGCTCTTCAACACGGTTTCCGGTAATGGCACCTGCCAGCATGAGATCCTGACGGATGCCTAAATTTGCCTGCGTATCCGGCACAAAGCGCAAGCCGCTTTCGAAAATGCGCACGCGGTTTTGCTGGCGGTTCTGGTTGTACACGATGGTACCAAGCAGACCGGTCCACAGCGACAGGCGCATCGCCGACATCTCGCTGGAGATTGGGCTTGGCAGGATCAGCGCTTCCTCACCCGGGTGGATCAGCTGCTGCAGCTTAGGATCGACGAAGCTGTAGGTGATCACTTCCTGATAGCCTTTGTCGTTCAGCATGGTTTTCACACGCTTCAGGGACAGGTCGGCTTCACGGTGGCTCCCCATGATCAGGCCAGCCTGGACCGGCTCGTCAGGGATGTTGTTGTAGCCGTAAACGCGGGCCACTTCTTCCACCAGGTCTTCTTCAATTTCCATGTCGAAACGCCAGGATGGCGCAACGGCGTGCCACTCGTCCTGGCCTTCGGTGACGTCGCAGCCCAGACGGCGCAGAATATCGCTCACCTGCGCATCGGCAACGTGGTGACCAATCAGACGATCCAGCTTGCTGCGACGCAGCGTGATGGTGGCACGCTTCGGCAGCGTTGCGTCGTTGGTTACGTCGATAACCGGGCCTGCTTCACCGCCGCAGATGTCGATCAGCAGGCGTGTAGCACGCTCCATCGCTTTATACTGCAGCGCAGGATCCACGCCGCGCTCATAGCGGTGAGACGCATCGGTATGCAGGCCGTGACGGCGCGCGCGGCCGGTGATGGACAGCGGACTGAAGAACGCACACTCCAGCAGCACGTTCTGCGTTTCATCATTCACACCGGAGTGTTCGCCGCCGAAGATACCGCCCATGGCCAACGCTTTGTTGTGGTCAGCAATAACCAGCGTATCCGCGTTCAGCTTCGCTTCGCTACCGTCCAGCAGAACCAGGGTTTCGCCCTCTTTCGCCATACGCACCACGATGCCGCCTTCGATACGATCTTTATCGAACGCGTGCATTGGCTGGCCCAGTTCCAACAGAACGTAGTTGGTCACGTCAACCACCGCGTCGATGGAACGAATACCGCAGCGGCGCAGTTTTTCTTTCATCCACAGCGGGGTTGCGGCTTTAACGTTGATGCCTTTTACCACACGGCCCAGGTAGCGCGGGCACGCATCAGCGGCCTCCACCTGAATGGGCAGCGTATCGCTGATGGTGGCTTCCACCGGCACGATCTCCGGTGCGTTCAGCTCGGTCTGATTGAGCACGGCAACGTCGCGCGCCACGCCGATGATGCCCAGGCAGTCAGCACGGTTCGGCGTTACGCTGATTTCGATGGTGTTGTCATCGAGTTTCAGGTATTCACGAATATCGGTACCAATTGGCGCATCCAGTGGCAGCTCGATGATGCCGTTATGATCGTCGGAAATACCCAGCTCGGAGAACGAGCAGAGCATGCCTTCAGACGGTTCACCGCGCAGCTTCGCGGCTTTAATTTTGAAATCCCCCGGCAGCACGGCACCCACAGTCGCCACGGCCACTTTCAGACCCTGACGGCAGTTCGGCGCACCGCAGACGATATCCAGCAGGCGATCGCCGCCCACGTTCACTTTTGTTACGCGCAGCTTGTCGGCGTTAGGGTGCTGTCCGCACTCCATCACCTCACCGACTACCACGCCGGTGAACGCGCCGGAGACCGGCTCTACGCCGTCCACTTCCAGGCCTGCCATGGTGATTTGGTTAGAAAGCGCTTCGCTATCAAGCGTGGTGTTCACCCATTCGCGTAACCACAGTTCACTGAATTTCATTGTTCTGTCCTGCCCTTATTTAAACTGTTTGAGGAAACGCAGATCGTTTTCGAAGAAAGCGCGTAAGTCGGTTACGCCGTAACGCAGCATGGTCAGACGCTCCATGCCCATACCGAAAGCAAAGCCGGAGTAAACTTCCGGGTCGATGCCTACGTTGCGCAGCACGTTCGGGTGGACCATACCGCAGCCCAGCACTTCCAGCCATTTGCCGTTTTTACCCATTACGTCAACTTCAGCAGACGGCTCGGTGAACGGGAAATAGGACGGACGGAAACGCACCTGGAGATCTTCCTCAAAGAAGTTGTTCAGGAAATCGTGCAGCGTACCTTTCAGGTTGGTGAAGCTGATGTTTTTATCAACAATCAGGCCTTCCATCTGATGGAACATCGGGGTATGCGTCTGGTCGTAGTCATTACGATAAACGCGGCCCGGCGCGATGATACGGATAGGGGGTGCCTGATCCTTCATGGTGCGGATCTGAACGCCAGAGGTCTGTGTACGTAACAGACGCGTTGCGTCAAACCAGAAAGTGTCGTGGTCAGCACGTGCCGGATGATGGCCAGGAATGTTCAGGGCATCGAAGTTGTGATAGTCATCTTCAATTTCCGGGCCAGTCGCCACGGTAAAGCCGAGCTCACCGAAGAAACTTTCAATACGATCGATGGTACGGGTAACCGGGTGCAATCCGCCGTTTTCAATCCGACGGCCTGGCAGTGAAACGTCGATGGTTTCGGCTGCCAGACGGGCGTTCAGCACTGCGCTTTCCAGCGCGGATTTACGCGCGTTCAGCGCCTGCTGTACCTGCTCTTTCGCTTCGTTGATGACCGCACCCGCTGCCGGGCGCTCTTCAGCAGGCAACTCACGCAGGGTAGTCATTTGAAGGGTCAAATGCCCTTTCTTGCCCAGATATTCGACGCGGACGTTGTCTAACGCGGCAACATCTGAGGCCTGGTTAATGGCGGCCGTTGCACTGGCAACCAGCTCTGCGAGATGTGACATGGTTTTCCTCATTATGTCGGTGCAGACACCGATTTGGTGGACTTAATCTCTCGAATTTAGACACAAAAAAAGCCTCCATCAGGAGGCTTATCTGGCGCTGTTTTTCGTTTCATCTTTCACGCGCTAGCCTCCTGAATTCAGGTGCTAAAGTAAAAGAAGAAGCGGAAAATAGCAGCATTCATGCTTGCGTTACCTTGTGTGGTAAAAACCGTTAAGACCTTATTGAAAAGCCTGCGCGGATAAATGTCAATCTTCTGATGGTGTTAAATGAAAAGAGGGAGCAAAGCCCCCTCTTTCAACTGGCTTATGCCAGTGCTGCTTTCGCTTTTTCGACCAGAGCGGTGAACGCTACTTTGTCGAATACTGCGATGTCAGCCAGGATCTTACGGTCGATTTCAACAGAGGCTTTTTTCAGGCCGTTGATGAATTTGCTGTAAGAAATACCGTTCTGACGTGCTGCTGCGTTGATACGCGCAATCCACAGTTGACGGAACTGACGCTTACGCTGACGACGGTCACGGTAAGCGTACTGACCTGCTTTGATAACAGCCTGGAAGGCAACGCGGTAAACGCGTGAACGCGCACCGTAGTAGCCTTTAGCTTGTTTCAAAATTTTCTTGTGACGTGCACGTGCAATTACACCACGTTTTACGCGAGCCATATGTGCTCTCCTGTATCTATATTCTTAGTAAAAAATTAAACGTTAACGGCTTATGCGTACGGCAGGCACGCGATAACCAGACCCAGATCGCCTTTAGAAACCAGGCCTTTTGGACGCAGGTGACGTTTACGCTTAGTAGATTTTTTGGTCAGAATATGACGCAGGTTTGCGTGCTTACGCTTAAATCCACCACCACCGGTTTTTTTGAAGCGCTTAGCAGCACCGCGTACGGTCTTAATTTTTGGCATCTTAATAACTTCCACTTCGCATTGTTAAATAAACGAAACATAGGCGAACAAAACCTATGAAACCCGAAGGCTCCACAGATTTTGCTGCTTGAAGGCCTTACTGTTTCTTCTTAGGAGCGAGCACCATGATCATCTGGCGGCCTTCGATCTTCGTAGGGAAGGATTCGACTACTGCCAGTTCACTCAGATCTTCACGGACGCGGTTAAGCACTTCCATACCGATCTGTTGGTGGGCCATCTCACGACCGCGGAAACGCAGTGTGATCTTGGCCTTATCGCCATCTTCCAGAAAGCGTATCAGGCTGCGGAGTTTTACCTGATAATCGCCATCGTCGGTACCAGGACGGAATTTGATTTCCTTAACCTGGATAACTTTTTGCTTCTTCTTCTGTTCCTTAGAAGACTTACTCTTTTCATAAAGGAACTTGCCGTAGTCCATAATACGACAAACTGGCGGTTCGGCGTTAGGGCTGATTTCAACTAAATCTACTCCAGCTTCTTCAGCTTTTTCGATCGCTTCTCTCAGACTCACAATCCCCAGTGGTTCACCTTCAAGATCTGTTAAGCGAACTTCCTGGGCGCGAATCTCGCCATTGATACGATTCGGACGTGCCGTTTGAACTCGTTTTCCGCCTTTAATACCTTATTCCTCCAGTTGTTGAAGACTGCGGCTGCGAATCTCTTGTTGCAGCTTCTCAATCACTTCACTTACGTCCAGGCTTCCCAGGTCTTTACCACGGCGGGTGCGAACGGCCACTTTGCCTGCTTCCACCTCTTTATCACCACAGACCAACATATACGGGACACGACGTAAAGTGTGCTCGCGGATTTTAAAGCCAATCTTCTCATTTCTCAAGTCTGCTTTTACGCGAATGCCCGCATTTTGTAGTTTCTGCGTCAATTCTTTAACGTAATCAGCCTGAGAATCGGTAATGTTCATCACCACCACCTGCACTGGCGCAAGCCAGGTTGGGAAGAAGCCAGCGAACTCTTCGGTCAGGATGCCGATGAAGCGCTCCAGAGAACCGAGGATTGCACGGTGAATCATTACCGGTACCTGACGCTCGTTGTCTTCGCCAACATAAGAGGCGCTTAAACGCTGCGGCAGGGAGAAGTCCAGCTGTACCGTTCCGCACTGCCATGCGCGATCGAGGCAGTCATACAGGGTAAATTCAATTTTCGGACCGTAGAATGCGCCCTCGCCCAGTTGGTATTCGAACGGGATACCGTTCTCTTCCAGCGCCACGGCGAGATCCGCTTCCGCGCGATCCCATGTCTCATCGCTACCGATACGTTTTTCCGGACGCGTTGAGAGCTTGACAACGATTTTCTCGAAGCCAAAGGTGCTATACATATCGTAGACCATACGAATGCAGGCGTTAACTTCGTCACGTACCTGGTCTTCCGTACAGAAGATATGTGCATCATCCTGAGTAAAGCCACGAACGCGCATCAGACCGTGCAGCGCACCTGATGGTTCGTTACGGTGGCAGCTACCGAATTCCGCCATACGCAGCGGTAAATCGCGGTAGGATTTCAGACCCTGGTTAAAGATCTGAACGTGGCCCGGGCAGTTCATTGGCTTGATGCAGTATTCACGGTTCTCGGAAGAGGTGGTGAACATCGCATCTTTGTAGTTGTCCCAGTGGCCTGTTTTTTCCCACAGAACACGGTCCATCATGAACGGGCCTTTCACTTCCTGGTACTGGTACTCTTTCAGCTTAGAGCGCACGAAAGTTTCCAGTTCGCGGAAGATAGTCCAGCCGTCGTTATGCCAGAAGACCATACCCGGCGCTTCTTCCTGCATATGGTACAGGTCAAGCTGCTTACCGATTTTACGGTGGTCACGCTTAGCCGCCTCTTCCAGGCGCTGCAGGTAGGCGTTCAGGGCTTTTTTATCCGCCCACGCGGTACCATAAATACGCTGCAACATCTTGTTGTTGCTATCGCCACGCCAGTAGGCGCCCGCGATTTTCATCAGTTTGAAGTGATGGCAGAAGCGCATGTTCGGCACGTGCGGACCACGGCACATGTCGATATATTCTTCGTGATGATACAAGCCAGGCTTATCATCATGAGAAATGTTCTCGTCAAGAATAGAGACTTTATAGCTCTCGCCACGCTTCACGAACGTTTCACGCGCTTCGTGCCAGCTGACTTTCTTCTTGATGACGTCATAGTTGGATTCGGCGAGCTCGTGCATACGTTTTTCGAGCGCGTCGATATCTTCCTGAGTCAGGGTGTGGTCAAGGTCAACGTCATAATAGAAACCGTTGTCAATAACCGGGCCGATCGCCATCTTGGTGTTGGGCCACAATTGTTTGATTGCGTGACCTAACAGGTGCGCACAGGAGTGACGAATGATCTCCAGACCTTCTTCGTCTTTCGCTGTGATGATAGACAGCTTCGCATCGTTTTCGATCAGATCGGACGCATCAACCAGTTCGCCATCAACGCGGCCGGCAATGGTCGCTTTCGCAAGGCCAGGACCAATATCCAGGGCAACATCCATTGGGCTTACAGCGTGGTCGTAGTGGCGTTGGCTGCCATCAGGAAGAGTAATTACAGGCATTTTATATCCTTATTTGCAGTGATGCCCCACACATAAGAGCATATACAAAGAAAATAATCGTTAGTAAACAATAGATTACGAACCATCTAACCAACAATCGTCAAATTGGCTCGCCATCCTGGACCGGCCGAATTCAGATTAATGCGGATTTACGGCAGGCGACGTAATGGTAACACTAATGCAAGGGCGAATGCACCCTCTGCAACTTTTTTGCGACTCATCCATTTGTATGAGTTTG
The DNA here is from genome assembly GCF_029967835.1 of Enterobacter sp. V87_3. Lineage (NCBI taxonomy): Bacteria > Pseudomonadati > Pseudomonadota > Gammaproteobacteria > Enterobacterales > Enterobacteriaceae > Enterobacter > Enterobacter sp. V87_3. The sequence goes on along the minus strand of NZ_JASCAM010000022.1, from coordinate 44,187 downwards.
TTAAGTTTTACCGCCCACAGCTCGCAATCCAGTATTGCTAAGCTATCCTTGAACTGGTCTTAATCTCTCTAAGGAGCATCCAATGAATGTTTCCAGCAGAACCGTCGTGATTTTAAATGTCCTCTCAGCCGCCGTTTTGGTGCTGATTCTTGCCGACCGATTCCACTGGTTTTAATTTTGACCGGTAACCAGGCATAGCCTTCTGGCCTTCGCATTGCACACCCTGGCGCATAGTTTGATAGACTAAGGGAATCAACTGACAAGGATTAGGTTATGCCAACGAAACGTTTTGCCGTTAAGCACTGGAAAATGGTGGTAGTACTTATTGCTATCTGCGGCGCGATGCTGCTGCTGCGCTGGGCCGCCATGATTTGGGGTTAACCCCGTGGGGAAAACGACTTAAGAAAGAACTGACCGGGTAATACATTCCGGTGACACGAGCAGAGTCAATAAAAAATAGAAGACGTGACTTAGCCTTTAATACCCTGCGCCGCAAAAACCGGTACATCAACATCCGGTTTTTGACGGGTTAGGTAATTGATATCTGATTCAATACCTACGCGACAATAACGCGATCAGGACCACTCACCTGCGACCAGTTTATGCACATCAAAGGCATCATTCATGGATTGCCCGGTAGACTGCGTGCCTGGTGCGATGTTGGAGCCTGCTTCGACGTCAGAGGCGCGGGTAATACCTGTGGCAACGTTAGCATCTGCGGCAGGTGAAGCCAGGTTATCGGCAGCGAATACGCCAAACGAAAGTGCGGAAAGCGCCATTGCTGTGGCAGCGTTTTTAATTTTGTTCATCATCATAATTCTCTATTTTCATTAATACTGAACAGCCTGAGGCAACATTTTGCCTGTGCCCTAAGTGTAGATCTGGATCACACTTTTTCCTAGTCAATTAATTTATCAAAACGTGTCAAATAAATTGAATATACGCGCCGGGAGTAATTATGGAGAAATTAAGGAGTTTTGAAGGACCACTTATTTTAAAACGGCGTTCAATATAAAACAGCACAGTTTCAAAAAATGAAAAATAAAAAACGGGCCGAGTATTCGGCCCGCGACTATTACATTTTATAGCCCAGAGAAATGGTGGTTCTGCGGTCGGTATGATCCGGTGCAGAGTCCGGCGGGGAAGAGTTCCAGGTCACGTTGTACGCCAGTTTCAGGCCAAAGTGTTCGTTGATGGCCACGTTCAGCGCCGTCTCGGAGTTCAGCGTGGTATCGTCGGCACCGAAAACGGAAACGCCCTGAGTGAACTTAGTGGTGTCGGTCATCTGCCAGGCGTAGGTGCCGGAAGCATAACCTAACGGCTGAGTTTTGGTTTCGCCGTCGGTGAACTCGTCATAGCGAACACCTGGACCGAATTCGAAGCGGAAGCTGTGCACCGGTCCGTTGAGGAACTGGCGACCATAACCTGCCGTGAACACGTCACGCTGGCGGTAGCCGTTATAGCGGTCGGTTAACCAACTGGCCTGACCGAACAGATAATCGGCGTCGGTCATGTTATAGCGGCTACGTCCCCCTACGGCATATTTCTCTGAGGAGCGTTCATCATTCGCGGATGTGTTGCTGGCGTTCCCCCACAGCGACCACGCCGTGGTGTTGCCGTACCAGGTCAGGGTGCTGTCTGCCGTCAGGGAGGAGCTTTTCGTGTTACCCGATTGCGCCAGATAACCCGCGTTCAGGTTACCTTCAAACGGTTTTTGCGCGGAGCTTGGATCGTCCATGACAGTAAAAACGGAATCATCGGCGGCTGCGTTCAACGACGCAAACACACCACCCGCCAGCATCAGTGCAGCAGGAACTGTCTTCAAAAGCTTCATTTTATTAGGGAGTCCATACAACAAAAAAAGAGACCATCACGGTCTCGGAAACTTTCTTGAGGATCAATGACAAGGCGTCCAGAGAAAGGTAACAAATTATAAAAAGCCGCAAATAACATAGCAATGATTTCTTATTTCATTTTTTGAATAAGAACGATCCCAAATCGACATTTAATTTATATGTCGGGTTTTCAGTTTTTGTCAGTATTCATATTTAAAATCATATTGTTATTTACATTGCCTTCCTGGTAATTGGTGCCAGACTTAAAGAAGCCCATACTAAAAGGAGGTAAACATGGTTTCCATATACACCCTGACACTCTCCCCTTCCCTCGACTCCGCGACCCTGACACCCCAAATTTACCCTGAGGGGAAACTGCGCTGTAGCGCCCCCGTCTTTGAACCGGGTGGCGGCGGCATCAACGTGGCCCGCGCGATTACGCACCTCGGCGGCAAAGCCACCGCGATATTCCCGTCAGGCGGCGCCACCGGCGAACACCTTGAGTCGCTGCTGGCGGATGAACAGGTCGCCACTCAGACCGTGAATGCTAAAGACTGGACGCGGCAAAACCTGCACGTCCATGTTGAGTCCAGCGGCGAGCAGTACCGCTTCGTCATGCCAGGCGCCAGACTCAGCGACGACGAGTTTCGCCAGCTCGAAGAGAAAGTGCTGGCGATTGAACCCGGCGCGCTGCTGGTCATCAGCGGCAGCCTGCCGCCTGGCATCAGTACGCAAAAGCTGACGGCGCTGATCGCATCCGTCCAGCAGCGCGGTATTCGCTGCATTGTCGACAGCTCAGGAGAAGCGCTCCAGGCAGCCCTTGAACCTGGTCAGCTTGAACTCGTTAAACCCAACCAAAAAGAGCTAAGCGCGCTGGTTAATCGCGAGTTGACCCAGCCTGACGACGTGCGGACCGCCGCCGAGGAGCTGGTTCGCAGCGGTAAAGCGCTGCGCGTGGTCGTTTCCCTGGGGCCACAGGGGGCGCTGGCGGTCGACAAAACCGGTTTTGCTCAGGTGGTTCCGCCGCCCATGAAAAGCCAGAGCACCGTGGGTGCGGGTGACAGCATGGTCGGTGCTATGGTGTTAAAGCTGGCAGAAGGTGCGTCTCTGCTTGAGATGACACGCTACGGCGTGGCCGCCGGTAGTGCTGCAACCATCAATCAGGGAACACGCCTGTGTTCGCTGGAGGATACTCAGAAGATTGTCAATTATCTGTCGAAAGCCTGATAACGCCGTCCCCTCCGCCCGAGGGGGCAACCGTGCCAGAGTCGCCAAAACCACACTATCGACTATGCTAAAAAAGTTTCGTGATAACAATGAGGTGAATTATGAGCAGTGGAGATATCACCCGCTACGTCGTAACGGTAAGAATTCATGAAGCGTCGCTAACCGAAATCAATGAGCTAAACAATGCGTTCACGCGCGCCAATTTCCTGTTCACCCTGACTGACGAAGACGGCAATATTCATGACTTAGGAACGATGACGTTTGGCCTGATCAGCGCGCTTAGCCAGGAAGAGGTCAATGCCCTGGCAAGCAGCCTGGCAGAAAGCGTGACCGATAAAGCCACGGAAATAGACGTGGACACCTGGGAGAGCTGGGTAAAAAAAGAACAATAAGTGCCTTGTAGTGCAGTAAACCGCTCATGTGTGCGTTAGTTCCTGTTTTTTAACAGCCGTTTTGCGCTAACGTTATGATCTGGCAGACAACATGGGAGAGAGATCATGTGGCAGGCTATCAGTCATCTTTTAAGTGAGCAGCTGGGAGAAGGCGAAATTGAACTGCGTAACGAACTGCCAGGCGGAGAGATCCACGCCGCGTGGCATTTGCGCTACGCTGGACGCGATCTTTTCGTAAAATGCGATGAGCGGGAATTACTTCCTATCTTTACCGCCGAAGCCGATCAGCTGGAACTGTTATCGCGCAGTAAAACGGTCACGGTTCCGCAGGTCTGGGCCGTGGGAAGCGACAGAGATTACAGTTTTCTGGTGATGGAGTATCTGCCGGCGCGCCCGTTGGATGCCCACAGCGCCTTCATCCTTGGACAGCAAATTGCCCGCCTGCACCAGTGGAGCGATCAGCCGCAGTTTGGCCTCGACTTTGACAACGATCTCTCCACCACGCCACAGCCCAACGCCTGGCAGCGCCGCTGGTCGACGTTCTTTGCCGAGCAGCGCATCGGCTGGCAGCTTGAGCTTGCCGCAGAGAGAGGGCTGGAATTTGGAAATATCGATGCCATCGTCGAACATGTCCAGCAACGGCTCGCTTCGCACCAGCCACAGCCATCATTACTGCACGGTGATTTGTGGTCCGGGAACTGTGCGCTGGGGCCAAACGGCCCTTATATCTTTGACCCCGCCTGCTACTGGGGTGACCGGGAGTGCGATCTCGCCATGCTGCCGCTCCATCCTGAGCAGCCGCCGCAGATCTACGATGGGTATCAGTCCGTCTCCCCGCTCCCGGGCGATTTCCTCGACAGACAGCCGGTTTACCAGCTCTATACCCTGCTCAACCGGGCGATCCTGTTTGGCGGCGAGCATCTGGTTAACGCGCAGCGCGCGCTGGATCGCGTGCTCGCGGCCTGATCTCACAGGGTGGCTAATGTGCCACCCTGCGTTTTCTTACAGGAAGCCGAGCAGCGAGAAGAAGAAATAACCCGCGACAATGATGATCACCGGCAAGACGTAGAGCGGAAATATCTGCAAGAAAATGGTGTGACGCGGAACCACTATCCGCGATTCAATCTGCTCGCGCGTCAGCCCCGAGTCCCCTTTGGCCTGCTCCAGAATCAGCTGGTCCTCCACCCCTTCACGCAAAAAACGCGTCTGACGGCTCATGCGTGCGCCCGAGGCCTGTAGCGCCATCGCAATAAAAATCAGCGCATAGATTACCCAAAACCCAACGTTAAGCTTCTGGTGGAAATCCGGCGTCGGTGAGTTGTACCAGAAAAAGTTCAGGAATGGCGTGTTGAAGCGCATCATCTCAATCATCACATGTGCGAAATCCAGCATAACCGCATTGATGCCCGGCTGCTTTTCGCTGTGATCGAACATGAATTTAAAGATGGAAATCAGCGTTGAAATCACCGCCGGAATGAAAATGACCCACCCGGCAATACGTTTTAAGACAGCGATGCGTCCAGCTTGTTGATACGTCATCAGTTCCCCTTCAAAAAAGACGCGTTATTTGTGCCTAAGTCTACCTGCTGACCGTGATTTTCGCCCGTTCTTTGAAGGCAATATGCTAAATTGCAGACTGGACTTAGCATTTATCGTTTGTCGGACACCTGAGAGAAGGAGACGTAATAATGACGGCACCGCGCCAGATTCTTGCCGCTATTTTTGACATGGATGGACTGCTGATCGATTCCGAACCGCTGTGGGATCGCGCTGAACTGGACGTTATGGCCAGCCTTGGCGTAGATATCTCTCGCCGGAACGAGTTGCCCGACACGCTTGGGCTGCGCATCGATATGGTCGTTGAGCTGTGGTATGCCCACCAGCCGTGGGTTGGCCCTGACCGTAACGAAGTGACCAACCGGATTATCAGTCGCGCGATTTCCCTGGTTGAGGAAAACAAGCCTCTGCTGCCCGGCGTGCGTGAAGCCGTTGCGCTCTGTAAGGCACAAGGCTTAAAAGTGGGGCTGGCGTCTGCCTCACCGCTGCATATGCTGGAAAAAGTGCTGACGATGTTTGAGCTGCGCGACAGCTTCGACGCGCTGGCCTCGGCGGAAAAGCTGCCCTATAGCAAACCCCACCCGCAGGTTTATATGGATTGTGCCGCGAAGCTGGGCCTTGACCCGCTGTCCTGCGTGGCGCTGGAAGATTCGGTCAACGGCATGGTGGCATCGAAAGCGGCGCGTATGCGCTCGATTGTTGTCCCGGCCGAAGAGGGTCAGCACGATCCCCGCTTTGCGCTGGCCGATGTCAAACTGTCATCGCTAACCCAACTTACCCCGCAGCACCTGCGCGGCGAGTAACCCTATTCAGGCAGCCTCGCTGCCTGAAAGCGTATGACCGGTCATGAAAGCGCATGAATAGTGCCCGTTTGTGACAAAGGGTTACACCGTCACCTCTTCCGTACACTGTATAAAAAACCTATACTGTATGAATTGACAGTTTGTTGGGTTTTATCATGACGGCGGAAGGCCACCTGCTTTTTTCAATTGCCTGCGCGGTGTTTTCTAAAAACGCTGAACTTACCCCTGTGCTGGCGCAGGGGGACTGGTGGCATATTGTCCCTTCCGCAGTATTGACCTGCCTGTTGCCGGATATCGATCATCCGAAGTCTTTCCTTGGCCAGCGATTGAAGTGGATATCCAAACCTATTGCCAGGGCCTTTGGTCATCGCGGGTTTACCCACAGTCTGTTGGCTGTTTTTGGCCTGCTGACGCTTTTCTATCTTAAGGTCCCTGATAGCTGGATAGTGCCTGCCGATGCCATTCAGGGCATGGTGTTGGGCTATTTAAGCCATATTCTTGCCGACATGCTCACCCCGGCGGGCGTGCCGCTTCTCTGGCCCTGCCGGTGGCGCTTCCGCCTCCCGATCCTCGCCCCCCAGAAAGGCAACCAGCTTGAGCGCGTGTTGTGCATGGCGCTTTTTGCCTGGGCGGTCTGGATGCCGCAAACGCTGCCCGAAAACAGTGCAGTCCGCTGGTCATCGCAAATGATTAACTCCCTGCAATTCCAGTTTGATCGTTTTATTAATCACCAGATTGAACATTAAACCGACAAAATAATCACATTTGTCATAAACCATTCCATTTGGATATAAGCGCCACATCACACTTCTGCTAACCTTGCGCCAACAGGCTCGGTAAAAACCGACCGGATAATAAATCAGGAGAAAGGGGATGAATTTTCCACTCATCGCGAACATTATTGTGTTCGTTGTATTGCTATTGCTTCTCGCACAGACGCGCCACAAACAGTGGAGCCTGGCGAAGAAAGTACTCGTCGGTCTGGGTATGGGTGTCGTATTTGGTCTGGCATTACACGCCATTTACGGTTCCGATAGCCCGGTAATGAAAGAGTCTATCCAGTGGTTCAACATTGTCGGTAACGGCTATGTGCAGTTGCTGCAGATGATCGTCATGCCGCTGGTGTTTGCCTCTATTCTGAGCGCGGTTGCGCGTCTGCACAACGCCACCCAGCTGGGTAAAATCAGTTTTCTGACCATCGGGACCCTGCTGTTCACTACGCTTATCGCCGCGCTGGTCGGTGTACTGGTGACTAACCTGTTTGGTCTGACCGCCGAAGGTCTGGTACAAGGCTCAGCCGAAACCGCGCGCCTGACGGCAATCCAGACCAACTATGTTGGTAAACTTGCCGATCTGACCGTTCCGCAAATGGTGCTTTCCTTTGTTCCGAAGAACCCGTTTGCTGACCTGACCGGTGCAAGCCCGACGTCCATTATCAGCGTAGTGATCTTCGCTGCGTTCCTGGGCGTAGCGGCACTGAAGCTGTTGAAAGACGATGCGCCGAAAGGTGAACGCGTGCTGGTCGCCATCGATACCCTGCAAAGCTGGGTCATGAAGCTGGTTCGCCTGGTCATGCAGCTGACGCCTTACGGCGTGCTGGCCCTGATGACCAAAGTGGTGGCAGGCTCCAACCTGCAGGACATCATCAAGCTCGGTAGCTTCGTGATTGCCTCTTACCTGGGTCTCGCCATCATGTTTGTGGTGCACGGTATCCTGCTGGGCGTTAACGGCGTGAGCCCGCTGAAATACTTCCGTAAAGTATGGCCGGTGCTGACCTTCGCCTTTACCAGTCGCTCCAGCGCCGCCTCTATTCCGCTGAACGTTGAAGCGCAAACGCGTCGCCTGGGCGTACCAGAATCCATCGCCAGCTTCTCTGCTTCCTTTGGTGCCACCATTGGTCAGAACGGTTGCGCGGGGCTTTACCCGGCGATGCTGGCGGTAATGGTTGCGCCAACCGTGGGGATCAACCCGCTGGATCCGGTCTGGATTGCGACTCTGGTGGGTATTGTCACCATCAGCTCCGCCGGTGTGGCGGGTGTTGGCGGTGGGGCAACCTTCGCTGCGTTGATCGTACTGCCTGCGCTGGGCCTGCCGGTAACGCTGGTTGCACTGCTGATTTCCGTTGAACCGCTGATCGACATGGGTCGTACCGCTCTGAACGTCAGCGGCTCCATGACTGCAGGGACGCTGACCAGCCAGTGGCTGAAGCAGACGGACAAAACTATCCTTGAAAGTGAAGATGACGCCGAGCTGGCGCACCGTTAATCACTGCACAATAAAAAAAACCGCCTGATGGCGGTTTTTTTATGTCTGTTAATCTTCAACCTCTTCTTCCTGGCGGATTTGCACCGCCCAGCGCTGCGCCGACTCGGGGACCGTAAACACGGGGGAGCGGCGGAAGTGTTCACCAATCAGCACAAATGCCACGTACTTCCCACGCAGCTGCCAGACATCGCGAAAGCCCTCAACCTTCAGGGCATGGTCAGGCGGCGCAGGTTCGACGCGGGGTACATAGCTAATAACCTGGCGATTTTGTTGGCGAAGAGGTTTCATAAGCGACGGGTTCACTAATACAGATTCTGAATACAGGAAATTTCTATCATAGCCGATTCTCCCCCCACCCGTCGCGCCTCGGGGGCCGATGATGACAGCTTTCGTTAAGAAAAATGTCCTAAAACGCCTGGTTCGTTAGCCTGTTCATGACATTGTTCTATCCTTAATAGGGTTTTTAGGAACGTATACAGGAGAAGCGTGCAATGTCGAACAATGATAAAACACATCAATCACCCATTCATGGCACTGAAGAATCTCAACCGGGAATGGATTCACTTGCTCCAGCGGACGGATCGCATAAGCCTTCACCGGGCCCTTCCGCACCGGGCGAACAACCTACTGCGCCGGGAAGTTTCAAATCCCCGGGCAACGCAAATGAAAAACTGAATGCTCTCGAGCCTCACCGCAAAGGCGGCGAAGGCCATGCGCTGACAACTAATCAGGGCGTACGTATTGCCGATGACCAGAACTCCCTGCGCGCAGGCTCTCGCGGGCCAACCCTGCTGGAAGATTTTATCCTGCGGGAAAAAATTACCCATTTCGACCACGAGCGCATCCCGGAACGCATCGTTCACGCGCGTGGCTCTGCGGCGCACGGCTATTTCCAGCCCTATAAGAGCCTGAAAGATATCACTAAAGCGGACTTCCTCTCCGATCCCGACAAAAAAACGCCGGTGTTTGTGCGCTTCTCTACCGTCCAGGGCGGCGCAGGCTCTGCCGACACGGTGCGTGATATCCGCGGCTTTGCAACCAAGTTTTACACCGACGAAGGTATTTTCGATCTGGTAGGGAACAATACGCCGATCTTCTTTATTCAGGATGCGCATAAGTTTCCTGACTTTGTCCATGCGGTAAAACCAGAGCCACACTGGGCGATACCGCAGGGACAAAGTGCGCATGACACCTTCTGGGACTATGTTTCCCTGCAGCCAGAAACCTTACACAACGTGATGTGGGCGATGTCCGACCGTGGGATCCCGCGCAGCTATCGCACCATGGAAGGGTTCGGGATCCACACCTTCCGACTGATCAACGCCGAAGGTAAAGCCACGTTTGTGCGATTCCACTGGAAACCGGTCGCCGGTAAAGCGTCGCTGGTGTGGGATGAAGCTCAGAAGTTGACCGGTCGTGACCCGGACTTCCACCGTCGCGAGCTATGGGAATCCATCGAAGCCGGTGATTTCCCGGAATACGAACTGGGGCTACAGTTAATCCCGGAAGTGGACGAGTTCAAGTTTGATTTCGACCTGCTCGACCCGACCAAGCTGATCCCCGAGGAGTTGGTTCCCGTGCAGCTAGTGGGCAAAATGGTGCTCAACCGTAACCCGGATAACTTCTTCGCCGAGAACGAACAGGCCGCGTTCCACCCAGGGCACATCGTCCCCGGCCTGGACTTCACCAACGATCCTCTGCTGCAGGGGCGTTTATTCTCGTATACCGATACGCAAATCAGCCGCCTTGGCGGGCCAAACTTCCACGAAATCCCGATCAACCGCCCGACCTGCCCTTACCACAACTTCCAGCGCGACGGGATGCACCGCCAGGATATCGACACCAACCCGGCCAACTACGAACCTAACTCGATCAACGATAACTGGCCGCGTGAAACGCCGCCGGGGCCGAAGCGCGGCGGGTTTGAGTCTTATCAGGAACGCGTGGACGGGGCAAAAATCCGCGAACGCAGCCCCTCTTTTGGGGAGTATTACGCCCATCCTCGCCTGTTCTGGAACAGCCAGACGCCAATTGAGCAACAGCATATTATCGGCGGCTTCAGCTTCGAACTGAGTAAAGTGGTGCGCACCTACATCCGCGAGCGCGTAGTTGATCAGCTTGCGCATATTGATATCCAGCTTGCCCAGAGCGTTGCTGATAATCTCGGCATTACGCTCACCGACGAACAGCGTCATGCCGCCCCGCCGAAAGACGTCAACGGCATCAAAAAAGATCCGTCCCTGAGCCTCTATGCGGTACCGGGCGGGTCAATTAAGGGCCGCGTCGTGGGGATCCTGCTTAACGACAAAACCCGCGCCAGCGATCTGCTGGCGATCATGACAGCGCTGAAAGCCAAAGGGGTGCACGCCAAGCTGCTCTACTCGCGCATGGGCGAAGTGACGGCTGATGACGGCTCGGTACTGCCGATAGCGGCCACCTTTGCCGGGGCGCCGTCGCTGACGGTGGATGCGGTGATTGTGCCGTGCGGCGAAATCGCCAGCCTGCTTGGCAACGGTGATGCCAACTACTACCTGCTGGAAGCCTACAAGCACCTGAAGCCGATTGCGTTTGCTGGCGACGCACGCCAGTTTAAACCGTTGCTGAAGGTAGCGGATCAGGGCGAAGAAGGGATTGTCGAGGGTGACAGCGTTGACGATGCGTTTATGACCCAGCTGTTCGACCTGCTCGCCGCCCACCGCGTGTGGTCGCGCAGCAGTAAAACTGCGCAGATCCCGGCATAAAAAAAGCCGGGTGGCCGTGCGGGCTGATGCCCTCATCCCAACCCTCTCCCATGGGAGAGGGAGCAAACATAAAAAAAGGCAACGTTCGTTGCCTTTTTACTTTTACCTCGCCACCGGGCTTTTTACTTACAGATCGTTAAACGTCCCTAAACGATACCCGCGCTCGGCAATCGCATACTTCAGCGAGGATGAGGTCAGGATATCCAGCTCTGCCAGCCGCGGCCAGCAGTAGGCACTTTTGCGTACTGTATTATCAACAAAGGCCGGGTGCGCCATAACCTCCAGCGAATGCTCGCCTCGTGCGGCAGACTCATCCAGTACCTTCAGGAACAGTGCTTCGTCGATTTCATCACCGTAAAATGCGCTGCTGAACCCGTCGGTGGTGGACACAGACGGACTGCTCAGGCCGTGAAGCGCCAGTTCAGTGCGATCCACGCGCATCGCCACCCCTCTACGCCGGGCAAACTCCGCGACAATCGGGAGAATCGCCGGGATCATATGCACGTGATGATGGCTGTCGATATGCGTCGGCTCACGGCCAAACACGTCAACAAAGCGGTTAAACTGGCAGTCCAGCTCGCGGGTGATTTCGTCGAGCGGCAACGTCCCCTGCTCGGCCATTTCCCAAATCCATTTGCCCAGTGCGCCGTCGCGCGTCAGGCCCGGCATGGGGGAAAGAGGCATGCCCAGCGTCAACACAAAGTGCATACCGACACCGAGCTCAGGTACGTCCCGGCTGAGCTGCGCCGCGTGCCCGGCCGCTTCACCATTGATCATGGCGGTGGTCGAGGTCACGATGCCCCGACGACAGGCTTCAATGATGCCGTAGTTCTGCCCTTTCGACAGGCCAAAATCATCGGCATTCACAATCAGCAGGTTTTCCATTGCGCCCCCTCTTAACGGTGTTTCAGCTTCTCAACCGTAGCAGCAAAGTTTGGCAGCCATTTCTCATGCGCCAGGATCATCTCACTCGCCAGCTGTTCCGCGTCGCGGTCGGAATGCACCAGTGGGCTAAGGTTCAGCGCCAGGAGCACATCGTTCAGCTCGCCGCTTAACGCAGCGTGGCTCGCCGCCACTTCAAACCCTTTGATGGTGTGGATCAGGCCCATCACTTTGTCATCAAAATGGGTGATGCGTGGGTGCGGTTTTGCGCCGTCGCGGCCCAGGATACAGGTCATCTCAACGGCCCAGTCTGCCGGAATGTTATCGATGTGTCCGTGATGCGGCACGTTCACATAGTGTTCCGCCTGCTTGTCGTTATAGATGGCGTTAATCACTTCACACGCCGCGTCCGAATAGTACGCCCCGCCGCGCTGCTCAAGCTCTTTTGGCTTCACGTTCAGGTTCGGATCTTTATACAAATCAAACAGCTGCTTTTCAACTTTCTGCACAACCTGTGCACGCGCGCCGCCCTTGTAGTATTCACCCATCTCAATCGCCAGCATCTCTTTCTGCTTGAAGTAGTAAAGCAGATAGGAGCACGGCAGCAGATTCAGCGAGCGAATAAGCCCTTCGCTGAACGGCAGGTCAAAGATATTTTTCACCGATGCGGCAGTCAGACGGCCGGAGGCCACGCCGTCGAGCAGCTCGGCAAAGCGTGATTTCCCGTTAACGATCACATCTTTGATGAATACCATGTGGTTCAGGCCGAACAGGTCGATGGACAGCTCGTCGCTGTCGCTCAATGCAAGTACGTCGCGAATAAACATCTTCATGCCAATCGGAATATTACAAACGCCGATAAAACGCTTAAAGCCGGTATGGCGGTACACCGCCTCGGTGACCATGCCCGCCGGGTTAGTAAAGTTGATCACCCAGGCATTCGGGCAGATCTCTTCCACATCTTTGATAATGTCGAAAATCACCGGGATGGTACGCAACCCTTTGAACAGGCCGCCTGCGCCGTTAGTCTCCTGACCGAGGTAGCCGTGGCTGAGCGGGATACGTTCGTCCAGTTCGCGGGCTTTCAGCTGGCCTACGCGCAGCTGGGTCGTCACAAAATCAGCATCTTTAAGCGCCAGACGGCGGTCGAGGGTTTTATGCACGGTGAGCGGAACGCCCGCTTTTTTAACCATACGCTGGCAGAGGTCGAAAATAATATTCAGCTTCTCCTGACCTTCCTCAACGTCCACCAGCCATAATTCGCTCACCGGCAGTTCATGATAACGTTTCAGGAAACCTTCCAGTAATTCCGGGGTATAGCTGCTGCCGCCACCAATGGTTACGACTTTTAATTTCTGTTGCATAAATATCTCCCTTCGCATATCAGGTTAACCGCCTGCAACTTATAGCGTGCTGTTCCCGCTATTTTGGGCAAGCAATCAAGACAGTATTCGTGGCGGATATAACCGCCAAAAGTTAATTCATTACCGTTAAACTCTTTCGGTAACTGTTCGGTGTGAATGAGGTAAATTTCTTAAAGGTCTTAATAAACAGACTGGGACTGCTGTAGCCCGACTCATAGGCAATATCGGTGACAGAGTAGTTCGTAATTTCCAGCTGTTTTTTGGCAAAATTAATGCGGATTTCATTAATTATTTGCACGGGCGTTTTGCGATAATAGCGCTGGGTCGCGCGGGTTAAATATTCCTGCGACTTACCCGATAACGCCACCATATTCTCCAGCGCATTGTCACTGAATTGACATTTATCGTGCATCATTTCAACGGTGCCGCGCAGCCACTGGGGAATATCATCAATCACCTGCTGTTCTTCACGGTGATGACGAAGACGGTTCATCACGTAGAAGGTGACGGTTTCAATAAACTCATCAAATTCGTTATCGCGGAAGTTAAGCGATGCAATCACCGTTTCAATCCAGGTCATGAACTCGTTTTTGACGCGATAGACCTGCGAGGCCACGAAGCAGAACGGCACCAGCGGCAGGTAGTGTTTCTCAAAGAAACGTCTGCTCACCCCGACGTTGAGAATGCGCGTTGCACCGAATTCATAAAAGCTCTGGTGATAGGAGCCCATCGGCAGGAAGACGAAATCACCGCGTTCCAGCAGGACACGCTTGCCGTTGATCTCCTGATAGTAGCGGCCGGTCAGAACAATCGTGAACTCGTAGTAGTCGTGCTGGTGCAGACCGCTCGCGCTCTCCGTCTTGTTGTAAATAACCACATGAAAATTTTTGCCATTAAACAGCTGTTGCTCAAAAGCGGTTTTAATTTCCATCGTGCTGACCTCCTGCTACCTGACTTACTGCATCTTCTCGTGAAGCTCAATCAACTCAGCCACCAGCTCGCGGGCCAGCATGGACGTCATCAGATGGTCCTGAGCATGAACCAGCACCAGGCTCACTTTCATCTTTCCTTCGCCCTGATCGCCTTCGATAAGTTTCGTCTGCACGAGGTGAGCTTCATTCAGCGCGGTGCGCGACTGATCCATCATCGTTTTGGCGGCGGCAAAATCGCCCTGCTTGGCCTGCTTCAGCGCGGCGTAGGCCAGGCTACGGGCCTGTCCTGAGTTGATGATGAGACCCATCACCACTTCTTCCAGATCGTTCTCTGCGGCTTCTTCGGCTACGATACTGTCCAAATCTAACATCTTTTCGCTCCTTGTGGCTGGCGCGGGCTGCCCCGCGCCGTGCAATTTTAGAATTTCAGTGCGAGGGCGATATCCTCTTCGCTCTCTTCTTCGTCGATGACCGTTGCGGCTTTGTTCGCAATCGCCACGAACGGCATGTACAGCAGGGTGGCAATTCCGAGGTTAAATATCGCCAGCAGGAAGGCGGCCACGCTACCGTTGGTATTGAAGAACGCGCCCAGACCGGCCGGCATCGTCCATGGTGCAATGTTGGTCACCGGCGGGATAATGCCAAGGTAGTACGCAATCAGCGTAATCGCCGCCAGCAGAGGCTGAATCAGCACGAAAGGAATGAACATCACCGGGTTCATGATGATTGGCAGACCAAACAGGATCGGCTCGTTAATCTGGAAGATGCCGGAAGGCAGGGCCAGTTTCGCCACCTGACGATGGTCAGCGCGGCGAGACACAATAAAGACCGCGATGATCAGACCCAGCGTCGCCCCGGTACCCCCCAGGAAGATATAGGAGTCCAGCATCGGCTTCGCCCACACATGGAAGGTTTTACCTGCTGCCAGTGCCGCATCAACGGAACCGTACTGCTGGTAAAGCGCAACGTTTTCCAGTGCCCACGGGGTCATGATGCCGCTGTCCAGCGCCGCCAGTGCCAGTGAACCATGCACGCCGAAGAACCACAGCAGGGAGGTGAAAATCACATACGCCCAACCGACCACGCCACCCATCGACGCCAGCGGCGTGGAGATAGAGTCCATGATGATCTGGTGGAAGTTTGTACCCCAGTGAGAAAGCGCCCAGGCAATAATCCCCATAATAGAGAGGATAATAAAACCTGGAATCAACGCGGAAAATGAACGAGAAACAGAGGCCGGTACGCTATCCGGTAAGCGAATAACCCAGTTACGACGGATAATAAAGGTGAACATTTCCGCCACGACCAGGCCGATAATGATACCGGAAATAATATTTGCGCCACCCAGCCAGTTTGCGCCAACGGCATAGGCTTCACCCACGCTGTATGGTGTTACCGTCATAAAGGCGGCAATCGATAATAAACCGGCCGCCAGCGGATCCACTTTACGTTCTTCCGCCAGCGCCATGCCAATAAAGAAAGGGGCCATCAGCGACATAATACCCAACGTACCGTTGTATACGTTGCCGCCGATGGCTTTAAGGCCATTGAGGGTTTCAATAGTGGAAGCGTCTAACCTAATTCCTAATGAATAAAAGAAGGAACCTTCCCCGAAGCTCAGAAAAACGTTGTTAATTAAAACGAACATTGCCCCGGCCAGCGTTAACGGCATTAATTTAATAAAGCCGTTTTTAATGGCATTAACGTGAGGCTGCTTTCCTATTTTAACAGCAAAAGGAAGGAGTACCTTTTCAAGTGAAGCGATGACTTTACTCATAGGAAAATACCCTTAAATGCCGCAACTGACGTTACGGCGTATTGTGTGTGAAATTACTCTTTGACGGGAAAAATAAAAAAATTAATTAGCAGCTTTTTTAATGGCTGCAACAGCAGCTTTCAGTACACCTAACCCATCGATTTTGCCATACAGCGCAGAATCGATAACTTCGACAGGCTTATTCGGTAACAGACGTTGAATTTCAGGCAGCATGTAAGCGATTTGTGGCCCCAGCAACACGACGTCTGCCGTCTGGCCTTTCTCGCCCGCCAGCGTCTCTGGAAACGCTTCGATTACGACGGGAACTTCATACTTTTCGGCCTGCGCGCGCATCTTGGAGACCAGGAGTGAGGTTGACATGCCCGCTGAGCAGAACAGATAGATATGTTTCTTTTCCATAATAATTTCCCTCTTGTATCACTACCCACCGTCGCACTCTCACTCGACTTGCTATCCTAGCTGACGGGCAGATGGCTTACTGTTGTTTATCGTTGAAGTGAGTATACGCAATGGTACAAGGCGGGGATAATTCTGAACAGGCTGAAATTGTCTCTCATTGACCTGGCTTGTTGACTACCTTCACATTTCGGGCAAATAATTCGCGCAAAGAAATAAGATTCACGCGGGCGAAAAAAAACCGGCCTGCTGGCCGGTTCTTTATCATCCTCTGGCAAGCGCGGTTACTGCGCCTTAGGTGCCTGCGGATCGGTGTCGTATTCAGCACAGGTCTGGTAACCTGAGTTCATCACGCGTCCTGCTTCATCCAGCGCGACGAAGTAGGTTTCTGCCTTACCATCACGTTGACCCAGGATGTAGGTCTGGCAGGTACCTTTCGCATGAATCATGGTGACTTCAGAAGATGGCTTACCGGCAATCGCGGCAACCTGGGAACGCGTCATCCCTTTTTTGACATCTTTAACGACTGGCTGTGTGAACTGATCTTTCGTGCGATCGTAAGCTGTACACCCTGCCAGCATAGTCAGTACCGCCGCTGCGCTTAAAATTCCTGCTACGTTCTTGTTCATATTCCGTCCTCTTGTTTATCAGCGTGTTATCTAAGCATGGAATAAAAAACACTATTGTTCAACTTTGCGAGTTACGCCAGGCGAATTTCAGAAAAATCTAATAAAACAATATTAACTCGCGAAATCGGCGTAATTCAGCGCACTCAAAACCGCGAACCTTGTCGTTTTACGCCCAAAGGGTTAGTTTTAACAGATGACCAATTCTGTTCGATTCTGCAAAGGGGGGCGTAATGGCTCTGCAACAAGAGATTATTCAGGCGCTGGGCGCGAAACCTGCGATTGACGCAAACGAAGAGATCCGCCGAAGCGTCGATTTTTTAAAATCGTATCTTAAAACCAATAGCTTCCTGAAATCCCTGGTGCTGGGCATCAGCGGCGGCCAGGACTCCACGCTTGCGGGTAAGCTGAGCCAGATGGCTATCTCTGAGCTGCGTGAAGAGACCGGGGATAACGCGCTGCAGTTCATTGCCGTTCGTCTGCCCTACGGCGTGCAGGCTGATGAGCAGGATTGTCAGGATGCCATCGCCTTCATCCAGCCCGATCGGGTTCTCACGGTGAACATTAAAGGCTCGGTCCTTGCGAGCGAGCAGGCGCTGCGTGAAGCGGGCATTGAGCTGAGTGATTTCGTTCGCGGCAATGAAAAAGCGCGTGAACGAATGAAAGCCCAGTACAGCATTGCGGGAATGACCAGGGGGATTGTGGTCGGCACCGATCACGCCGCAGAAGCCATCACCGGTTTCTTCACCAAATATGGCGATGGCGGCACCGACATCAACCCGCTCTTCCGCCTGAACAAACGCCAGGGCAAGCAACTGCTTGCAGCGCTTGGCTGCCCTGAACACCTTTATAAGAAAGCGCCTACCGCCGATCTGGAAGACGATCGCCCTTCCCTGCCGGATGAAGCCGCGCTGGGCGTCACCTACGACAATATCGACGACTATCTGGAAGGTAAAACGCTGGACGAAGGCACCGCAAAAATTATTGAAGGCTGGTATCTCAAAACCGAGCACAAGCGTCGTCCGCCGATCACGGTGTTTGACGATTTCTGGAAGAAATAACCCGGCGTCGCTACGCCTGCACGGGCCTGTGATCCTTCCAGGCCCGGTCATCGCTCCTTGCCCCCTAGCTCATCCGCCTCTTTTTTAACCACTAAACACCTGCTACACTGTATGCCTGAACAGTATATGGAGCAGTATGTGAGCAGGCGTCAATCAGCCCCGCGCCTTGAATTTGAAGCGGCGGCTATCTATGAATATCCGGAACATCTTCGCCCCTGGCTTGAGGCCCTGCCAAAACAGCCTGGTGTCTATTTTTTCCATGGCGAAAGCGACACCATGCCGCTTTACATCGGCAAAAGCGTCAATATTCGCAGCCGCGTGTTATCCCATTTGCGCACCCCGGACGAGGCGGCGATGCTGCGTCAGTCCCGGCGCATCACCTGGATCCAGACGGCCGGTGAGCTGGGGGCGTTACTGCTGGAAGCCCGGCTGATCAAAGAACAGCAGCCGCTGTTCAACAAACGGTTGCGCCGTAACCGCCAGCTCTGCTCTATCCAGGTCCTGGCCGGTAAACCACAGGTGGTTTACGCGCGTGAAGTCGATTTTTCGCAAGAACCTAATCTCTATGGCCTGTTTGCCAACAAACGCGCGGCGCTGCAAACCGTACAAACGCTGGCGGACGAACTCCAGCTTTGCTATGGCCTGCTGGGCCTGGAGGCCACCACGCGCGGGCGCGCCTGCTTCCGCTCGGCGCTCAAGCGCTGCGCAGGAGCCTGCTGTGGAAAGGAGAGCGTGGAAGCGCACCATGCACGTTTTCTCGACGGGCTGGCCTCGATTCGCGTCAACTGTTGGCCCTGGGAAGGTGCCGTGGCGCTGAAAGAGACCGGGGACGGGATGACCCACTACCACATCATTCATAACTGGCTATGGCTGGGCGCCGTGGATAGCCTGAACGATGCCGTTTCGCTGCTCCGCACGCCCGCCGGGTTCGATCAGGACGGCTACAAAATTCTCTGTAAGCCGTTGTTGACCGGGCAGTACGAGGTCATTTTGCTCAATGACCTGGAAGCCAGGTAATTTCGCTGAACAGCAACGTCCCTTTCGTTTCCAGTAACCGCAGGGTGTGCGAGCCGTTTTCCCAGCTGGCCCCCTGATCGGCCCTCAGCAGTTTTTCACCCAGCTGCCACGCGCCGCTCAGCACGAAGATCACGCCCCCGCGTGAGCCAAAGGTGGTGAAGGTTCTGTCCGCAACGCGAACCTTTGCCCGACACTGCTCCCGACGCGTCATGATGTTGAAGTCCATCGACATCTGCCCGTCGGTGAGCAGCGCCTTTACCGGCAGATCGCCGGCAAAGCTGTAAGGCTGATGGTGCTTAAGGGTATGGCAGAACGCCTTCCCGGCATCCAGCGTCACCTCTCCCCCCTCCAGCAGCGTAATGACCCGGTCAACGCCCGGAAAAGAGGAGAACTCGCCGTTGCTGGCGATGGATGCAATGCTGGCGCGCCAGGAAAAATCACGCGTCGCGGAAGGAAAGCAGCAAATTTCGCGGGTCTCACCGGCCCCATTACGCCAGAGGCTGACCGGCATCTTGCGGATATCAAAGAACTCCATCACCACTCCTGAAAGGCGCTCATACGCCAGCCCAGCGGCATTACGCCCGCTGCAGTCTTGATTGTTATCGTTAGGTACTCCCGGAAACAGTATCGGCAGCAGAGCAGACATGCCTTAGGCGGACGTTGATAAAAAATATAACGCCATGACTCTTTTACATTTTCTCTGGAGCGACAACAGGAGAATACCGCGCTTCTGGCGGCAGGCAAGAGGAGGATGAAAGAAAAAACCGCCGGTCCTGTCCACAGCAATTGTGCTTTGTGGACAGGATCCCGGCGGTCTTAAGTGTGTGAGCCTGTTATTCGGCTGGTGTTGGCATTTTAGCGTCCGGCGCGTGACGTTCTGTCAGACGCTTCTCAAAATTGGCATTAAATTGTTTTTTCTGTTCCGGCGTCAGAATGTTGTAGATCTTATTCTGGGTTTCCATACGGGACAGCATCATGGCTTTATGCTGTTCGGCCATCTTGTCGATTTGCGCTTCAGCTTTCGCTTTATCGAAGCTGTCGCTGGCAATGATGTCATGCATTGCGCGGCGTTCTTCCAGCGGCGGACGCTTCATCTGGTCGCGCTGGCTTTTCATGATGTCGCGAACCTGCTGCTTCTGCGCATCGGTCAGGTTCAGATCTTTAAACATCATATCGTGGTGCATACCCGGCTTGCCTTTATGATGCATCATCATTTTGCCTTCGGTTGGCGCAGCAGCGGTAGTGGTCGCGGTATCTGCGGCGAAGGCCATGCTGGTAGCGCCCAGAGCCAGGGTAGAAGCAACAAACAGTGCAGTGAATTTACGCATAATTTATTTCCTTTCTTTCAGTTATTCTTCGGCGCTATGCCGTGTTGACGAGATTAACTTTACGGGGTTTATCGTCAATTAGTCAGAGCAACGGTAAAACAATGAAAGTGTAAAAAACACTTTATCGCCAATTGTGGAGGAATTAAGGAAAAAGCGTGGAGAGATGAAACAAAAATATTCAACAGAATGATTTTAAAGAGATTATGAAGAAGTATATCGAAGTCGTGATTATTTTGAAAGCAGTTCACCAGGAATAATCTGCAAAATAATGGCAATCACGTGAATCGCTAAGAAAATAATGTTCAGCGCCCCTCTCCGCAAAGAGAGGGGGATACTGTCAGGTCATTTTTTCCAGCATCAGTCCGGCTCTCAGGCCCAATGCAACGGCGGGATTGGGGAATAACACATACTCCGTGCGTTGGCGCACCTCATAACGCTCCTCGCCGTCCTCGGCCAGCAATACTCCCTGGCGAAACGGCGTGAAATTCAGGGTATGCGCTGGCATGTGCAGCCGGAACGCCTCGCTACGCCGGGTGATCTGCTGCACCACCCGATAGCGCTCCACCGGCCCGGGCGCATGTGCCAGCGGCGTGCCGCCGAGCAGCGCCCGCAGCGCCTGATGGGTGGCGGCAAAATGCGTCAGATCGTTGTGACCAAACGGCAACGCTTTTCCCAGCTCCAGCGTGCAGGCCAGCGCGCCAAAACGTTCACAGGTGAAATGGGTGAAGGTGCCGCCCGGCGTCTGATGGAAAACTAACGCCTCAAGGCCAGCATCGCCGAGCCAGGTGAGGAAGGCTTCATCCCACGGCTGGCTGCGCTGCGGCAGTACGCCAAAACGCATGTGCCAGGAGGCGCGGATCGCCGTATGCAGATCCAGATGCCAGCGTTCTTCTCCCTGCGTGGCAAAAAACGCGGCCACAACGCCTTCCAGCCAGGCTGCGCGCGCCGTTTCCCCGCACTCAGTGAACTGCGACCAGCGCTCGCCAAACATGCGGTTGATGTCGCTTGTCAGGTAGCGTTTGTTTTCTGCCAGCGCGGGCGGGTTGCCAAGCACCACCAGCAGACGGTTTTGCAGAGCGATCTCACCGCGAAAGAGCGCGTGCAGCAGCAGGTCGACAATCTCGACCGGCGCGGTTTCATTGCCGTGAATGCCAGCCGAGAGCAAAAGCGAACGTTTGCTGTCGGCATGCGGCATCAGTTCGAGTACGCCTTCCCCGTGCCACTGCCAGTTAAACGACGGGCCTTCTCCCTTCTTCTGCGCGGGTGTTTCCCCGGCCAGCGTCAGCGCCAGTAATGTTTCCATTTCCTCTCCTTTAGCGCTGGAACGGATAAACAGAGCCGAGGCGCAGGATCGTCGTCAGATCGTCCAGCGCCTCGCGACCTTCGCGCAACAGCTGCGGGTCAACCAGATCGGCATGCGTCAGCCGGTCACGGTAGTAACGATCCACCCAGTTGTTGAGCGCTTCAAACAGCGCGTCATTCATCATGACCGCCGGGTTCACGGCCTGCATTTCCGTTGGGGTTAACACCACCCGCAGGCGTAAACAGGCCGGCCCGCCGCCGTTGGCCATGCTTTCGCGCAGGTCAAACACGCGCAGTTCATCGATCGGGTTGTCGGCCTTCACCAGCTGGTTAAGGTAGCGCCACACGCCGTCGTGGTTATGCGACTCCTGCGGCAGCACCAGCATCATGCTGCCGTCGTCACGGCTCAGGAGCTGGCTATTAAAGAGGTACGTTTCGACCGCATCCTTCACGCTCACCGCCTGCGCGGGAACCTGAATCGCCATAAATCCTGGCACTTTCTCGCGCAGCGTGGAGAGCAGTCTGTCCTGATGGGCAAACGCCTCTTCGTGACAAAAGAGTACCTGACGGTTGGATACGGCAATCACGTCGTTGTGGAATACACCCTGGTCAATCACGCGGGGATTCTGCTGGGCAAACAGCACCTGTGAGGGATTCACCTGGTTCAGACGCGCGACCGCCTGGCTCGCTGCCAGCGTCTGTCGCGCAGGGTAGCGCGAAGGCGCTGCATGTCCACCCTCTTCCCGGCCATAGACAAAGAGCTGCAGGCCAGGCTCGCCGTAATCACCGCCCAGACGGTTATGGTTGGCCGCCCCTTCGTCACCGAACATCGCCACCTGCGGCAGCGCCTGATGCACGCTGAAATGGCCATCATGGTTGAAGATGGCGCGCAGCACGCGCTCGGTGGTGTCGGCTTCGGTGGCCCGGTGAAATTTGTTGTTAAGGTTCGCCACCGTAAAATGCACTTTGCCATCCAGCGTATCCGCCGACGGCGCAACGGTAGCCGCATTTGCTACCCACATCGAGGAGGCCGAGCTGGCGGCAGAGAGCAGGTGCGGCGTTTGCGTTCCCGCTTTCTCGACCACCTGCTCGTCGCTGCCGCTGAACCCGAGCTGGCGCAGAACCGTGACGTTCGGTCGCTCCTGCGGCGGGATCACCGCCTGTGGAAACCCGGCGTCCGACAGGGCTTTCATTTTCAGCAAGCCCTGCTTTGCCGCCAGTTTAGGATTCGACACCTGAAAGCGGTGCTTCGTCGAGGCTTCATTCCCAAACGACAGCCCGGCATAGTGGTGCGTCAGCCCCACCAGTCCGTCAAAGTTAACTTCACGCGCTTTCATGGCGGTCTCCCTGAGTGAAGTCCAGCCCTGGATTAAGGGTCTCCGGCAGCGTTAGCGTCGGCGTTTCGAGGCTTGCCATCGGCCACGCGCAGTAATCTGCCGCATACCATGCGCTGGCGCGATGGTTGCCCGATGCCCCGACACCGCCAAACGGCGCGGTGCTGGCGGCCCCGGTGAGCGGTTTGTTCCAGTTGACGATGCCTGCACGCGCCTCTAACAGCAGCTGTTCAAATTTCTCGCGCTGGGGTGAGATCAGCCCGCTCGACAGTCCATAGCGGGTGTTGTTCGCCATCTCAATGGCGTCGTCAAACGCGTCGTAACGCCAGACGCACAGCAGTGGCCCAAAGACCTCTTCGTCCGGCACGCTGCTAACACCGCTCATCTCAATAATGCCCGGCGACAGCAACGACGTCCCCGGCTCGATCAGGCGCGGCTCCAGCAGCGTTTTGCCGCCGCGGGCCTTCTGCTCCTGCCAGGCGTTAAGCACATTTTGTGCCGCCTGCACGGAGATCAGCCCGCCCATAAACGGCTGCGGTTCGGCATCCCAGCGCCCGGGAACCAGACGCGCGGACACCTCTACCAGCCGCGTTAGAAACGCATCGCCCTGCGCCCCGCGTTTCACCAGCAGACGGCGCGCGCAGGTGCAGCGCTGCCCGGCGGTAATAAAGGCGGACTGGATCGTCAGATGTACCGCGGCGTCAATATCATCCGGATCGTCGACGATCAGCGGATTATTGCCGCCCATCTCCAGGGCCAGGATCTTCTCCGGCTGACCGGCGAGCTGGCGATGCAGTTGATAGCCCGTTCCGGCGCTGCCGGTAAACAGCAGGCCGTCAATATCGTTCAGCGCGCTCAGCGCCTGACCGGTTTCACGACCCCCCTGCACCAGGTTAAGCACGCCCGGCGGCAGCCCGGCCTGCTCCCAGAGTTTTACCACCGCTTCGCCGGTTAAGGGCGTTAACTCACTCGGTTTGAAGATAACGGTATTCCCCGCCAGCAGCGCGGGCACGATATGACCGTTCGGCAGATGGCCGGGGAAATTATACGGGCCAAAAACCGCCAGCACGCCGTGCGGACGATGGCGCAGCGTAGCGGCACCGTCGGGCATCCCGGTGTGCTGCTCGCCGGTGCGCGTATGGTAGGCCTTCACCGAGATGCCGATTTTGTTGATCATCGCCGTCACTTCGGTGGCGGCTTCCCAGCGCGGTTTACTGGTTTCGGCGGCAATGATCCGCGTCAGCTCGGCTTTGTTGGCATCCAGCAGCGCGGCAAATTTTTCAACGAGGGACTGGCGTGCCGAAAACGGCTGCTTCGCCCAGGCCGGAAAGGCACGGCGTGCCGCGTGGCACGCCTGTTCCACCTGCGCCGAGCTGGCATCGTTACCCTGCCAGAGCACCTCTTTTCCCACCGGGTTAGTTTTAACGCGCGGTTCGCCTTCGCCCGTGATCCAGTCGCCGTTAATCCATAAAGTCATGCTGTTTTCTCCTCAGGGCAAAGTCGCACCAGGCGAACCTTGTCGCCAGGGTTACATTTCAGGGCATCAAGTTGCGCCGCCGTCAATATCAGGCGCTCGCATTTCGGGTTGGTGCGCACCAGCATGGCGCGGAAATTTTCATCCTGCTCGTTCGAGACCATACAGGCAGGCCATTCGCCGGGTGCGGGCTGGCCTTCGGCCACCGTCACCAGGCGGCTTTTACGGATCGCGCGCACGCGATCGATATCGCATTCCAGCGTCGGCCCGCCGTCAAAGATGTCGACGTAGTTACGATAGCGGAAACCTTCTTTCTCCAGCACCGCGCGGGCAGGCGCGGTTTGCGGATGAACTTCGCCAATCACCGCCTGCGCCTGCGGGCTGAGGAAATGGGTATAAATAGGATGCTTTGGCATCAGCTCGGCGATAAACGCTTTCTGCCCGGTGCCGCAAAGGTAATCCGCCCGGCTGAACTCCATCGAGAAGAAGCGCTCGCCCAGGCTTTCCCAGAACGGCGAGTAGCCTTTCTCGTCGATCACGCCGCGCATCTCGGCGACCACTTTTTCATTGAAGCGGTCGCGAAACGCGGCCATAAACATAAAGCGCGATTTGGACAGCAGATAACCGTTGCCCTCTTTGCGCCACTGCGGATCGAGGAACAGCGTGCACAGCTCGCTGCTACCGGTGTGGTCGTTACAAAGAAACAGCGTCGGCAGCGCGTTATAGACATTCAGCTCTTTTGAGGCGTGAACCATGGTGCCAACGCGGTAGTTGTACCACGGGCCGTTTAGCCCGACGGCCACTTCGATGGCGCAAATCCCGGCCACGGTGCCGGTGTCAGTATCTTCCAGCACGAACACGTAACCCTGTTCGCTTTTTGGCAACGTCCCCTGCCAGGTTTGCAGGGCGCGCTCGATGCGCGCCGACAGCGTAGTTTCATCGGCAGGCAGCGAGGTCAGCCCGCCCCCTGTCTTACCGGCAAGCTGCATGAGCCCGGCGAGATCGCCGTGCTCAACGGGACGGATAACCATCATGATGACACCCCGGATTTCACCTGTTCGCAGGCCAGTGCGAAGCGATCCAGCCCGGTGCGGATCTCCTCTTCGGTCACGATCAGCGCGGGCGCGAATCGCACCACGTTGGCACCGGCAATCAGTACCATCACGCCCAGTTTTGCCGCTTCCTGCGAGATGAGCTTCGCTTTCCCGGCAAACTCAGGCGCGAGTTCGCAGCCAATCAACAGCCCCAGGCCGCGGATCTCTTTAAACAGGCCGGTCTTAGCGTTAATGGCGGTAAGACGTTCTACAAACCAGTCGTGGCGCTGCTTGACGCCGTTCAGCACCTCCGGCGTATTAATGATGTCCAGCACCTGCCCGGCGACGGCTGAGGCGAGCGGGTTACCGCCGTACGTCGTCCCGTGGGTGCCGACGGTCATCACGCTGGCGAATTTATCGGTCGTCAGAATCGCCCCCACCGGGAACCCGCCGCCCAGCGCTTTGGCCGTGGAGAGCACGTCCGGCGTCACGCCGTAGTGCATGTAGGCATACAGCTCGCCGGTGCGGCCAACGCCTGTCTGCACTTCGTCGAAAATCAGCACCGCGTTATGGCGGTCACACAGCTCGCGCAGCCCCTGTAAAAACGCCTGTTGCGCCGGGAGCACACCGCCTTCGCCCTGCATCGGTTCGACAATCACCGCGCAGGTGGAATCGTTAATCAGTTCGCTGGCCGACTGCAAATCGTTATAGCTGGCGTGACGGATGTCCGGCGGCAGCGGCGCGAAATCCTGCGAGTAAGAGGGCTGGCCGCCCGCGCTGACGGTGAACAGCGTGCGTCCGTGGAAAGCATTTTTAAACGCCACGATGCCGCTCTTGTGCGCCCCAAACTTATCGTGGGCGTATTTGCGCGCCAGCTTCAGCGCTGCCTCATTCGCTTCTGCTCCCGAGTTGCAGAAAAACACTTTTTCAGCAAAGGTCGCGTCGATCAGCTTTTTCGCCAGCCGCAGCGCCGGCTCGTTGGTGTAGCCATTGCCGGTATGCCAGAACTTTGCCGCCTGGTCATTCAGCGCCTGGCGCAGCGCCGGGTGAGCATGGCCCAGCGCATTTACCGCAATGCCACCGGCAAAATCGATATACTCTTTGCCCTGCTGATCCCACAGGCGCGAACCTTCCCCACGTACCGGAATAAAAGCCGCCGGAGCGTAAACCGGCATCATCCATTCATTAAAATTTTCACGCGTAATTGACAGAGACATAGCGACCTCATCCGGTAAATAAAAGGTTGTTTAAATGTTAAATAATTGAGTGTTTGCACTGTGAATGTAGATTGCAGAGTTCGTGCCAGCCAGCGATAAAAATGCATAAACGGGTCTGGAGGACACAATATCAAGGAGTTGCGATAGGGAGTTATTCACTGTTAATGCATAAAAAGTGAATATTTTTACGCAAAGCGGCATCCGGCGGTATGAAAACCAGAAAGAGTATGCATAGGCCAAATATAATTCTGGAATTGTGATCGCTCGCGAAATTTCCTGACCGTTTTCGCCCTGCATCAGGGCAACGCGCCTCAGAATGGTGCAAAAATTGCACCGTCGGGAGCCTCTGTCGCAGTTATTGGTCAAACCCGCTAACAGCGGGCCAAAATTCTGCTACCATCCCTGCACTATTCACCTTGCACTGGCAGCGACTATGAAATTTGTCTCTTTTAATATCAACGGCCTGCGCGCCCGCCCACACCAGCTTGAAGCGATTGTTGAGCAACATCAGCCTGATGTTATTGGCCTGCAGGAGACAAAAGTTCACGACGATATGTTCCCCCTCGAAGAGGTGGCGAAACTGGGCTACAACGTCTTTTATCACGGCCAGAAAGGTCACTACGGCGTGGCGCTGCTGACCAAAGAGACACCGGTTTCCGTGCGCCGCGGCTTCCCGGGCGATGACGGTGAAGCGCAGCGTCGCATCATCATGGCGGAGATCCCCTCCCCGCTTGGCAATATCACGGTGATCAACGGCTACTTCCCGCAGGGCGAAAGCCGCGACCATCCGACCAAGTTCCCGGCTAAAGCGAAGTTCTATCAGGATCTGCAGGACTACCTGACAACTGAACTGAACAAAGAGAACCCGGTGCTGATCATGGGCGATGTCAACATCAGCCCGACCGATCTGGATATCGGCATTGGTGAAGAGAGCCGTAAGCGCTGGCTGCGCACCGGCAAATGTTCATTCCTGCCGGAAGAACGCGAGTGGATGGATCGCCTGATGGGCTGGGGCCTGGTGGATACCTTCCGCGCCGCCAACCCGGACACGCAGGATCGTTTCTCGTGGTTTGACTACCGCTCAAAAGGCTTTGATGACAACCGTGGCCT
The DNA here is from genome assembly GCF_029967835.1 of Enterobacter sp. V87_3. Taxonomy (NCBI): domain Bacteria; kingdom Pseudomonadati; phylum Pseudomonadota; class Gammaproteobacteria; order Enterobacterales; family Enterobacteriaceae; genus Enterobacter; species Enterobacter sp. V87_3. The sequence continues at coordinate 16,513 of NZ_JASCAM010000022.1, read as the reverse complement.
GCGCATTGACCTGCTGCTGGCAAGCGCGCCGCTGGCCGAGCGCTGCATCGAAACCGGGATCGACTACGACATCCGCGGTATGGAAAAGCCGTCTGACCACGCGCCGGTGTGGGCGAAATTTAAGCTGTAATTCTGTGTGAACATTCGTAAAACGCTTTTCCTGTGCGCCCTTCTGGGCGCATTTGCGCTGGCGTGGGCCTGGCTTCCACCGGGCGTGCTCTCCCTGAACGCCATACAAACCCACCACCAGTCGCTGCTCGCGGCGAAAGCACAGGCACCGCTGCAAAGTGCTGCGCTCTTTTTTGCGATCTATACGCTGGTGTCGGCGCTCTCGATCCCCGGCGCGGCGATCCTGACGCTGCTCGGCGGGGCGCTGTTCAGCCTGGGGGAAGGCCTGGTGCTGGTCTCGTTTGCCTCGACGCTCGGGGCTACGCTGGCGATGCTTGCCAGCCGCTACGTGTTACGTGAGTGGGTCCAGCAGCGCTTTGCCCGGCAGATGTCCACGATTAATGCGGGTATGGACCGCGATGGCGCGCGCTATCTTTTCGCCCTGCGCCTGATGCCGCTGTTCCCGTTTTTCCTGGTTAATCTGCTGATGGGGCTGACGCATCTCAGCGTGCGGCGCTACTGGTGGATAAGCCAGCTTGCGATGCTGCCCGCCACGGCTATCTTTCTTAATGCCGGGCGCGAGCTGGGAAAACTGACCAGGCCTGGCGATATTCTGTCGCCAGGCCTGGTATTCGCCCTTACACTACTGGGGTTATTGCCGCTGGTTACCCGCTGGCTGTTTTCTCGTTATCCCCTTTCATCAAAAAAGTGAGGCATTATGCGCCGTGTGCGTTTTTGCGCGTTTCTTACCGGCCTGCTGATGGCGGCCCCCGTCTTTGCCACCGACGACTGGCAAACCCTCCAGCACGAGGCCCAGGGCCAGACCGTCTGGTTTAATGCCTGGGGCGGCGACCCCGCGGTGAATCGCTACCTTGACTGGGTGAGCGACGAAATGAAAACGCATTACGCCATCACCCTTAAGATCGTGCATCTGGCGGATGCCGCCGATGCGGTGAAACGCATTCAGACCGAGCATGCCGCCGGACGCACCACCCGCGGCTCGGTTGATCTGCTGTGGGTGAACGGCGAAAACTTCCGCACGCTGAAAGAGGCTAACCTGCTGCAAACCGGGTGGGCGCAGGCGCTGCCAAACTGGCGCTATGTCGATACCCGCAAACCGGTGACCGAAGATTTTGCCATCCCGACCGAGGGCGCAGAATCGCCGTGGGGCGGCGCGCAGCTGACCTTTATCGCCCGCAAAGCCAGCATGCCCGTGCCGCCGGAAGATCCTCAGGCCCTGCTGGATTACGCCCGGCAGCATCCGGGTAAAATCAGCTATCCGCGTCCGCCGGATTTTACCGGTACTGCGTTTCTGGAGCAGTTGCTCCTGACGCTCACCCCACGGCCTGAGGCACTGCGCAACGCCCCCGATGATACCTTTGCCGAGGTCACCGCCCCGCTGTGGCGCTATCTCGACCAGCTGCATCCGCTGCTGTGGCGCGAAGGGAAAGATTTCCCGCCGTCGCCCGCGCGCATGGACGCGCTGCTCGCCAGCGGCAGCCTGAACCTCTCGCTGACCTTCAACCCGGCGCACGCCCGGCAAAAGGTTGCCAGCGGCGAACTGCCTGACGATAGCTACAGCTTCGGTTTTCGCGACGGCACGATCGGCAACGTTCATTTTGTCGCCATACCGGCCAACGCCCGCTCGGGCGCAGGCGCGAAAGTGGTCGCCAATTTCCTGCTCTCTCCAGAGGCGCAGATCCGCAAGGCCGATCCGGCAATCTGGGGCGATCCGAGCGTCCTCGATGCCCGTACCCTTCCCGCAAAAGCAGCGCAGAGGCTTGCCGCACACACGCCTGCGGGCCTGCCCGCAATGCTTGCCGAGCCGCATGCCGCCTGGGTTAACGCACTGGAGCAGGAATGGCTGCGCCGCTACGGCACGCGTTAAGCGCCCTGGTCTGGCTGGCGATGGCGGTCATCTATCTGCCGATGCTCCCGGCGGCGGGCTTACTGCTGGCGCCGGCGTTCAGCCCCGACAACTGGCTGTCGCTGATGAGCGATCCCCAGTTGCCGCAGGCACTGGCCGCCACGCTGGTCTCGGCATTGATTGCCACGCTCGGCGCGTTGTTTATCGCCCTGAGCCTGGTGACACTTCTCTGGCCCGGCGAGCGCTGGCGGCAGTTGAGCAGCCGCCTGCCGTGGCTTTTAGCCATTCCTCACGTGGCCTTCGCCACCAGCGTGCTGCTGACCTTTGCTGAAGGCGGCCTCTTCTATCAAATTTGCGCGCTGTGTACCGCGCAGATGGACCGGTACGGGATCGGCCTTGGGCTGACGCTTGCCGTCAAGGAGAGCGCGTTTGTGCTGTGGATGCTGTACGCCGTACTGTCTGAGCACCCGCTTGCGCAGCAAAAACTGGTGTTACAGACCCTCGGCTATGGCCGCCTGCAGACGCTGCGTCTGCTGATCCTGCCGACCATTGCCCCTGCGCTGGGCGCCGTAATGCTGGCCGTGCTCGCCTGGTCGCTCTCCGTGGTCGATGTCGCCATCGTTCTGGGGCCAGGCAACCCGCCGACACTGGCGGTGCTGGCGTGGCACTGGCTGAGCCAGGGCGATGCCCAGCAGCAGGTGAAAGGAACGCTGCTGTGCGTGATCCTGCTGGTGCTGCTGGCCGTACTGGCCGCGATGGGCTATGGCATCTGGAATACCTGGCGGCGCACGCTGCCGGATTTGTCCGGCATACGGCGGGCATCACACGCCCGACTCCCCCTCAGCGCGGGGGCCGGGTTTCTGCCCGGCTGCGGCGTGCTTTGCGCCGCGGTGCTGGTGATGCTGGCGCGCTATCGCGAGGTCGACCTTGCCCTCTACACCACCAGCCTGTCGCTTGGCCTGCTATCCAGCCTGCTGGCGCTGGTCATCATTTTTTTCTGGCTCGAATGGGGGCCGCAACGCCGCGCGTTGTGGGTGTGGCTTCCGCTGGCGCTTCCCGCACTGCCGCTGGTTTCCGGCCAGTATGACCTTGCGCTACGACTGGGGATGGACGGACAGTATACCGCCGTCCTGTGGGGCCACCTTTTGTGGGTGGTGCCGTGGATGTTGCTGATTCTGCAACCCGCGTGGCGCAGGCTTGACCCGAGGCTGATCCTGACGGCCAAAACGCTCGGCTGGCGTCGGACTAAAATTTTTGTTCTGCTGAAATGCCCCCTGCTGATCCGGCCTGCCCTGCTGGCGTTTGCCACGGGCTTTTCGGTGAGCATGGCGCAATACATGCCGACGCTCTGGCTGGGTGCGGGGCGCTACGCCACGCTGACCACCGAGGCCGTCGCACTCGGCAGCGGCGGCAGTGTCCCGGTGCTGGCAAACCTGGCGCTGGGCCTGCTGCTGGTCACCGGCAGTATATTTGCTGCCGCCGCGCTGTTATCCCGGCTCGCAGGCCGCTACCGCAAAGGACTACGCTAGTGCTGAAAATAGACAACCTCACCATTGAGCCGCTTTTTCGGCAGGTCAGTTTCTGCGTCCCGCCAGGGCACATCGTCACGCTGATGGGCCCCTCCGGCTGCGGGAAATCGACGCTGTTTTCCTGGATGGTGGGCGCGCTGTCAGCCGATTTTCAGGCGCGCGGCGAACTGTGGCTGAATGGCCGCCGCTGCGATACCCTGCCCGTGGAACAGCGTGGGCTGGGCATTCTGTTTCAGGATGCCCTGCTGTTCGATCACTTTAGCGTCGGGCAAAATCTGATGCTGGCCCTCCCGGCCCGGATCGCCGGACGCGCCCGGCGCGAGGCCGTCCAGCAGGCGCTGGCGTCTGCCGGTATGGCGCACCGCTACGCCAGCGATCCGGCTACGCTTTCTGGCGGGGAGCGCGCCAGAGTAAGCCTGCTGCGCGCCCTGCTCGCCGAACCGCAGGCCCTGCTGCTTGATGAGCCGTTCAGCCGCCTCGACAAGGCGCTGAGGGAATCTTTTCGGGAATGGGTCTTTGATGCCGTTCGCACCCGCAATATTCCGGTGGTGCTGGTTACCCACGATGAAGAGGACATCCCGCCTGACGGTGAGGTGATTGCGCTTTCCCGCTGGCAATAATGTGCTAACGCAATGTTTTTTGTAACCGGAGAGAGGACAATGGCGCACTCTTTTACTGACGTCAGGTTTTACGATGAAACGTGTTTCTCAACTGACCGCGCTGGCCCTGCTTTGCGGCCTCGCCTCTTTCTCCTCCGTTGCGGCTGATATGGCCACTTCACTGACCCTCGCCCAGCTTCAGCAACAGCATGGCGCGGCGATCGATACCCGCCCGAGTGCATTTTATAACGGCTGGCCGCAGACGCCGGGTGCATCCTCCGGGCATGAGCCTGCCGCCCTGAACCTTTCGGCATCCTGGCTTGGGGCGATGAGCGATGACCAGCTCAGCGCCTGGGCGAAACAGCACCATCTGACACCCGCCACGGCGATTGCCCTCTACGGCAGCGACAGTGACAATCAGGCCGTACAAGCGCGCCTGGAAAAAGCGGGCTTTACCCACGTGTCATTGCTGAGCGATGCCCTGACGCACGCCGATCGTCTGCAACGTTTGCCGCATTTTGAGCAACTGGTCTATCCCGAGTGGATCCATAATTTGCAGCAGGGTAAGCCCGTCACTGCCGCCCCGGCGGGCGACTGGAAAATAGTTGAAGCCGCCTGGGGCGCGCCGAAGCTCTACCTGCTGAGCCACATTCCCGGCGCGGGCTACATTGACACCAACGATGTGGAAAGCGAGCCGCTGTGGAACAAAGTGTCGGACGACAAGCTGAAAGCGCTGCTGGCCAAAAACGGTATCCGTCATGACACCACCGTGATTCTGTATGGTCGCGACGTGTACGCCGCCGCGCGCGTGGCGCAAATCATGCTGTACGCCGGCGTGAAGGATGTGCGCATTCTCGATGGCGGCTGGAAAACATGGTCCGATGCGGGGCTGCCCGTAGAGCGTGGTATGCCTGCGAAGGTCAAACCCGCGCCTGACTTTGGCGCACCGATCCCCGGCCAGCCTCAGCTGATGGTGGATATGGAACAGGCCAGAGGGATGCTGCATCGCCAGGACGCTTCGCTGGTGAGTATTCGTTCATGGCCGGAGTTTATCGGCGAAACCAGCGGCTACAGCTACATCAAGCCAAAAGGTGAAATCGCCGGGGCACGCTGGGGCCATGCGGGCAGCGACGCTACGCACATGGAAGACTTCCATAACCCGGACGGCACCATGCGCAGCGCCGATGACATTGCCGCCATGTGGAAAACGTGGAACATCCTGCCGGATCAGCACGTGGCGTTCTACTGCGGTACCGGCTGGCGCGCGTCAGAAACCTTCATGTACGCGCGCGCAATGGGCTGGAAAAACGTCGCCGTATACGACGGCGGCTGGTACGAATGGAGTGCCGATCCGAAAAACCCGATCGTCACCGGTGAGCGCGGGCCTGAAAGCGTTCGCTAGCGGATAAGTGACTTCAGCGTCACGTAGCCGCTCCAGATGCGCGTTGTGGTGGTCAGCCAGCACAACGCGCCGAATACCCACGCAAACAGCGTGAAGTGTGCCGGGAACAGGCAGCACAGCACGAACAGCGCGATAGTCTCCGTTCCTTCCGTTAACCCGCCAATATAGTAAAACGACTTGTGCGCATAGCCCGGGTTATCAATGTTGTGCTTCGCCGCCAGCGCGGCAAACGCCAGAAAGCTGCTGCCGGTACCGATAAAGGCGAACAGCAGCCAGGCGGCGGCCAGCGCATTTTCTGCAGGCGCGGCAAGGGCAAAGCCAAACGGCACCAGCGCGTAGAACAGAAAATCGAGCGCGATATCAAGAAATCCTCCAGCATCACTCAGCCCTCTGCGGCGCGCCAGCGCACCGTCCAGTCCATCCATAAGCCGGTTTACCAGAATGGCAAACAGTGCCGCCGGGTACCAGCCCAGCGCCAGAAACGGCAGCGCCAGTACCCCCACCGCAAACCCGACCAGGGTTACGCCATCTGGCGTAATAAAAGGCTTGTCTAGTGCGGCGACGAGCGTGTTCAACATCGGTTTGATGCGCGGGTGCAGGTGGCGATCAAGCATGGGGGGTCTCTTTAACGATGGCGCACAGCCCCTGGGACGGAATCTCCAGGGCGGCATTGAAGCGGGCTGACAGATTCTGGAAGGCGATCAGCGCCGTCATCTCGGTGATGGCCGCATCGGAAAAGTGGCGATGCAGACGCTGTTTGAGCTCATCATCCACCCGAGGCGGCGTAGCCGTTACCGCCTCGGCATACGCCAGCGCGGCGCGCTCCTCCTCGCTGAACAGCGCAGAATGGTACCAGTCGCTGACAGCCTGTGCTTTATCCAGCGCTCCCGCACGCTCGGCCAGGCGCAGGCTGTTGGCATCAATACAGAATGCGCAGTGGCAAAGCTGGGAGACGCGGGTCATCAGCAGAGAACGGAGCACCGGGCTGAGGCGCGCCTTGCGCCGTTCAAGAAAACCGACAAACAGCGCCACCAGCCAAAACAGAGGCGGCATGCGCGCCCACCAGCGCGTGGGGTTCAGCACCGCGCCGAAGTGTTTCTTCTGCATGGCGGCAATCGGTTTTAGGCTGACGGGAAGGTTTTTGACGGGTGCAACCCAGGTGGTTGTCTCTTTCACCTGCTTCTCCTGATGACTGGACTCTTTCAAAGGGCACGATAATATGTCGTTTTTCTTTACCAATCATTGATGACCATGCTGAAAATAGTCGATGTCGTTGCGGCAATTATCGAAAAAGACGACAAAATTTTACTGGCCCAGCGACCGCCACATGCCGATCAGCCCGGGATGTGGGAATTCGCGGGCGGCAAAGTCGAGGCCGGTGAAACCCAGCCTCAGGCGTTGATCCGCGAGCTGCGCGAAGAGTTGGGTATCGACGCCGAACCGGGGGTATATGTCGCCAGCCACCAGCGTGAAGTGTCGCAGCGGATTATCCATCTGCATGCCTGGCATGTTCCCGCCTGGCGCGGAGAACTCACCGCACACTATCACAGCGCGCTGGCGTGGTGCTCTCCCGAGGAGGCCTTGCGCTACGCCCTTGCACCTGCGGATATCCCTCTGCTTGAGGCCTTTATGCTTTTACGCGCCGCCAGACCAGCGGGTTCGTGCTGATAGTGCGTTCATCGCGCTGGCACTGCAACAGCACGCCGTCCGCTTTAACGACCGCGCCTTCCGAGTAGTTTTGATCCTGATAGATGCAGCACTGGTTACAGGGCTGCGCACGCTGCCCCCCGGAGCTGAACACCTCTGGCGGGACGTTTACCTCCACGTCCGGGCGAATACGGTCGGCCTGCGCCGTTGCGGACAGAAGCGCGAGTAAGGCAGTGGCGATATAACGGTTCATAGACGGTTCTTCCTGTTGTGTCCTGATAATGACTATAACGGTAAACCCGGGCCGAACCTTTAATTTATCTCATCATCGTTTTTTATTATGACCCGAGGCGGATAATGAATTTCCCTTTCGCGACAAATTTCCGCTTGCCTCGGCGGGCCGTGCGGGTGGTATAGTCGAAAAAACAACACAAATCGCATAAGCCATTATACAAACGATTATAAGAGGTTCTTATATCTATGGATCAGACACGCTCTCTGGACAGTTTCCTTACCCATGTTCAACAGCGCGACCCGCATCAGAGCGAGTTCGCGCAGGCCGTTCGTGAAGTCATGACCACCCTGTGGCCTTTCCTTGAAGCGAATCCGCGCTATCGTCAACTGTCCCTGCTGGAACGTCTGGTAGAGCCAGAGCGCGTGATCCAGTTTCGCGTGACGTGGGTAGACGATCGCAATCAGGTGCAGGTTAACCGCGCATGGCGCGTGCAGTTTAACTCCGCCATCGGGCCGTTTAAGGGCGGGATGCGCTTCCACCCTTCCGTCAACCTTTCCATTCTGAAGTTCCTTGGCTTTGAGCAGACCTTCAAAAACGCCCTGACCACCCTGCCGATGGGCGGGGGTAAAGGCGGCAGCGATTTCGATCCAAAAGGCAAAAGCGAAGGTGAAGTCATGCGCTTCTGCCAGGCGCTGATGACCGAGCTGTATCGTCATCTTGGTCCGGACACCGACGTGCCAGCCGGTGATATCGGCGTGGGCGGTCGCGAGGTCGGCTTTATGGCCGGCATGATGAAAAAGCTCTCCAACAACAGCGCCTGCGTCTTTACCGGTAAAGGCCTGTCGTTTGGCGGCAGCCTGATCCGCCCGGAAGCGACCGGCTACGGCCTGGTCTACTTCACCGAAGCGATGCTCAAACGCCACGGTTTAGGGTTTGAAGGTATGCGCGTGGCCGTCTCCGGCTCCGGCAACGTGGCGCAGTATGCGATTGAAAAAGCGATGCAGTTTGGCGCACGCGTTATTACGGCCTCTGACTCCAGCGGTACCGTGGTGGACGAAGCAGGCTTTACGGCTGAGAAGCTGGCTCGCCTGTGCGAAATCAAAGCCAGCCGCGACGGGCGCGTGGCCGATTATGCCCGCGAGTTTGGCCTGACCTATCTCGAAGGCAAACAGCCGTGGTCAGTGCCGGTGGATATCGCGCTGCCGTGTGCCACGCAGAACGAACTGGACGTGGACGCTGCGCGTACCCTGATTGGCAACGGCGTGAAGGCGGTGGCAGAAGGCGCAAACATGCCAACCACCATTGAGGCAACGGACCTGTTCCTGGACGCGGGCGTGCTGTTTGCGCCAGGAAAAGCCGCGAACGCGGGCGGGGTTGCCACCTCCGGCCTGGAGATGGCGCAAAACGCCGCGCGTATGGGCTGGAAAGCGGAGAAAGTCGACGCGCGCCTGCATCACATCATGCTGGATATCCATCACGCCTGCGTGGAGTACGGCGGTGAGGCATCCCAGACCAACTACGTGCGCGGTGCCAATATCGCCGGTTTCGTGAAGGTGGCGGATGCGATGATTGGGCAGGGTGTGATTTAAGATTTCAGGCCGAATCGCCGTAGAGGCCCGGTAAGCGTTAGCGCCACCGGGCTTTTTTTGGCAGGCGGCTGCGCCTTACCCGGCCTACGGTTTAAGAGGCTGCCGCGCTCTTTTTCTTTTTAAACGGCTTCTTCGCGCCGCCGCCTGGCGCAACCATTCCCCGGAAGCGCTTCACCGGCGTGCTGCGCGCCTGGTCGATCAACTGATACAGCGTCCCGACCAGTGGCTGCATAAAGTCCTGATAGCGGCACTGCTTTTCACTGATTTGCGTCAGCACCGATTCCCAGTGCGCGGTCATGTCCGGCCTCGCAGCCAGCTCCGGCAGGGAGTGGATCAACGCCCTGCCCGGTTCCGTTGAATGAATGTAGCGCCCTTTTTTCTCGAGGAAGCCGCGTTTAAACAGCAGCTCGATGATCCCCGCGCGGGTCGCTTCCGTCCCCAGTCCGTCGGTGGCCCGCAGGATCTTCTTCAGATCTTTGTCCTGCACAAAACGCGCGATACCGGTCATCGCCGACAGCAGCGTCGCATCGGTGAAATGACGCGGCGGCTGGGTCTGACGCTCCACCACTTCGCCTTTCTCACACAACAGTTCATCGTCTTTTGCCACCACCGGCAGCGGCGTGCCGTCGTTTTCTTCGTCACGCTCTTTGTTGCCCAGCAGCGTGCGCCAGCCCGCTTCCGCCAGGAAACGCGCTTTAGCGACAAATTTGCCTTTGGCGATGTCGAGTTCAATCACACATTTGCGGAATACCGCATCCGGGCAGAACTGCATCAGGTACTGACGGGCCACCAGGTTATAGACCTTTGACTCGTTTTCCGTGAGATTGACGTTGCTGGTGCGCGCCGTCGGGATGATGGCGTGGTGGGCATCCACCTTTTTATCGTCCCAGCAGCGGTTACGGGTATCCGGGTTCACAGCAGGCTGCGGCAGCAGGTCCGGCGCGTGGACGCCAATCGCGTTCATCACCGCGTGACGCCCGGCAAAATGTTCTTCCGGCAGATAACGGCTGTCCGAACGCGGATAGGTGATAAGTTTATGGGTTTCGTAGAGTTTCTGGCAGATGTCCAGCACGTTCTGCGCGCTCAGGCCAAAGCGTTTGGCGGCCTCAATCTGCAGGGCAGAGAGCGAAAACGGCAGCGGCGCGGGTTCTGATTCCCGTTTATCGTTATAGCTGGTGACGATAGCGGGCTGACCGGTAATGCGGTTAACGACGTGCTCCGCCAGCGGACGGTGCAGCAGTCGCCCCTCTTCGTCCTGATAAGATTCGCACGCATCACTCGGCTGCCAGACGGCGGTAAACCGTTCGTCCTTCGGGGTAACGATGTGCGCTTTCACTTCGAAGAAATCTTTGGCGACGAAGTTTTCGATCTCTTCATCACGCCGTACCACCAGCCCCAGTACCGGCGTCTGAACGCGCCCGACGGAGAGCACGCCCTGATAACCCGCGTTGCGCCCGAGAATGGTGTAGGCGCGGGTCATATTGATGCCATAGAGCCAGTCCGCACGCGCACGCGCCAGCGCCGAGACGCACAGCGGGATAAATTCGCTGTTGGCGCGCAGACGCGTAATTGCACGCTCCACCGCCTGCGGGTTGAGGTCGTTGATCAGGCAGCGCTGCACCTGCTGGCGTTTTTCCGGGGCCAGCTCAAGATAATCCAGCACCTCGTCCACCAGCAGTTGCCCTTCCCTGTCAGGGTCACCCGCGTGGATGACTTCAGACGCCTCATGCAGGAAGCGCTTGATGACGTTGAGCTGTTTGGTCACCGAGGGACGGGGCTGCAACCGCCATTTTTCCGGCACGATGGGCAGGTCATTGAGGTTCCAGCGGGCATAGCGGCTGTCATAGACGTCCGGCTGCGCCTGCTCGAGCAGGTGACCGATACACCAGGTCACCACCTGCCCGTTTCCGCATTCGATAAAGCCGTCGCCTTTGCGATGCGGTTTAGGCAGCACATCGGCAATGGCTCGGGCCAGACTTGGCTTTTCGGCAATAAACAACCGCATCGAATTAACGGATCTCAATCATCGGACGGCCACCGCGGGCGGTAACCAGCTCGCCGATCGCCGTCAGGGTGATGCCAAACTCAGCGGCGGTCGCCTGTACATCCGCTTCTGCTTCCGGCGTGACCGCCAGCAGCAGGCCGCCGGAGGTTTGCGGATCGCACAGCAGGTCGCGCCACGCCTCAGGCATCTCACCCATCAGATGACCGTAGCTGGCGAAGTTACGCTGCGTACCGCCCGGTACCGCGCCCTGCGCAATGTACTCTTCCACGCCCGGCAGCTTCGGCACGTCCTGATACCAGACCTGCGCCTGCACGCCTGCGCCCTGACACACTTCGCTCAGGTGACCGAGCAGGCCAAAGCCGGTGACGTCGGTCATGGCTTTCACCCCGTCGATGTTGGCAAACGCCGCACCGGCCAGGTTCATCTGACACATCACTTCCGTTGCCAGACCGATATGCTCCGGCTTGAGCAGCGATTTCTTTTCGGCGGTGGTCAGCACGCCAATGCCCAGCGGCTTGGTGAGGAACAGTTTGCAGCCCGCCTGCGCGGTGCTGTTGCGCTTCACGCGCTCGGTCGGCACCACGCCCGTCACGGCCAGACCAAAAATCGGCTCCGGCGCATCGATAGAGTGCCCTCCCGCCAGCGCAATACCCGCCTGCTGACAGGCAAAACGTCCGCCTTCGATTACGTCGCGGGCAATTTCCGGCGCAAGGGTGTTGATCGGCCAGCCCAGGATCGCAATCGCCATGATCGGCTTGCCGCCCATCGCGAAGATATCGCTGATGGCGTTGGTGGCCGCAATGCGCCCGAAATCAAACGGGTTATCGACAATCGGCATAAAGAAATCGGTGGTGCTGATAATGCTGGTGCCGTTCCCCAGGTCATATACCGCTGCATCGTCACGCGTTTCGTTGCCGACAAGCAGGTTCGGGTCGACAAACTTCGCCTGCTCACTGTGCAGGATGGTTTCCAGCACCTTCGGGGAAATTTTACAACCGCAACCGGCTCCGTGGCTGTATTGCGTTAAACGAATGGTTTGCTCGCTCATGGACATCTCCTGTCATTGCAATCGCGCTATGGTAGCGCTCATTCCATAAAGAGGTAAGTATGACTGTCTGAATTCTGCGGCGGATGCTCAGAATCCAGACAGTTTAGCGCGGGGAATTAAAAACGGCTGACGAAAGGCGAGGTATCCGGCACGTTTATGCTGCTGGAGGCTTTAAGCTGCGGCGTGCCGAGATAGAGTAAACCGACAATTTTATCATGCTCACCGCAGGATAACCCCTCGCGGACGGCGGCACTTTCGGTCAGCGGACCGGTACGCCAGATGCCGTTAAAGCCCTGGGCAAGCGCGGCCATTTGCATCGCCATGACCGCGCAGCCCGCGGACATCTCCTGCTCCCAGACGGGCACTTTATGGTCAGGCTGGCATTTCGCCACTACGGCGATAATCATTGGTGCGCGGAATGGCCCGCTGCGCGCTTTCTCGATGCCCTTCTCATCCTGACCTGCTGCCACGGCCCCTTTTTCCAGCAGGGCGCTGAAGCGCTCGCGTCCTTCACCTTCAATAATAAAGAAGTGCCACGGCTGAAGGGTGCCATGATCCGGCGCACGCAGGCCGGCACGCAAAATATTTTCCAGCTGCTCCCCCACAGGGGCCGGTTCGGCCAGGCGGGAAGCGCTACGACGGTTAACGAGCAGTTCAAGTGCGTCCATTGGTTAACTCCTGTCTTGAAATTTGCTCACAAAATTAACACGGCAGCAGATTTTGTTACAGCGCGGCAGGCGATTCCTGCTGACAAGAGGCGGTTGGGTCATTACGATAACCCCACATTGCCGTCTCGTGTCGACGGAAACAGTCATTTTCTGGTTAGGGAGAATACATGCGAACCCTTTGGCGAATCTTTGCCGGTTTCTTTAAATGGACGTGGCGACTGCTCAACTTCGTCCGCAACCTGGTGATGAACATTTTCTTCATCTTCCTGGTGCTGGTTTGCGTAGGCATCTGGATGCACATCAGCAGCACAAGCCAGGCACAGCATGCAACGCGCGGTGCGCTGCTGCTTGATATCACCGGGGTGATCGTGGATAAACCATCCACCAGCAACCGCCTGGGCGTGATTGGCCGCCAGCTGTTTGGCGCAACCTCCGACCGCCTGCAGGAAAACTCCCTGTTCGATATTGTGGACACCATCCGTCAGGCAAAAGACGACCGCAACATCACCGGTATCGTGCTCGACCTGAAAGATTTTGCCGGGGCCGATCAGCCGTCGATGCAGTACATCGGCAAAGCGCTGCGCGAATTCCGTGACGCCGGTAAGCCGGTGATTGCCGTCGGCGACAGCTACAGCCAGGGGCAATACTATCTGGCAAGCTTCGCCAATAAAATCTGGCTCTCGCCGCAGGGCACGGTTGACCTGCACGGCTTCGCGACCAACGGCCTATACTACAAATCGCTGCTCGACAAGCTGAAAGTCACAACCCACGTCTTCCGCGTCGGCACCTATAAATCTGCCGTTGAACCGTTCATCCGTGACGATATGTCGCCTGCGGCTCGTGAAGCGGACAGCCGCTGGATTGGCGAGCTGTGGCAAAACTATCTGGGAACCATCGCCGCGAACCGTCAAATCACCAAAGAACAAGTCTTCCCTGGCGCGCAGGGCGTGCTGGACGGCTTGCGTAAGGCCGACGGTGATACCGCCAAATATGCTCTCGACAACAAACTGGTCGATGCGCTCGGCTCAAGCGCTGACGTTGAAAAAGCGCTGACCAAACAGTTTGGCTGGAGTAAAGAGGACAAAAACTACAGCGCCATCAGCATGTACGATTACGCGGCGAAAAAACCGGATGACAGCGGTGACAGCATCGCGGTGGTCTTTGCTAACGGCGCGATTATGGACGGCCAGGAAACGCCGGGGAACGTGGGCGGCGATACGACCGCATCACAAATCCGCGATGCGCGCCTCGATCCGAAGGTAAAAGCGATTGTTCTGCGCGTAAACAGCCCAGGCGGCAGCGTCAGCGCCTCTGAGGTGATCCGCGCCGAGCTGGCCGCCGCGCGTGCCGCAGGCAAGCCGGTGGTGGTCTCGATGGGCGGAATGGCAGCATCCGGCGGCTACTGGATCTCCACGCCTGCGAACTACATCGTGGCGAACCCCAGCACGCTGACTGGCTCAATTGGTATCTTCGGGGTCATTAACACCGTTGAAAACAGCCTGGATTATCTCGGCGTGCATACCGATGGCGTCGCCACTTCACCGCTGGCCGATGTTTCGGTGACCAAGTCCCTGCCACCGGAAGTTTCGGAAATGATGCAGCTCAGCATTGAGAACGGGTACAAGCGCTTTATCACCCTGGTTGCAGACTCCCGTAAAAAAACGCCAGAGCAGATTGACCAGATTGCGCAAGGCCACGTCTGGACCGGTCAGGATGCGAAAAGCAACGGTCTGGTAGACAGCCTGGGTGATTTCGATGACGCCGTGAAAAAAGCGGCAGAGCTGGCAAAACTCAAGCAGTGGCATGTGGACTATTATCAGGACGAGCCATCGTTCTTCGATATGGTGATGAACAGCATGTCCGTTTCCGTGCGCGCGATGCTGCCTGAAGCGATGCAGGCTTATCTGCCTGCGCCTGTCGCCACTGCGGCAAAAGCGATGAAGGCGGAGAGCGACAAACTCGCGGCCTTTAACGACCCGCAAAGCCGTTACGCGTTTTGTCTGACCTGTGCTAACGTCCGTTAAATTCGTCCCCTCTTCCATGAAGAGGGGATTTTTCGTTTAAGCAACAGAATTCAACCTCATGCAGAAGAAATCGATTTACGTCGCCTATACCGGCGGTACCATTGGTATGCAGCGTTCCGAAAACGGCTATATTCCGGTCTCCGGCCATCTCCAGCGTCAGCTTGCCCTGATGCCGGAGTTCCACCGCCCGGAAATGCCTGACTTTACCATTCACGAGTATGCGCCGTTGATGGACTCCTCCGACATGACGCCGGAAGACTGGCAGCATATTGCGGAAGACATCAAAGCCCATTACGACGACTACGATGGGTTTGTGATCCTGCACGGCACCGATACGATGGCCTTCACCGCCTCGGCGCTCTCGTTTATGCTCGAGAATTTGAGTAAACCGGTTATCGTCACCGGCTCACAAATTCCGCTGGCGGAACTGCGCTCGGACGGGCAGATCAACCTGCTTAACTCCCTGTACGTTGCGGCCAACTACCCGATTAACGAAGTGTCCCTGTTCTTCAATAACCGTCTCTATCGCGGCAACCGCACGACGAAAGCGCACGCGGATGGCTTCGACGCGTTTGCGTCCCCCAACCTGCCGCCGCTGCTTGAAGCGGGCATTCATATTCGTCGTCTTGGCACCCCACCGGCACCCAATACCGCAGGCGAGCTGATCGTCCACCCGATCACGCCGCAGCCGATTGGCGTGGTCACCATCTATCCGGGGATCTCGGCCGATGTGGTGCGCAACTTCCTGCGCCAGCCGGTGAAGGCGCTGATCCTGCGCTCCTACGGCGTGGGTAATGCCCCGCAAAACGGTGAGTTCCTGAAAGAGCTTCAGGAGGCAAGCGATCGCGGGATCGTGGTAGTCAACCTGACCCAGTGCATGTCCGGTAAGGTGAATATGGGCGGCTACGCCACCGGCAACGCGCTGGCCCATGCGGGCGTTATTAGCGGTTTTGATATGACCGTCGAGGCCACGCTGACTAAACTTCACTATTTACTGAGTCAGGATCTGGACATAGCGTCCATTCGCCGCGCAATGATGCAAAACCTGCGCGGCGAACTGACCCCGGACGAATAAGGAGGCTTTATGAAGCAACGCGCTCTGTTACTGGTCGATTTGCAAAATGATTTTTGTGCGGGCGGCGCGCTCGCCGTCGCGGAAGGCGACAGCACCGTTGACGTGGCGAATACGCTGATCGACTGGTGTAAAGCACGCGGCGAAGCGGTAGTGGCAAGCCAGGACTGGCATCCGGCCAAACACGGTAGCTTTGCCAGCCAGCACAACGCTGAGCCTTACAGCCAGGGTGAACTGGACGGACTGGCGCAAACCTTCTGGCCCGATCACTGCGTACAGCAGACCGAGGGCGCGGAGCTCCACCCGCTGCTCAATCAGAAAGCCATTGATGCGGTGTTCCAAAAAGGGGAAAACCCGGCCATCGACAGCCACAGCGCCTTTTTCGACAACGGTCATCGTCAGAAAACGGCGCTGTACGCGTGGCTGCGGCACCATGAAATCACCGAGCTGATCGTTATGGGGCTGGCAACGGATTATTGCGTGAAGTTCACCGTGCTGGATGCGTTGCAGCTTGGCTACACCGTCAGCGTGATTACCGACGGCTGTCGCGGCGTGAACATTCAGCCGCAGGACAGCGCTCAGGCGTTTATGGATATGGCGGCGGAAGGTGCCACGCTGTATACGCTGGCTGACTGGCAGGAAACACAGGCGTAGGTTTTAAGCCGGGTGGCGGCTGCGCCTTACCCGGCCTACGATTCTGTTTAGTAGGCCGGGTAAGGC